>CALAZP010000001.1 GCA_937926355.1 uncultured Saprospirales bacterium
GAAATCCTAATTTAACTGATTTGAGGTTGCCGAATTATACCGTAACATTGGATTGCGATGAAATGGATGGTTCAATTGCCCTTTTGGACAATGGATTGCCACACCCATCGTCAACGGGGTATCCTTTTATACCTACATTAACAGGTTTTGAAGATTTGACTCCGACCAATGCGGTTTGTAATTTGGCTGCTGGATATGAGGATTAAGCGGTGGTAGAGACCTGTTCAAATAACAAAGAGTTTAGGAGGGAATGGACCGTTTACGATTGGTGTAGGCCAGGCACCTCTGTTATATACAACCAATTGATTAGAGTTGGTGACTGGACTGAACCTACTTTTACAGAAAATTCAACTACCATTACGACTTCTTATTCAGCGGATGAATGTGCGGGAGTAGTTTCGATATCAAGAGGCCACGCAACGGATAATTGTGGGTCATCCTTTATTGACATTACTGTCTATAGGGATACATTAGCTAGTATAGACAACGAAATTGCTTTTGCGGCGATGAATGATAATGGTTCGTATAGTGCTGTAGTTGGTTCCGAAGGCGTTACTGGAAAAGTTTCAGATGATGGAAGTATTAGTTTGGAACACCTCCCAAGTGGAAGCTATTTAGTAAGATGGGTGGTTAGGGACGATTGTGGAAACAGAGATCGGAAGCACAACAGAAAGAGGTCAAGCTTGGGTAACTGCAGAGCGACTAGATGAGGGAAGTTGGGACAATTGTGGAGCAATAACTGATCGTAAGGTAAGAAGAATGTTGGGTGAAGTTATGACAGAATGGTCCGATGCTGTAGCTTTTACATGCGATGATGAGGGATTGTCTATATTGGTTGAACTAAGAGTTACAGACGAATCTAATAATGAGACGATATGTTGGACCAATATTGTTCCTGTTGACAAAACACAACCAGAATGTAGAGATATAGGTACTGTTTATTACTCTTGTGATGAGTTGCCTTCAGGAGACGATTTAGGAGGTGACTCAGAAGTTTGGAATAGATTTTTTGAAGATTCAATTACATTAGAAAACGTTTCCATTGAAGAGCTTTGTGGCTCCAATATTGAAGTTTTTGATACGGAATCCTCCATAGATCAGTGTGGTTATGGTTGGGTAAATCGGTATTATAAAGTTTATAGACAAATAGATGATAAAGAATTTGCCGATTCATGTAGAATGTCTTTGGTCTTTAGTGAGAATCACAGCTACAGCATTACTTTCCCAGCTGATGAGGTAAAGGAGTGCGAGGATTTAGACCAAGATGACGTAATTTATAGTGAGAGTGGATGTGATTTAATCACCATATCAAGGGTGGAAGAGAAGTTTGAAGCTTCAGCGGATGAATGCTATAAAATATTTAGGACCTTCAATATTATTAATTGGTGTGAATTTGAAGAAGAAGGTTCTCCAATTCAGTTGGAAAGATTAGATATGGATGAGGATGGGAAAGATGGAGACTCCTATACGATTCATTTTGAGTATCAAGAAAAAACCCAGCATATTTTTTGGGATTATCAAGATGAAGAAACCAATGGAGACGATCAAAACAGGTCTGATAGAAGAGATACCATTGGGAAAGAAGGCTTGGTGAGTCCTGATTCGAAAGTTGTTTATTGGCTTTCTGGAGACACTCAAAAAGACTCTATTGATTTTTCAGACTATACCACTTCCAGTTGGGATCTATACTGGACGAAGGCTTCAGGAGATCATTCGGAGGGCTATTTCACCTATACCCAGATCCTAAAGGTGTATGATGCTGAGGAACCAACCATTGTTTTCATAGCAGAGCAAGATTCTTTCCCAAGTTACAGTAACGAGCAGGGATGTCCAGGTGATGTTGAGATTGTGGCTACTTTAGGAGATGATTGTACTAGTGATATTAATCAAGTTGAGGTAACGGAGGCATACTTAGATGCAGGAAATGACGCCGGAGCCAATAGCGATAAGTTTGAATACAATGTACTTGCTGATATAGAGCAAGCTGATGGTGCGGTTACCTACAAGGGATCAGATTTGCCAGCTGGAACACATCGATTGAGGTTGGTGGCGAGGGATGGATGTGGAAACGTTCGAATAGAAGATCATGTATTCACTGTATATGATGCAAAAGGTTCAGCTCCTTTATGTATAGAGGGATTCGCTGTAGAATTAATGCCATTAGAAGATGGTCAATTGGGCATAGCTGAAGTAGCTGCTAAGGATTTCTTAGTTAATTCCCCCATTGCCGATTGTTCTGGAGACAGCAGAACCTATTATATCACTAGATTGCTTAATGAAGAGGGTGATCAAAAAACTGCTGATGAAATTAAGTTGGCTAATACAACCAGCATGATTTTAAGTTGTAGTGATAAAGGAACCCTAAGTGTTGCTGTTATTGCGACAGACCAATCTCCTGAAAAGAATAAGGATTATTGTATTACCACTATTTCTGTTCAGGATAATTTAACACCCTGCCCAGAAGTTAGTGAATTGACAGGGATAATTACGACAGAAGATAATGAAACGGTGTCTGGGGTTTATTTACAGGTTAATGGTAGCCACTTAAGATATGAAAGGATAACTCAAGCAGATGGTTCATTTAGCATCGGAGGATTGGAGATTGGATCTGACTATACGATAGCTCCGGCTAAAAATGAAGACTTGCTTAATGGAATTAGCACGTTTGATTTGGTATTGATCAGCAAGCATATATTGGGGACGGCCTTATTGGATAGCCCTTATAAACTCATTGCAGCGGATGTCAATAATTCAGGTTCTATTTCTACATTAGACCTTATCATCCTAAGACAAAACTTATTGTTACAGCGTTCTGATTTTGCAGGCAATACCAGCTGGAGATTTGTGCCTACGGCATTTTCTTTCCCAGATCCTCAAAATCCATGGAGTGCCTCTTTCCCTGAAGTAATTAATGTAAATGACCTACAGGGTAAGGTCCAAGTAGATTTTGTTGCCATCAAAGTAGGAGATGTGAATAATTCAGCGCTTAATGACATTCAGCAAAGGAGCAACCATTCATTAGTATTAGGTATTCCAAATCTTCAGGTAGATGAGGGTAATGAATATGAAATAGAGGTAAAAAGAAACGTATCCAATATTACCGGATTCCAAACCGGAGTTAAGTTTAGGGATATTGAAATTATTATGATTGAAGAAGCCTTAGTTGGGGAGGAGAATTTCAATTATTTAGAAAGCGAAAATACCCTTTTGATTAGCTGGATGAAAAAAGCTCAATTTTATGCTGAAGATAGCGATGTAATGGATTTGGTCCGCTTTAAATTTAAAGCAATGAAAAATGGAAGGTTAAGTGAGATGATATCCATAGATCAAAAGAATTTAAGTGCAGAAGCTTATAATCCTAGTGGAATAATTGAAAGTGTTAATATAGAGTTTGCCGATACAGAATTAGCTGTAGATGCAACCCAATTGATGCAAAATTTACCAAACCCTTTCAAACAGTCGACCATCGTGGATTTCTACTTAAGAGAAGCTAATACTGCAACGCTTACTATCACAGATGTTACTGGAAGAGTAATTAAAACTATAAGTGGTAATTATCAAAAAGGTAACCACCGAGTTGAAATTACCAAAGAGGATTTATCTGCTGCAGGTGTATATTACTACACTTTAACTACTGGAAACTTTGTTTCTACAAGGAAAATGGTATTGATAGAATAAAAAATATTCTCGGGGAAGAGAAATTAGAAAGATGGTTTCCAGCCTTTTTCATATTCTCTTCCCCAAAATTCCATAGCCTTTCTACTTAACATTCTACCGGTTTGGTCTATTTCAAATCCTTCGCCAATTCTATAAGCGACATTCGAATAATGTACCATTGCCATACTTATGCTAGCGTCATCAATTGGTGCGTTTAACTGGTCTAACCCTCGAATGGTTTGGAAAAAATTCTCAAGGTGCGCTGTTGTCATATCGCCCCCTCCACCTAGAGCAGTCCCCGCTTCAGTTCCTAAACTAGAAACTTCACGAATTACTTTTCCTGAACGGTCGTGTAATATGTATTTATTTCTATTGACAAATACAGTCCCTTCACTGCCATAGACTATTACACCCCTATCAGCTCCATAAGTGGAATAACCATTTCTGCTTTTGCTATCCCACTGAATAGTCTTTTGGTTTTCAAAAGTGAATTCGGCCAACATGGTATCGTACATTTCCCATCCATCATTAGTAAAATGGTTTTTATTTGCAGCAACTTTAGCATGTATAGGATAGTCCACTTGTAAAGCCCATCTCGCCACATCCATTTCATGAGTTCCATTATTACCCGCCTCAGCTGTTCCATAATCCCAACCATACCAATGCCAGTTATAATCCCAAGTATTATGGGTGTAATTGCGCCTTATGGCCGGGCCTTGAAACAAATCCCAATCTAATCCCTCAGGAATTGGAGCAGGGGTCTGGTTAGGAACTTCTCCTCTTGAATTGCTATAAAAGGCAACGGCTTTAAAAGGATTACCAATAATGCCTTTATGAATGGCATTGATAATTTCTTTAGTATGGTTAGAAGATCTTTGTTGATTTCCCATTTGTACCACCAGACCTGTCTTTTTTTGGGCATCAACTAACCAATTATTTTCTTCCATATTGTGGCTACAAGGTTTCTCCACATAAACATGTTTGCCAGAGTTTAGTGCCATAATGGAGCCAGGGGTATGCCAATGATCGGGTGTAGCGTTGAAAATGGCATCAAGTGTTGGATCTTCCAACATTTTACGGATATCATTTTCTAGTTGGGGCAAATAGCCCACTTGGTTTTCCACATTTTTTGCAGCGTTTTCTCGCTGCTTTTTCATAACATCGCACAAATATTGGAGGTGGATGTTATTGGAACTTTTGGCTATTGCAGGAATAAATCCTCCATATCGCCGGCCTAATCCAACCAATCCCACGTTTATTCTTTCATTTGAGCCAATAATTCTTTTGTAATTTTTTGCCGTAGCGAATATAGTTTGAGGCCCCAAGGCAAAGGCAGATAGGCCTATGGAAGCTGATTTTAAAAAAGCCCTGCGATTTTTCATTTTTATTAATTTTTAGGTTGATTTGTTAATTTAAGGTTTATTTCAAAACTTAAGGGCGAAAAGCAAAAATTAATAGTGCATGAAAGCTGCTAACCAATTGATCAGTATTTTACCTTCGGTAAAAAATAAGCTACTATTATTAATTATAATGGGGGTTTTCCATTCATTGGCAATGGCCCAGAATGTGGTGGAACGAATTCCTCTTATCGATTCCTTTACAACAGCAAGTTTTAAAGAACTTCAAGAGGTACTCAGTATTCCTAATGATGCTAATTTTCCAATGGATATTGAAAAAAATATTCAATGGGCTGAAAGGGCGTTTAAAAGGCGGGGGTTTGTTAGCAGAAGAATTGAAACAAAAGGAGCACCATTATTAATGGCATCTTTACCGTTTAAAGAGGACCTTCCTACTGTTTTGGTTTACTTGCAAATGGATGGTCAACCAGTTGACCCCAGTAAGTGGTTCCAACCCGATCCATTTGTTCCAGTTCTGAAAAAGGAGCATTCTAATGGCAACTGGGAAATAATCCCTTGGGAATCAATAGAGCAATACGAAGAGGATTGGAGAATATTTGCTAGAGCGGCTAGTGATGCAAAAGGACCAGTAATGATGTTTTTGACTGCAATTGACATAATGCAATCAAAAAATACTTCAATTCCCTATAACCTCAAAGTGATTTGTGATTTCGAAGAAGAAATGGGGTCTCCTAATCTGCCGGAGGCGGTTGAGCAAAATAGATCACTTTTAGCTTCGGACATCTTATTAATTTTTGACGGCCCAATGCACCCCAGTAATAAACCTACGTTATATTTTGGGGCAAGGGGAATTGCCACTATGCAAATGACTACTTATGGAGCAATCAAGCCTCAGCACAGTGGCCATTATGGCAACTATATTCCTAACCCAGTTTTTAAGTTAGCTAATATTTTAAGTTCGCTAAAAGACAAAGAAGGAAAGGTCTTGGTTGAGGGCTTTTATGATGGAATTGAATTAGATAAAGCAACAAAGGATATATTGGCGGCCATTCCACAAGAAGAAGAAAAGATGTTGGAGGATCTTCAAATTGCAGTTTCAGAAAAGGTGGGAGATAATTATCAGGAGGCATTACAATTCCCCTCGCTTAATGTAAGAGGGATGCAATCTGGATGGATTAATGAATCGGTAAGAACTATTATTCCCGATCAAGCGCGAGCGGAAATAGATATTCGATTGGTAAAAGAGTCCGATCCGGAGCGATTGATACAACTCATTATTAATCATATAGAGGAATTGGGATATCGGGTCATTAGTAAAGAACCCACTGAAGAAGAAAGGATGAAATACAATGAGTTGGTAACCATTACTTCAGAAATATCCTATCAATCATTTCG
>CALAZP010000002.1 GCA_937926355.1 uncultured Saprospirales bacterium
GAGAGAGGATTGAGTAGTTGAAATGGTGGAAAGTGAGTTTGAAGAGAAGGTTTGTTTATGTCGGAGGCAGATAGATTTCAAAATAATAATTTAGGATAAAGTCAATGTATAATAATGGCTGAGCAGAACTTTGTAGACTATGTAAAAATCTGTTGTCGATCAGGCAAAGGAGGAGCTGGCTCAGTTCATTTTCATAGAGCTATGTATGAGCCAAAGGGAGGACCAGATGGAGGAAATGGAGGCAGAGGAGGACATATTATTTTAAGGGGTAATCGAAACGTGTGGACTTTATTGTCTTTAAAATATAGAAAACACGTTATTGCTGGAGCTGGGCAAAATGGTGGAAAAAATAATATGACTGGAGCTGATGGAGGTGATGTTATATTAGATGTTCCTTTAGGTACTGTAGCAAAGGATGCGGAAACAGGGGAAATTGCATTTGAAATAAACCAAGATGGAGAAGGAAAAATACTAGTTTCAGGAGGTCGAGGAGGCAAGGGGAATGCGCATTTTAAATCTGCAGTGCATCAATCTCCAAGGTATGCTCAACCTGGAGAGGAAGGGAAAGAGGAGTGGAAAATTTTAGAGTTAAAAGTCCTAGCAGATGTTGGTTTGGTAGGATTTCCAAATGCCGGAAAATCAACTTTACTAGCGTCTATTACTGCTGCCAAACCTAAAATTGCCAATTACGCTTTTACGACCTTAGTTCCTAATTTGGGAATAGTAGATTATAGGGATGGACGGTCCTTCATTATGGCAGATATTCCTGGAATTATTGAAAATGCGCATTTAGGCAAAGGATTGGGTCATCGATTTTTAAAGCACATTGAAAGGAATGCGGTTTTGTTATTCATGGTTTCATCTGATGCGGATCATATTGGAGAGCAATACCAAATTTTAGTAAATGAATTGAAGGAGTTTAATGAGGAGTTGTTATATAAACCTAGAATATTAGCTATCACCAAGAGTGATTTAATCGATGAAGATCTTCAAGATATGCTAGCTCCAGATATTCCAGCTGAAATTCCTCATATTTTTATTTCCGCAGTTACTGGTTTGAATCTTACCCAACTAAAAGATATGCTTTGGCATGAGCTTACTGTTGGCATGATAGAGGAATAAAGATTCGAAACCATAAGTTGAATATAGATATTATCAGAGTGGATAGTTGCTAGATTATGTTGGTGAGAATTTACTTTGGAATAAGCTTTCTGTTGGCATGATAGAGGAATAAAGATTCGAAACCATAAGTTGAATATAGGTATTATCTAAGTGGATAGTTGCTAGATTCTGCTGGCAATAATATCCTGTGGAAGAATGGCCTTAGGGATGGATTAAAACACCAGTAAATTATTTCTTGAATTCGATTAAAGTATATGCTGCATTAAAGCTTCCAGTCCATATCCTTCATTGTAGATTCTATCAGGATAGACAGTTGATTTTAAAAACAACTGGTCTGGGGCCTCATTCTTAAGTGTTAGTTCAATAGAAATATTTCCGAAGTATTGGTCAATTTTTTCTCCAGGAATAATTTTTTTATTGGGTTTAATATAAAATCTTTCAATAGTTTCAACGGAGTTAGAATCCCCTGCAAAGGTTCGACGGTCTGCAATTTGTAGCCTATAGGGGAGGGTTTTAATCTTTTCCTTTAACCAATAGGCAAAAAATTGCGTATCTCTTGTACTATAGCCCATTTGTTGAAAGTGAATAACAAAACCTTTAGTGCTTTGGCCATCCAAAAAATCTAGGGTATTTAAAGGAGCGTCAGGATTAACTACATAAAGTGAGTATTGATCTGACAACCAATTGACCAGTTTACGAAGCACAAGAGTATTACACCAAAAATCATAATCCTCTTTAAAATTTTTTGAAAAGGTCATCACTTCATGTAAGACGGGATTAGAGGCAGAGCTTTGCTCTGCCTCTTTGAAAAGTTGGGTGATTTTCTCCCAAAATTTGCTCATGTAGTTTAATATTTTGCAGGAGTTCCAAATTCGGGTATGGCACTTTTTATAAATGACTTTAGGTGTTCATTGGAAGACTTCAAATCTTCTGCACGCAAGTACATCATATGGCCACTGTGGTACCCTTCGAATCTTAATCTATCCTTCATCTTGCCACTAGGGTCTAATTGCCATAGGGTATATTTGGCTTCAAAATATGTTGTTGCTCCATCAAAATAACCAGATTGAACCATAACTTTCATGTACGGATTTTGAGCCATGGCCAATCTTAATTGTTCCCCTGTTCTATCTCTTGATCGATCCCAAGGGTTAACGGGGCCAAACATATTGTATTTAACCTCAGTTTGATAGTTAAGGTGATTTTTAAAATAGTAGTTAATAGCAGGGGTAAAAGAATGTAGCCAAGAATCTAATTCAGAGTTATAATCTGGTCTAACTCCCGCTTCTTGTTTGTCGATTCCTTTATATCTTGAATCTAATCTTCCTACTGTATAACCTCCCTTTTCACGAAGTAAATCCTTCCAAAAGAAAGAGGTGGGTACATCTAAATTATGTTGTAATATGGTATGAGCAGAAAGTCCCGAATAGGCTGCCATTTTATCAGCAATAGCGCTCTTTTCATCTTCTGGCAAAAACCCACCTTTAGCCATAGCGGGCAATAATTCATTGATAGTAAAATCTTCCACTTCTTCCAAAAGTATTTCTAGCTCTTTATTTTGATGTTCAGCTGTTAATACTTTGTGGTACCATGCTGCAGCGGCAAAATAGGGCAAACGGTTAGCTGCTTCTACAGGGCCATCTCTTTCGATGCCCAGTTCAGTTGGGCTGACTAGGATAACACCATTGATAAACATCCATTGGCTATTTTGTAATTCGTGAGCGAGACCAGAAACTCTGGTGGTGCCATAGCTTTCCCCAATTAAAAATTTAGGTGAAGCCCATCTATTGGATCGCGTTACAAAGGTATTGATCCATTCTGCCAAGTATTTTATATCTGCATTAACACCGAAGAAAGTCTCTCGTTTGGTTTCGTGATCTATAATCCTAGAATAACCAGTATTAACTGGATTAACAAACACAATATCTGCTTCATCTAAAATAGAATGAGGGTTGTCTTTAACACCGTATGGTTGAATAGGGTAACCTTCATCATCTATTTTTAAAATTTTAGGACCTGTATAGGCGAGGTGCATCCATACAGAAGCGGATCCAGGGCCTCCATTGAAAGATATAACTAGGGGTCTAGTGTCTTGGTTTTTAATATCAGAACGCTGGTAATAGGTATAAAAAAGTGATGCAATGGTCTCTCCTTTGTCATTCCAAACGGGTTGAGTTCCTGCTGTGGCGTTGTAAGGAATGGATTTGCCGCGGATAGTTACCTGATGTTCGGTAACCACTTGATGATCAGGTTCAAGTGTTCTACCTTGTCCAAAGGAGATGGTGGCTCCTAAAAACAGTAGCAGGGTAATTAAATTGAATTTCATGGATAAAATTTTATTGATTAAGATAATTTATTGTTGTTTAGTTTTCCGTAATTATAGCCTCGGCTTCTATTTCCACTAAGTATTCTTCTCCAATTAGGGGGGCGCCTACCATGGTATTAGTGGGATGGTGATTAGCAAATCTTTTACCCATTGCTTCTGCAACAGGTTTCCAAAAAGAAGTATCCGAAATAAAAACTCGTGTTCTAACCACTTGATGTAATTGAGCTCCTAAAGATTGGAGGGCTCCTTCGATTTTATCAATAATAAAATGAGTTTGTGCAGCGGGATCATTTCCTCCTATCAAGCGATTATTGAGTGTAGCAGTAGTGCCGGAAACTTTAATGGTATCTTTAGTTTTTATTGCTCTGCAGTATCCGGCGATGGGTTCCCATGGCGTTCCCGAATATACTCTTTGGGTCCCTCTTTCATCTGTTACTACGTCATAGGGTGGAGGAAAATTTTCAATATGGTGACTTAAATCTCCCGATGCCGTTAAATACGGCGGTTTGCGATATTCATCTCCACAATCGCCAGGAATAGGGTCGAGTGGTTCTGCTAGGTTTAAAACTTTTTGATATTGTTCCTTGGATAACGATTGTTCTAGTATTTTTTGATTCTCCACTAAATGGTTAGACGAACCTAACCGTGCTCCGATGATAATGGCTGCTACGGCTGGGTTTTGTAAAGCAAAACGAGCTGCGAGTTGAGCAATACTTTGACTTTGAAGTTCAGTCGTTTGGTTCATCATCTGCTGAAGTTGGTTAAGGACCGCTTTAAATTTTTTCCAACCTCCAGCGGCTTGGATAAAACGATAATATTTCATCTGAGACCAAGTTGTTTCTGATTCATTTGGAATAATATCCTGATTCAGCCAACGATTTGATAAAAAGCCTCCAGCCAATGTGCCATAGGCTAGGAGGTGCACTTTGTATTTTTGACAGAGTTGAATCCAATCTTTTAAAGCTCTCCGATCTAGAATAGAGTGGCTTATTTGATTACTCACTAGTGGAATTCCAGATATAAGGGCCATTTCATAATGTATGGCATCAAAATTGGTAACCCCGAGGTTTTTTATGAGACCTTTTTCTTGGATTTCTTTAAGCATAAAAAGGGTTTCCAACCAAGAAGGGTCAGGGTAATTCCAAGCGTGAAATTGTAATAAATCTAATGCGGAAGTTTGAAGGCGATCCAAAGCTTTTTCAACTGAATATTCTACTTCTTTTCTGGATATTTTACCGGGAGGTGGTACCCATTTGGTTAGCATTTGGTAATCGTATTGGCCTTCATATTTTTTATTAAATAAACCAGCAACTTCTTCAGCAGTTCCATAGTGATCAGCCATGTCAAAAGTGGTAAAGCCAGACTCTACATAGCGAATCATATCCTCTACAGCTTTTTCCCGATCTACAGGAGCGCCATTCCTTTCCATATCTGCAATCTGCCACATGCCTGTAATAATTGGAGATATGGCTAGTGTATCAGAAAGTTTCACGCTTTTTATTTTCATTGCTCAGCTGTTTGATTTGGTTTTATAAAAATAAATGGTAGCCCCTATAATCATGACAATCAGGTAGGTTGGAGTAGATTTCAGATACCAGATTTGAGAAGACAGCACAAGATTTTTGTATAGGTGTATTCCCATAAAAATAGTCATTAAAATCAAACCTATTCCACCAACCGCTATCCTTGCCTTAATCGTTTTAAATATTTTAATCTTTTGAGCAATAAGGGGTTGACGACGATCAATCAATAAAAGGGTGATACACATCAGAGTAAAATTAATCATCATAGCAGTAACCATGATATCAATGCCCAAGAAAAAATCGCCTGCAAAATGACTGCCTAATATACCAATGGATGCCATAGAACCTGATAATAGTAATGCGTTAGAGGGCGTTTTACTCTTTGTCCCCACTTTCGAAAAAATTTTAGGAAAAATCCCATCTGAAGACCAAGCAAATGTTAATCTGGAAACGGAAAGCAACATTGCTGGAATATCATTTACCAGAGCTATTCCTGCTCCACCAATAATAAGCGCTCCCATGAACGGGGAAAGTAATGGGGCCAATAAACCAGGAGCAGTAATGTCTTCGACCATAGCCCTTTGAGCAATATATGGCCAAGGAACTGCGTGGTAAACCGCATAGGTAAAAAGAAAGTAGAAAGCACCTACGACTAATATCGTTAATCCTATTGCAAGAGGAATATTGGTAGATGGATTCTTAGCTTCTCCACCTGCCTGCGCAATGGAATCAAACCCAATAAAACTAGAGAAAAGGATGGAGGCTGCGCTAAAAATAATCGGAATACTATGAGACGTTTGAATTTGAGTTGGAATTGAAATTTCAGAAGCGTTCAAAAAATCTGAATGATTGAAGTAAAGGCCCCAAAAAATTACTAAACACCCCATTCCAAACATGAGGAGCATGAGGGGGATAAGGGCTTTTTTATAAAAAGAATTTCCCTTTAGGTTGATGAGAACAAAGGTCCAAACTAAAAAAAGGGATAGTAAAACTCTTACTTTCCCCAAACTTAAAAATTGACCTGCTTCTTTCCATTCTAATGCAATAGTCATGTCCCTAATAAATGGAATAGCTAGGTAACTCACCACACCAATAATAATGGATAGACCAAACCATTGGGAAAAACTAGCGATGAACCCTAAAAATTTATTCAGCCCCTTGGAAACGTATATATAGCTTCCCCCCGGTTCAGGTAGTGCAGAACCCAAAGCGGAATAGCTTAATGCTGCAAATACCGCAGGGATGGCTGCAATTAAAAAGGCGGTTAAAACTTGATCTCCAATTCCAGGAACAGAGCGATGAATCATAAAGGGGACGATATAAACAGATGCCCCTAACATCGAACAAATCCCTGTTGCAGAAAGTGCAAGAAGTCCTATATCTCTATTTAATTTCGATTTCATATCCTTTTATGTTCCTAATGAAATTCATAATAGTTGGTTAGTTTGAATTCTGTATGTGCT
>CALAZP010000003.1 GCA_937926355.1 uncultured Saprospirales bacterium
ATACAACTGTATAGGCCTCTAGGGTATCCGCTGCTGCATAATCATAGGCCAAAAACCCATTTTTAATTGCTTCGAACCTATTAATTGCTAAATCTAGGTATTGAGTGTAAGCTTCAAGAATAGCTCCTGAATACTTCCAATTCAAATAGTATTTACTTGCATCATACAGCAAATCATTCAACATTATCTGTCGCTCAGATTCATTCAGAGGTCGCTGTAAATTAGCCGTTTGAACCAACCATCTGCGTTCATCATACAGCAATCCTTTTCCCAAATTGATTTTTAAACCAAAGGAACTTTGCCCAACAGCTGGAATAAGATTTTCAGGGTTAATATTAGTTCCATTAGCAACTTTGTAATCAGCAACCAATTCAATGCCAGGATTTAAAGGCACACTAATACCTGCCTTTCCTATTGAGTAATAATTTTTACCGTCAAAAGTCTTATTGCTCCAATCCGCTTTTATTTTTGGGTCAAATCCTCCTTTAGCCATCAATAGCATTGCTTCAGCCTCCTGAACTTTTTGCTGCGCTATTAAAGCTGTGGGATGATTTTTCATGACGCTCTTTAAAAAATCGAGCATGGTCATGGTATCTAACTGCTGGATTTGTGAATGACTTTCAATTGGTAAAAAAATAAAAGAACCAATTAGAATCAACCATTTCATTTAGTAGAATTTTTATAAAATTCAGGAGGAAAGCCGTTTAATTGTCTCCATATTTCATACCAAATTGGCACATTATTTAGTAAAGCGATTCCTTGGGCACCTGAGCCAGGCCTTAATTGTTTGGGCCAAGGTTTTTGGCTGGCATCCTCCGCAATCAATATTCTATATTTTCCATTTGAACTTATATTGTTGTCAATCGCCTTAACATTCCCTTTAAAAGTTCCAAAGAATGAACCGGGCCATCCAGAAAAAACAAATGCAGGCCATCCGTCAAAAATAAATCTAACTTCCTGTTCTAATTCTATTAAAGGAAGGTCCATAGGGTTGATATAAAGTTCAACAGCTAGTTCATAGAATCCGGGGATTATACTCACTAAAGGTTCGCCTTCTTTTAAAATTTCCCCTATACCAGGCTTAATGACCTTGGTAATATAACCATCTTGAGGAGCTGTCATATAATAAAAAGAATTTCTCTTTTCATAGTTCGCAGCTTGAATTTCTAATTTATTAATTTCAGAAATAGTCTCGTTGGCTTGGGACAAAGCAGAAAAAATATCGGATTGAATTTTAGCTATCTTTTGCTGAAACTCAAAGTTGTTCATCTCTAATTCTATCCCTGCATTTTCTAAAAAAACTCTAGAAGATGCTAACTTATTTGTATTACCCACTAATTTAGTAGAGGTCTCTTGCCATTTGAGTCTTTTACCCTCCAAATCAGTAAGCGTTTTAATTCCCGATTTGTAAAGGGTGTCAAATCGTTCCAATTGACGACTCGCTATTTCAAAATCTATTTGGGATTGAATTTGCTCTATACTGTCCGAAATAACTTTGAATCCATATTGGTCAATTTTATTTTTTAACGAATTAATTTTTAGAGCTTGCTCTGCTTCAAGTGACTTAGCCTGAAGTTTTAAAGCTTCAATTTTTTGCCGATAGGCATTCAAAGATTCCTCTTTAGCTCTAATTTGGTTTTTCGTCCGTTCTACTAACTGGGGATCGAAATATTCCTGTTTGATCTCGGATAAAAAAACAACAGTATCTCCTTTTTTTACATAGTCACCTTCTGTAACATACCATTTCTCTATTCTACCTGGAATAGCAGAATGAATGGTCTGAGGCCTTTGCTCAGGTTTCAACGTGGTAACCTCCCCTCTGGATTGAATATTCTGAGTCCAAGGCATGAAACTGATAATAAAAATGAAAAAGAAGACGACAACCAATCCTTTTCTAAAGTTTTTTCCTGCACTGGATATACTTGATTTTTTGAATGAGTTAAAAGAATCAATGGAGAGTTTATTAGTAATGGTATTGTTTGATATATTTAACATGCCATCTCAGTTTAAATGGTTTGAGTTCCAAAAACATTCTTAAAATGAACTGTATCTTTTACTTTGTCGAAAGTATCTCCCAGGACCATTTCACCAGCATCCAGAATATAAATTCGATCAGATAAAGAGGCAATATATCTGTTATCTGTAGAAATTACTAAAGTCCAATTTTTCTTGGGATCCATTAACATATCGGCAATTGCTTTTTCTTCTGCAGGCTCAAATCCACCAAAATAACCACTCAAAATAACCAGTTTAGGAGCCCCTACGATGGCTCGAGCCAATAACAATTTCAAACGAACACTTCCTGGTACGTTCATGCCTTGTGGCAGTAGTATAGTATTCAAGCCTTCCTCTTGATCTTTCAGATAATTGTCTAATCTAACTTCTTGAAGAGCCTTGGTAACTTCCTTTATTCCGATACCTTTTCTGCCTAAAGAAATGTTTTCAAAAATGGTTCCTTCAAAAATATCCTCCTCTGCACAAAAGTCTCCAATCATCTCCCTTAATTCAGTTAATTTGATACTTTTTTGTGGGATTTCATTGTATAGAAGCTGTCCATGGTAGTCCAGCAACAAGCCAGAAAATACTTTAAGCAATGTAGATTTACCCGATCCATTATAGCCCGCCACACATATTTTTTCCCCAGCTCGAATATTTATTGATATTTTCTGAAGGGTAGGACGTATGGAATTAGGGTAAAGATAGGATAGGTTTTTTACCTCCAACGATAGGCTATCCGTCCTAAAATCTAAATCATCAACTGAAATACCTTCCTCATTTTCTAATGGAAGATCTAATACAAATCCCAATTTGTCGATAGCGGTTAAAACATCATAAACCGTATCCATACTCAAGATTAGTTTCTCCACTGAGGCTAGAATTAGAATCACCACAATTTCTGCAGCGACAAACTGTCCAATATTGATTCTGTTGTCAATGACCAAAATACTGCCTAAAAACAGTAATGCAGCTGTAAATAATGCTTTGAAAACCACAATACTGATGTATTGAGTTTTCAAAACCTTAAAGTGATCCAATCTATCATTAAGATATTTTTCTACTAAGACATCCGTTTTTTGTAAAGAAAAAGAGGTGTTGCCACTTAGCTTAAAGGTACTCATGGTTCTAGCAACCTCTTCCAGCCAATGGGCGACATTATACTTTCTGCTAGATTCATTTATACTGGTTTGAATCCCATTTTTGCCAGTATACCTAAAGATTAAAATCAAAACAGTAATCAAAATGAAACTGTAAAAAACAAAAAATTGATGGTAGAAGGATATGAGCAGTAAGCCAAAGAATATTTGTAGTACCGATGTAGTAATCTCAATTAAAAGTTTAGGAATTCCCTTCTGAAGGGTAAGGGTATCAAAAAACCTGTTGACCAATTCGGGTGGGAATTTGAAGTGGATATTTCTCATCTGAAACCTCGGCAATCGGTACGAAAAATCAAATGCTGAACGAGCAAAAATCTTTCTTTGAATCG
>CALAZP010000004.1 GCA_937926355.1 uncultured Saprospirales bacterium
AGTTAAAGAATAACTTTAGAGGGGCAGTTCTGCAAGGAATTGCCCCTCTTTTTTTTGTTTATTTTTAAATGCCTCTTAAAATATTTTTGGATAGGATTTATTTTGATTCACTATGTGGAACTAAGGAATCGCGTTGAATTGTAATAATATTGTAGAATTAAAAACTAACTTAAAGGCTTATATCTCATTTGTTTAAAAAATTTAATAATAGATGGGGTTTAGGTAAAGAAATAACTTATAAAGGGACGTAGTCAATAATGAATAATCTAAAAGAATCTACCTTAAATATTTGAGTTATCTAAGCCGTACTTCGGTTGCTCCCCATCCATATTTCGGGTGGTATTCATTGAGGAAACCCTGGACCGCAGGATGAAATTTTAGTTTGGATTCAAGTGCTTTTTTTAATACTCCTTCCCCGACTCCATGAATGATAAACACTTTATCTATAGCTAAGTTATGGGCCTTCCACAAATAGTTGTCAAAGACTACTAATTGGTATTCTAAAATGGTCTGATTTGTTTTTTTAGAAGGTATATCTTCGCGTTCACAAAGGGTGTGGTAGTGTAAGTCTAATTCTACTGAAAATTCAGCTTTTTCCAGAACCAAATCTTCAACATTTGACCATTTGCTTCCCTTATTGGACTTATTAGCTATTTCTTTGGCAGCTTTGATAAGCTCTATGGATGGAGCTGGTGATTTTTTGATTTTGAATGTAAAATAGATTCCTGGTTGATTAATTAGGGGAATGACTTTGGTGGGTTTAAAGAAATTAGAAGGCTTGGTCCTTATTTCATAGTCTGTTTTTGCCCCTGATCCATTTTCCTTTTTAACCCAAGTAGTTAAATTAAAACTGGGCGAATCGCTTAGTGCTGTAAAATCCAAGTTGCCTATGTGTTGAAAGGAATTGGGATCGATTTGTCCATTAACCGTTTGAATAAATTGACCCTTGTATTTTTTTTTCAAGGTAAACACATAAGAATTATGGCTATCATTGATTAGATAAACTCTATATTGGTTGTGCGTTGTTTCAAAAACAAAACCTAATTGAAACCCATTTTTGTGTAGCGTTTTATATTGGCTTATTTCCCCTGATGTACTCAAGAATTCACTAGCAGGAGTGGATTTGGTTGAAATATAGTTGATGTGCCGGTTTTGGACATCTGGACGTTCTAAATCATCAATGAATATCGGAATTTCCATACCATCTTTTTCCAATTGAACTTGGACAATGTCAGCATCCAAAACGGAAGTTACCCGGGCCAATTCCCCAGAATTTTTTAGCCTAACCTTGCTTCCCTTGGCCAGTAGCATGGTGAATATTTTTAATGATTGTTAAGTCCAGTAGAATAAAGTTTTTTTTGGTAGAAAAGTTCCAAATGGTAACCCTAAGTATAATTTTTTTTAATTCACGACCAATCCTGCAAGTTATAAGCTGCCCTTAATTCATTTTCAGCATGATGGTCTTTAAGTTTTTTAGCTACATCAATACCTTCCTCATAGACTAATTTAGCTTCTTCTTTGCGAAAAACTTTACATAGTAAAGCCGCATATTGAAAGTATAATCCAACGTAGTTGGGGTCAGTTTTTTGAAGTTTTTGATACCAATTAAGGCTTTCCTCCAATTGCCCTGCCCGCTCGTATTCTTTAGCTAAGGCAAACAAAACAAAAGAATCATTTGGAGTGTCTTTTAAGTAGGCTA
The DNA here is from genome assembly GCA_937926355.1 of uncultured Saprospirales bacterium. Classification (GTDB taxonomy): domain Bacteria; phylum Bacteroidota; class Bacteroidia; order Chitinophagales; family Saprospiraceae; genus CALAZP01. The sequence goes on from CALAZP010000004.1 coordinate 1,700, forward strand.
AAAGTTGTTCTATTCTATTTTTTTCCATAATCCAATTTAATTAGCGAAAATTCGCTAAATAGTTTAAATTTACAAGAAAGTTTGACGACATGAATATTTTAGTTGCGATTAGTAAAACGCCGGATACCACTGCAAAGATAACCCTTAATAACGGGGGAAATTCAATCGATGAGAGTGGAATGTCTTTTATTATGAACCCCTACGATGAGTGGTATGCTTTGGTAAAGGCCATTGAGCTTCAAGAACAACTGGGCGGTAAGGTGACCATAGTTCATGTTGGTTTAAGCGATAGTGATACCATCATTCGCAAAGGGCTTGCCATTGGAGCTCAAGATGCTATTCGAGTTAATGCAAATCCCGAGTCTTCTAATTTTGTAGCTCATCAAATTTCTGCTATTGTTGAATCAGGTTCTTATGATTTGGTTCTACTAGGTAAGGAAAGTATAGACTACAATGGTTCGACGGTAGGTGCTATGGTGGCCGAGTTATTGGACTTTCCATATGTGAGCTATGCCAACCATTTGGAAATGGAAGGAGATAATATAGTTTTAAATAGAGAAATTGAAGGAGGAATAGAAAAATGCAAGTCTTCTTTACCTCTTGTAGTGAGTGCGGCAAAGGGACTTGCAGAGCAGAGAATTCCTAATATGAGAGGAATTATGATGGCTAAATCCAAACCACTTCAAGTGGTGGATCCGGTATCTGTGTCTTATGGTGCTCAAACGGTTCGTTATGAGCTACCTACCGAAAAATCAGGCGTACATTTGATCCCAGCCGATGATATGAAAGAATTAGTTCGCCTTTTACATGAAGAATCCAAAGTCATATAACCCCATAAACCCAGAAAAATGATACTTGTATTCGCTGAGCATCAAAATGGAATTTTCAAGAAAAATACTTTAGAAGCAGTTACTTATGCCAGAAAGGCAGCCGAACTCATGAATCTTTCGTGTGGTGCCCTTGTTTTAGGTAATGCCAATTCTCCTGAGTCATTAGGAATATACGGTGCTCATAAAGTTTGGCAGTTTGACGATATTCATTTTTCCAACTTTGATTCTCGTATGTTTGCTAAAGCTATTGCTGATATAGCTATACAACAACAATGTTCTGTGTTGGTGTTTCCCGATAGTACTACCGGCAAGTCCTTGCTAGGAAGGGTAGCTATTCGGTTAAAAGCTGATTCGGTATCTGGTACCCATACTTTACCGGATTGTTCTAATGGCTTTGAGGTTAAGAAAAAGATTTATTCAGGCAAGGCCATTGTTACGTTGTCCCTTAACACTGATATTAAAGTCCTAAGTTTAACGGGCAATAGTATTCCTTCGGAAAAAACGGGATCTGAAGTAGCGGTTACTCCTGTTACCTGTGAGCTACCTGAAGCGCAAGTGGCGGTAGTGGAAACCAATAGGGTGGTTGGAACCGTGCCTTTACCGGAAGCAGAAAAGGTAGTAAGTGCTGGAAGGGGCATGAAGGGCCCGGAAAATTGGGAAATGATAGAAAAGTTGGCTCAAACCTTAGGTGCTACCACCGCTTGCTCTCGTCCAGTTGCAGATTCGGGTTGGCGTCCCCATCATGAGCACGTGGGCCAAACGGGTATTGCGATAAGACCTAATTTATATATTGCAATTGGTATATCTGGGGCCATTCAGCATTTGGCAGGGGTGAATAATAGCAAGACTATAGTGGTCATCAATAAAGATCCAGAAGCACCTTTTTTTAAAGCAGCTGATTACGGTGTGGTTGGGGATTTATTCGAAGTAGTGCCCAGACTTCAGGAAGCACTAGAAGATTATTATAGTAGTTAAAGATTAATCACTGTACTTAACATAGCTTTACTTGGAACGGTCCTTTTCTTAGCTTTAGGGTTTCATTGAGGTAAATAATTTTATGTAGTCCTATAATCGCAACATTCTCTGGTTGTTAACATGATGGGTTAGAGAGAAATTATCGAAATATTAATAATTGACTGGTAGGTTTGATTCCTGAGGAATTAGGTTTGCCTTTAAGTATTAATGGTAAATATCTTTAGACTGCAAGAGGTATTCAATGAATATTACCAAGGTTAGAGATTAATTACTATATTTGCGACGCTGTAACTGATGGCATAATCACTAACGGTTTAAAAATTAATTATGGGTATTTATTTAACCACAGAAAAGAAAAACGAAATTTTCAAGGAATTTGGTGGTTCCGAGTCGAACACAGGTTCTTCCGCTGCGCAGGTTGCGTTGTTTACTTACAGAATTCAGCAGCTTTCTCAGCACTTACAACAAAATAGAAAAGACCATTCTTGTAGAAAGGCTCTTCTAGCGATGGTTGGTAAGAGGCGGCAATTATTGCAATATATTGCAAAAAAGGATATTCAAGCTTACAGAGATCTAATTGAAAAATTAGGAATCAGAAAATAAATTTAAAGCGACTGTTCTCTGAGCAGTCGCTTTTTCTTTTCTATTCTTCCTGACCTGCTTCAATATTGGTTATAGAGAAAATAAATTTCCATCTAATTGGTATATTTGAATTCTTTTGACGGAATTAATTATTAATTCTGTGCACCTGCTTTTGGTTATCCCAAGGGATGGCTTGTAGAATGATTTTTTTGATGCTTAAATATAAATTAAATGGGACAACAGATTCCAATTTCAACTTCCTTTCAACTTCCCGATGGTCGGGAGGTTACCTTGGAGACCGGGAAGTTAGCCACCCAGGCCCACGGCTCTGTGGTAATTAAAATCGGAGATACCATGCTCTTTGCTTCAGTGGTATCTAATTATGAAATGAAAGAAGGGCAAGCATTCTTTCCCTTATCAGTGGATTATCAGGAAAAATTTGCCTCAGCGGGAAGAATTCCGGGTAATTTTTTCCGAAGGGAAACAAAATTATCAGATTATGAGGTGTTGATCAGCAGGTTAGTAGACCGTGCCATTCGTCCTTTGTTTCCCGATAATTATATGAATGAAACTCAGGTGATTATAAATCTCGTCTCTGGAGATACTGATGTACCACCTGATGCTTTTGCCGCTTTGGCGGCGTCTGCAGCCTTATCGGTTTCAGATATCCCATTTGCAGGCCCTATTTCTGAAGTGAGAGTGGCTAGAGTGGATGGCCAGTTTCTCGTTAATCCGAAGCACAGTGAGATGGAGAATGCAGATATGGATTTTATTGTTGCAGCCACTATGGATAATGTTATGATGGTGGAAGGTGAAGCCAATGAATGTGCGGAGAATGATTTAATTGAGGCCATTAAGATTGCTCATGATGCTATTAAAATCCAATGTCAAGCACAATTGGAATTGGCAAAAAAGGTAGGAGAAAAGGCTTCTAAAAAAAGAGAAATTGTTTTGTTACCTGAAGATGCTGATTTAAAATCTTGGGTAGCCGGTGAAACGGAAAAGGCAATTTACGAGGTGGCTTCGGGTGCTTTAGATAAGAATGCAAGAAAGTCAAGATTTGATGAAATTAAGACTTCCTTGATGGAAAGGTTTGAAGAGAAATTTGGAGCCGAAGAGGATGCTGATGAGAAGGCAAAAATAGTTGATCGATATTTTGGCAAACTCAAAAAGGAGGTTATCCGAAATATGGTTTTAGATAAGGGAATTCGATTGGATGGGCGGCAAACTACCGATATTCGGAATATATGGTGTGAGGTAGATTATCTTCCTTCAGCACACGGTTCTGCCATTTTTACGAGAGGAGAAACCCAGTCTCTTACTTCAATGACTTTGGGAACCAAGCAGGATGAAATGATGATTGACAATGCTTTGGGAATGCGATTTGATCGATTTATCCTCCATTATAATTTCCCTGCCTATTCTACTGGAGAAGTCAAACCTATGCGGGGGCCTGGTAGAAGGGAGGTTGGTCATGCTAATTTAGCGGGTAGAGCCTTAAGAAAAGTATTGCCTACTGAATTCCCCTATACCATGAGAATTGTTTCTGACATCATGGAATCAAATGGATCTTCTTCTATGGCTACGGTATGTGCTGGAACATTAGCTATGATGGATGCTGGCGTTCAAATCAAAGCACCGGTTTCAGGAATCGCTATGGGAATGATTGCGGAAGGGGATAGGATTGCTATTCTAAGTGATATTCTAGGGGATGAAGATGCTTTGGGTGATATGGATTTCAAAGTGACCGGAACGGATCAGGGGATTACTGCCGTTCAGATGGATATCAAAGTAGATGGGTTACCCTATGAGATTTTGGAAAATGCGCTATCTCAAGCCAAAGATGGTCGAATTCATATCCTGAATGAAATGAAAAAAACCATTGACCAACCTAGAGGAGATTACAAGCCTCATGCTCCTAGAATCGTTGAATTGGTCATTGATAAGAGTTTCATTGGTGCGGTAATTGGTCCAGGTGGTAAAGTTATACAGGAAATTCAAGCAGAAACAGGCACCAACATTAATATTGAGGAAGTTAATGATCAAGGAATTGTCAGTATTGCAAGTAATGATAAGGCATCTATTGATGCTGCCTTAGAGCGAATTAAGAAAATCACCTTTGTCCCGCAAGTAGGGGATGTCTATGAGGGTAAAGTCAAGACGGTAATGCCTTATGGCGTATTTGTCGATTTCTTAGGTAAAAGTGGTTTGTTACACGTATCAGAAATCTCACATAGTAGAATCGAAAAGGTAGAAGAGGTTTTCAAAGAAGGAGACCCTGTTAAGGTCAAATTGGTAGGGGTGGATCCTAAAACTGGTAAACTAAGGTTGTCTAGAAAGGCATTATTGCCTAAACCTGAAAGACCTTCTGCTAAAGAAGACTAGAATACGTTCAACTTTTCTTACTTCAGGAACTTTAAAGGGTAAACAGGTGTTTACCCTTTTACTTTATACAACCAAATAAAAGAAGTAAGCTAGGATGAGGCAACTAAAAATTACGACCAAAATCACCAATAGAGAGAGTCTTTCTCTTGAAAAATACCTGAATGATATTTCAAAGATTCCTATGGTCAGCCCTGATGAAGAGATTGATTTGGCAATAAGGATCAAAAAGGGAGATGAAGAGGCACTCAATAAGTTGACCAGAGGAAATTTAAGATTTGTCGTTTCTGTCGCCAAGCAGTACCAAAATCAAGGATTGTCATTGAGTGATTTAATCAATGAGGGGAATATGGGTTTGATGAAGGCGGCTAAGAGATTTGATGAAACCAAAGGATTCAAATTTATTTCTTATGCGGTTTGGTGGATCAGACAATCTATCCTTCAATCTATAGTCGAGAATTCCCGATTGGTTCGAATGCCAGTTAATAAGGTAGGAGGATACACACGTATCCATAGAGCGATTGCCTCTTTTCTGCAGGAGTTTGAGAGAGAGCCATCTATAGAGGAATTAGCTGAATTATTGGATCTAACCCCAAGAGAGGTGACCAATTTAATGAAAAGTGCCAATAGGCATACCTCCATGGATGCTCCCATGAGTGGAGAGGAAGGAGATGCCACCATGCTCGATACCTTTTCAACTGATGATTCAGACAGTCCGGATGTGGATTTAATGGCTCAATCACTAAAGGATGAGGTTAGAGAAGGAATGAGTATTCTTTCTGACCGTGAGGTCGATGTTCTTTCAGCATATTATGGATTGC
>CALAZP010000005.1 GCA_937926355.1 uncultured Saprospirales bacterium
CGGAAAACAGGGTAGCCATGATGAAAAAAGGGATAGATCCCTCGGAAGAATTATCTAAAGAAGCTTTTGATAATAAGGACGTTACTTTTACTGCTCAACCGAAAGACTTAAAAAGAGCAAAATTTTACATTATAGCGGTTCCAACTCCCGTAGATGACCACAAGGTTCCCGATTTATCCTATTTAGAGGTTGCCTCTACCACCGTGGGAAAAGTTTTAAAAAAGGGTGATTATGTAGTTTTCGAATCTACTGTTTATCCCGGGTGTACAGAAGAGGATTGTCTTCCTATATTAGAAGCGCATTCTGGTCTAAAACTTAATAAGGATTTCAAATTAGGTTATTCCCCCGAGCGAATCAATCCAGGCGATAAAGTGAGAACCTTAGAAAAAATACTAAAAATAGTATCGGGTTCAGATGAGGAATCCTTGGAAGTAATTGCTGGGATTTACGGTTCAATCATTGAAGCAGGCATTCATAAAGCCCCTACGATTAAAGTAGCAGAAGCAGCCAAAGTAATTGAAAATACCCAAAGAGATCTGAATATTTCATTGATGAATGAATTATCTATCATTTTTGACAAAATGAACATTGATACCCAAGCCGTTTTAGACGCCGCGGGCACCAAATGGAACTTTCTCAAATTCAGTCCTGGATTAGTTGGAGGACATTGTATCAGCGTGGATCCATACTACCTCTTACATAAAAGCAAAGAAATTGGTTATGACCCTCAAGTTATTTTGAGTGGAAGAAGGATTAATGATGGGATGCCCAAGCACATCGCCAGCAGACTTACGCAATTATTAATACAACGAGGCAAAAACCCTTCTAAATCAAAAGTACTGGTCAAAGGAATAACATTCAAGGAAAATGTGGCAGATATTCGAAACTCAAAAGTGGCTGAGTTAATTAAAGAATTGATGCAATACTCCATCAATGTACATTTAATGGATCCTTTTGCCTCACCAAATGAAGTAGCCAAAGAGTACCATTTATCTATGATTGATAAAATTGGCAATGAATACGATGCGATAATTGTTGCCGTTGCACATGATGCCTATAAAGATTTAGATGAAGATTATTTCTTATCTATTTCCGCAGATGACCCTATTCTTATGGATATTAAGGGACTTTATAATTTTA
>CALAZP010000006.1 GCA_937926355.1 uncultured Saprospirales bacterium
TAGAAATTTTCGTCTATTCATTGTCTTTATGATTTAGTTTTTCGAAGTAGTAAAACACCAAAGTACCCAAACCAATTAAGAGTCCCAAAAACTCTCTGGTAAACTCAATATGGGGCTCTTCGGCTTTCATACTTCCTGTGATGGTTGGCATACCTAGTTCAACCCAATTCAAAAATTCAGGTAAAATCAAAAATAATTCTATCAGGCAAACCGCCATACCAGCTAAAAAAATAACCTTTCGTATGGGTCGGAAGTTTCTAATAATGGCTACCATTCCTATATAGCTATACAATGCTACCCAAAAGTAAGGATCCGGGTCATTCAATTGCACCAGAGCAAAAAGAAAAAATAGACCTGCAATCACATAATTTCTATTTTTCATAAAATGGATTTAAAATTCTAAACGCCAACTCAATAATGGAATAATACCCAATTGATATTTTTCAACCAAAGAGCCTTGTAGGACATCGTAATAACTAAAAGCTACATTTTGTGCATTCGTCAGATTCTGAATGTCTATGGAAAAAGTACTCACTTTACCCGGTTTGTTTCGCTTAACATACCAACGTAGATCCACTCTAAAGAACCCGGGCAATTGGTCTTGGAAGGCATTTTCCAAATCGTAAATAGTTCTCCCAAAATCTTGTGAAGCGGCCAAATCTATTGGGTTAGCCCTGAAACCACCAGTATTGACTATTCGGATATTCCATCCATGAACCCGCTCTAACCCGGCTTCCTTTTGTTTACGCCATTCCTTCCCTAAGGTCGCGTTAACCGTGTATTGGCCATTGTACCTGCTATCTCTTGTAATTCCATCGCTACCCTCGTATTTCGCATCATATAGCGTAGCGTTCAACAGGTAATAGAAATTATTCTGCATAAACTTTCTAAGGCTTATTTCCACCCCTATATTTTGTCCAATTCCTTCATTAGCCAATGCATAGCTGGGGATTTCTTCTAGAAGATTAATGGCAGAAAAAGCATTAGATAAATTCGCTGCTACTGGAATATTAAATAACTTCTGATAAAACAAATTGGTCTGAAGGGACACCCCCTTACCCAAGTTTTGATCCCAACCCGCTACTACGTGATGTGCTCGACTCATTTGAGGAGTAGCACCGACTACATCGCCAAAATAAAGTACACCGGGTTGCAGTTGACTATGCATTCCATAAGAAGCGAAAAAAGCAGCGTTATTGGTCGCCTGATATCCAATTTGAACCCGGGGTTCTACGTAAAAATCTTCTGTCAAAGAGAAAGAAGTCAAATGTATTCCTCCATTTATTCTCCATTTTTGACCTTTGTGTTCAACCGTTAAATACGGGCTAGTCAACCAACCGTCAGTGGATGACAAACTATTCGCAGCAACTTCATTTGAAAATGCGCCTCCGGCAAAGGAGGTATTGGTTAGATTCAGACCTCCTTTAACGAGCGTTCCACCTCCTAAGTCCGAACTGTATTCACTCTTAATGGCCACCTTACTTTGGTTATTAAAATTTTGTGCTGTTTCAATAATTTTGTAATTATTCGGATCTAATTGCTGATCCAACCGCTCTGTTTGCATACTCGATAAAACTATCACTGTATTCAAAACGCTACTGCTTCCAATTGGCTGAATCCATTTGGCACCAATAGCACCTGTCATCGAGCTAAAAGTGATATCTCGGTTATCCTTTTCTACCTCCCATAAAGTGGCATCCCTTTGTGCTTCAAATATATTTTTGCTGTTTCCTCCCATTCCAAATAGGGAAATACTTCCTCCTGAATGAAGCAGCGGAAAGTTTAAATGGAATGACAAATCCTGAAATGAAATGGCTTCATCTCCTAAATCTACTCCCATAGCAGACAACAATCCTACTGTCGAATACCTGTAATTGGCCAAAAAAGAACTACCAGAAGACTTAGATAAAGGGCCTTCGGCAGCAAGATCGATACCTATGAGGCCAGCTTGAACGGTATATTCATTTTGTTCGTTATTCCCCTTTCTAAAATTCATATCCATGATGGCAGATAAGGCGTTTCCATGACCTGCTGAAAAAGCGCCATTCATAAATTGGGAGGTAGATAACATTTGAGCACTCAACATATTCACCCCACCTCCATTTTGAGTTACCCTATCGGTTCCTGTTCCCGCATTAGGAGTATGGTTGGGATTGACGATTTCTACTCCCTCTAATTGCCAAGAGACCATATTGGGGGAATTGCCTCTGACAGAAATACCATTGGCCTGGTCGTTATCTCCCACCACTCCCGGCAGCAAGGTTACCAATCTGGCAGGATCGTAAAAAGTAGCGGGAAACCTAAAGACCTCTTCAATGGTAATCGTTTGAATCCCAGGAACAGCTCTCGTGAGGGTATAAGGGTCTGCGGTCACTTCGACTGCATCCAGTGAGGTGGCTATCGGTGAGAGGGGGATTTCAATTACCAGTTCTTTGCCAGTTTCTACTAATAATTCAGGCATGAAATAGGGCTGGTATCCCAGAAATCTTGCCAATAAAGTATATCTACCTGGTTTTACCCCTTCCCATCGGAAAGTACCATCTGCACTGGAAACCACCGGAGTTATATCACCGTTCAGCTCTATGGTAGCTCCCTCTAAAGACCTTTGGGTAACCTGATCCAAAACCACTCCCCTTACCACAGATGAAAGCGATTTATCTTGAGCATTTATAGAGGTTGTAATCGAAAAAAATAAAATAAAAAATAAAGTCTGTTTCATTCTAATTAGAACTTAAGTTTAAAACGGAAAGATAGTATATTGTACTCCTTATGCAACAAATCTTTTTTCACGTAGGATTGGGTAAAGTCGCTTCAACTTATTTGCAATATGCGTTTTTTCCCAAATTAATAGGAGTTCAATACATTCAAAGAACCCATTATAAAAGAGCACCGCAAATTATAAAAAAATCAAAAGCTTCCACCATTTTGATAAGTCGAGAGTTTGATCAACAATTGGAAGAAGAGTGCC
>CALAZP010000007.1 GCA_937926355.1 uncultured Saprospirales bacterium
AGAAATTACCAATTTTAAAATATGAGAAGAAATGCCTTAGCCAATAATTTATTATCAACATACCTATAGGTTTATCTTTTAAATAACTTAAATATAAACTATGTACTTTAAAATTTGGATTAGTTTTTAAAATTTAGAAAACCTATAGTTTACCAAATAGCCTAAAGATTGGACAAACAGTTTGAGGAAAAATTATGGATTTTAAAAAAAACAATTTAAAGTATAACCTCTATATACATTCATATTGTCATTTGAAAATTTGATAAGAGACATTTCATTTAGTTTAATTTTTGGATTTTAAATTTTAAAATATTTTATGGAAAATAAAAAGGAGTGTTGACCCATAATTTTTATTCAAAGGAATAACGACTCCATGCATTTTAGGTGAGACAATTTTGATGAAAAGAAATTTTTATCAAACAAAAAATTCCTAAAATGAAAAGAATACCTAAACGAAGGTTATTTAAGTGCGCAATAGTCTTATGGTTTTTAACTGTGGGCAGTTTATCCCTCTTTGCTCAATACAGCGGGGGTTCTGGAGCCTGTGCAGACCCATATATAATTGCAAATACGGAAGATTTGATTGCCCTTTCCAACACAAGCGGTGACTGGGGTCAATGTTTCAAGCAAACTGCTGATATTATATTCGATTCCGATCCGACTCAAGTTGATTGGGACGGCGATGGCACTATTGGAGATGACCCTTCTGGATTTGAACCAATTGGGCTTAGTGGTGGGGCCGGGTTTTCGGGAAACTATAATGGAGATGGACATATCATTCAAAATTTATTTATAAATGAGACCGCCAAAGATTACATTGGTCTTTTTTCCACCCTTGCATCTAGCGCTAATATTGATTCATTAGGATTGGTTGATGCAGCTATAACAGGGGAAAGATATGTGGGCATCTTGACTGGAGCAAATAATGGTGGAACAATTCAACAAGTATTTGTTACTGGAACGGTGACATCAACTAATACTTCTTCAAGTAATGTTGTGGGTGGACTAGTTGGAGTTAATAATGCAGGAGGTGCAATAACGAATAGCTACAGTCGAGTTGACGTTAATAGCGGTACAAAAAAAGAAGAATCAGGTGGATTGGTAGGAGTTAATATAGGAAGTATTAATACATCATACAGTTCAAGTTCAGTTAGTGCGGGCACCGATCAAGGAGGTTTGGTCGGCAGAACACAGTCCGGAAGTATATCAAATAGTTATTATAATAGTGATATCAGCCCAGCTAATGGACTGGGAGAAGATAAAACTACTGCTGAGTTAAAAGAACAAAATACTTATAGTGGATGGGATTTTGTGGAAGAGACCACCAATGGCACGGAAGATATATGGAAAATTGAACCATCTCGCAATGACGGCTTTCCTATCCTTTCTTGGCAAAAACAAATAATAAAATGGACAGGGGCAATCAACACAGATTGGCATACCGCTTCCAATTGGAGTTCTGGGACCATTCCTTCTTACACAGAAAATATTGAAATTCCTTCTGGTCTAAGTAATTACCCCATACTCTCACAATCTGATTCGATAGGAACAGTTGTTATAAAAGATGGTGCGTCTGTAACCATCAATTCAGCAGATACCCTTTACATCAATCAAAGTTTGACATTAGAGGGAAATGCATCCTTTAACAATAATGGATGGATACATTATTATGGAAACACTTCTCAAGTTAGCGACAATCGTTCCAATTATTCCGATCTTGGCAACACCCTGGTAAGCGGGGTTCTCAGCATTGGAGGGAATACATCCATCAGTGATTTAATGATTTTTTCTGGTGGAACTTTAAATCATACAGGAGATACTCTTTTTATAGCAGGCGATTTCTCAAACGCTGGAACTTTTACTTCGGGTACCCATCAAGTGGCCCTAATTGGAGACAATCAAAATTTAGTAGGTGATATCAACTTTCATCACCTTTTGAAAACCACAGCCACTGCAAGCACTTTGACTTTTGAAGCTGGAAAGACCTATAATTTCAGTGGAAAATTAACCTTAAAAGGAATTTCAGGAAATTTGCTTTCCCTTAGAAGTAGTATTGAAGGAACCGAAGTTTATTGGAATCCAACAGGAGCTAGAGATTTCGCATTTCTTAATATAAAAGACATCAACAATACCTCTGCTAAAGTACTAGATGGAGTTTTACCAGAAGGTTTCATAGACAGCGGCAACAATTCCAATTGGCAATTCAAAGGATTTAAAACTATATGGTCCATCGATACAGAAAACACCAGCATAGAAATACCAGTTTTAGGAGGTGCCCTATCAGACTATGAAGGACAAATTCAATGGGGTGATGGAACATTAGAAAGCTTTTCAGGAGATCAGCCTGACCTTACCCATACTTATGCCAGTGTCGGATCTTATACGGTAATTATAAGTGGAATATTTCCCAACATATCCTTAGATGGTTCCGGTTCAGGTAATGCCGATAACGCTAAACTAATAAGTAGTTTAGAACAATGGGGGGAAATTGAATGGGAATCACTGACCAACGCATTTTCAGGCGCAACCAATTTGGAATACAATACAATGGACCAGCCAAACTTAAGCAAGACCAATTCTCTAGACGGGATTTTTGCGTCTACTAATTTAGACTTGGATATATCAAATTGGAATTTTGATAATATAGACCGATTGGATAGTCTATTCAGTAACCTCTCCACAGACAATTACAACAAATTACTGACCACCTTGTCAGGCAGCTCTACAACCTCTGTCGTATTGGGAGTGGGAAATACCCGAT
>CALAZP010000008.1 GCA_937926355.1 uncultured Saprospirales bacterium
TCCTCCACCTAAAGTATCTGCATTTGCATGAAATACCAAATGAGTGGGATTGGTCATCGCATTTAATCCGCCAGAACCAGTTAAAATAATATCCATTCCGGCTTTTAAAGTCAAAGCTGAAGTATCACTATCGTTTAAATTTACCACTGCATCGATTACAATGCTGTCTGTAGCTATTATTGCAAACTCGCGTCCATGATATTCTGTTTCCAGCGTATCCTTTTTTACATCTACTGTTGTAATCGCTCTTAGGGTATCTTCTACAAATCTCCAACCTTGAGAGGATGAGGAAGTGGAAACGATATTAATGGTAGAGCGAAAGGTGGCCTCATTAGGAAATCCTTCCCACATGAGAAAAGGATAGGCATTATTAACTGTATCGTTAATCCCCCAATAATCTAAATCTCCATTCACCCGCTCATTCGCAAAATCCCAGCCTGGCCATGTTCCCGTCAAAGCAAAAGTTAAGACATCCTTCATTTCAGCAGTAGTTTTCTCCACTCCTGCTGCTAAAGAAGAAGCTGTATTGGTATCTCCATCCCAAAAACAATCCTCAACTGTTGCATTCGTACCTTCAATCCCTACAAACCCCCCATAAGTTATTCCCCCTGTGGATGAGGAGTGATCTACTTGTCCAGTGGAATAGGAGTTAATAATTTGTATGGTATCCCCTACTATACTGCCTGCAAAACCTCCAACTCCACCTGTACCGCCACCTGTGGGGCCAACTACCCCAACCCTACTATAGGCATTCTGAACCATCGCATAATCATCTAATACCCCTACAAAACCACCAATATTGCCATTTGACCCTGTATTTGAACTATTTATATCAACTGAACCTTTTACCCAAACTAAAGAGGCTAAAGGTCCGCCGTCAGCCATTTTGCCGAAGGCGCCTCCAAAATCAATATTATTTTCATCTCCTGTATTAGAAATACTTATTTCCGCGCCTCCCCTCATGATAGATGAAGAGTTGATCACTTCACCCACTAATCCACCAACTTGTCGATTTCCAGAAATACTTCCTTCCACCAAAACTTGTTGTGCAGTTACGTTACTGATAACCCCTGCTAATCCACCCACGGCATTTCCTTCCGAGGTAGCACCATTTCCAGCTAACACAACAGTTTGGGTAATACTTACATTAGTTAAAGAGTCCTCCATTAAAGCGCCGTCCCAAAATCCAACTAAAGTACCTACAGAATCTCGCCCCTCCACCTGAGCATTGTGAATGGTTAGATGACTAATAATCATACTATCCGCTACGCCAAACAATCCAATGTGGTCTTCCGTAGGCCTGTTGATGACTATATCCTTAATGATATGGTCATTGCCATCAAAATGTCCAGCAAAAGGATTGGCATTATCGCCAATAGGCAACCATCCTTTTCCACCATAGCCCAAAGAAGAAGCTAAAGAATCATAACCGGTGCTATTGGAGTCCAAATCTGCAACAAGCTCAAAATATACTTCTGGGCTTTCTACATAACGTACACTATTTAAATGACCCCATTCTGAAATCAAATATGGATCATTTACGGATCCCGCTCCGCCTTCAAAATACACCTGGTAAAATTTAGAATCGGAGGTGTCGCTGCCGCAAGGCCCGGCTATTCGTATATAACCCGTGGTATTAGAAGCTGGTGGAGCACTGGTTGGCACCGCCGCTCTGATGGTAGTGGAATCAACCACCTCCACAGAGGTAGATAAAATTCCATTAAAAAATACGGAATCCACCCCAAGTAGATGGTGTCCTGTAATGACGACCATACTGTCAGTCATAGCTCCAGTGGGTGAAAATCCTGTTATAACCATTGGTGTTGATAGATCATTTGTGGTTACCGTAATTTCAATGGCCCCCATAGCAGGAGTCGATCCATTCCTAGGATCATCGTTTATGTCTGCGGTAATTCCTGCAATAGCTGTTCCAACTACTGTATCTGTTTGAGGCTCGTAATGATGAATACTGTCACCTCCAGGCATCAATAAATCAGGGTTGAAATCAAAACTATTACAATCCAATCGAGTAGCTAGGCGCCAAACAGTTATAGTGTCTATGGTTGTGTTATAATATCCTAAATGCCCGCCAGTGCCTTTGGCAAAATAATTGTTGTAATTGGTTTCCAAAATAGGAGAACCAGTTACATAAGCCCCAAAGTGTTGGGCAGAGCCTGACGTGTTGGAACGAAGATTAGAAAAAATGTTGTTGATGATTTTGCGACCTTCGGGAGTTTCATTTTCCAGCCATAAAGCTGCGGTGTTTGAACCTGTGGTTACTGATCCCCCTAAATAAACAGTATTGAAATAAATTTCATGTTGGTTTCCTGACAAATTACTGGCATCGAAAATTCCGGCTAACCAAACCCCAGTTGGCTGATTGGACCCTAAGGAAATTATGTTATTATATATTATTGATCGACCACCGTTCAATCGAATACCATAAATTTCGGCGGTTGTTAATGAAGATGAAGATCGAAGGTCATGAATAAAGTTGTTAAATATATGGGCGGAATCGGTTAAGTCCGTAGCATTGAAATCTATACCAAATACTTTATGTTCGTTTAGTCCTGCGTTAAACAAATCTAAATTTTTGATTGTATTATTGTTGATTTCCATACCTGCTAAGGAATTTGAAGTATTCACATAAATTCCCTTAAGACTTATCCCCCCATTGGTTGCAATATCTCTTATAGTGTTATAGGATATTTTAATTCCCTCACTAGATTCAGTTTCAATTCCGAAATAACTAGAGTTATTTAAAGACGTGGTAACTGAATCTGTTTGATATATTTCATTAAATTCAACCATTGCATTGGTCTCGCTATCACCAATATACACTCCTCTAGCACCTATATTTCTATCGAAAAAATCATGGATTCGGTTATATCTAATATTATTACCACTACCTGAGTTAAGATAAACGCCTATATGTGCACTCAAGCTAGAAGTACCTGTAATGTCATTAAATTGAGCGGTATTATTTCCCGTTCCCGTTATGGTAAGAACACCACGATCAGCAGCCGTGCCATGTCCGCATTCCATTTTAACGTATTGAATGGTATTATCAGAGGCGGTACCAGTTAAAGCGATGGCTGTTGCGTTACTCTCAGTACTGTTATTTCTTACTAACATATTAGCACCTATACCTACTTGCATTGGCCGACCGTCTAAGGTGACGTTATTAGTATTGCTCAATTCAATAATAGGGCCATTCAAATCACCTTCTACTACCACTCCTGATTTAGCTGGATAAATGGCCAAAGTAGAATTATCAATGCTCATATCCCTGCTTAGAATTGCCGTTGTGGTTTCGGTAGTTGAATGATTAATCCTGATGACAATATCTCCATCTATAGTTCCTATATTAATACTATCAAATGCGGCTTTTAATGTAGGGAAACATGCCCCAGCCATACTGACATTACAACCCGTTTGAACTAGGTCTTCTTCAATGACCAAAAA
>CALAZP010000009.1 GCA_937926355.1 uncultured Saprospirales bacterium
GATTTGTAAAGACCCCTTGGACCAATAACCTCCACCTAAAATAATCCCTGGATTCACTATCGCACCTGATAGTCCTTCTGCAAATCCTCTCCAAACCTCTTGCTCTGCTAAAAATTTACTGACTGCGTAAGGAGAATTTTTCTCATGAGGGTTAAAATAATTCGATTCATTAATCAATTCTCCATTCGCACCCTTAGAGGTGGTTGCAATAGAGCTGACATATACTAACCTTTTGACACCAGCAGTCAAAGCGGCATTTACAATATTAGTTGTTCCTTGGGCATTTATATTATTCAAAATTTCTGGTTGATTGAAATTGATATAAGCCGCGCAATGGTAAAGCTGCTCTATACCAACGATAGCTTCTTCAACCGCAGAAAAATCTTGAATGTCTGCTTGTTTCCAATTCACTTTATCTACATCAGCACCCAGTAAATCAAATTTTGATCCTTCCCTGTAAGTAGCATGAATGTTAGTATAACCTTCTAATAACAATCTTCTAATAAGGTAGCTGCCTACCAGACCCGTTCCGCCCGTTACTAAAATTTTTGTCTCTTTCATCGAATCCATTTTGCCAGATCTCCATGAAAAGTCCCACCAGAGCAATCTATTTGAGCACCGGTAACTTGACTCAAACAATTGGGTAGCCCCTTTAATTTTAAGAATCCCATCAATGCCATTAATAATGCCTCTTTATATTCAATGATACGTGCATCTGGTAATTTAATTTCCATTTTTACTGCTGAATCAGAAAGGGCCTCACTAATGCACTGCATCAAAAAAATATTAAATGCACCTCCTCCCGTCGGTAAAAGTCGGTAAGCGCGGTTTCCGTCTGTATAAGGCCTAATGGCTTGAGCAATACTTTGGGCAATGTGAACACATGCGGTATGTAGTTTGTCTTCAACCCATCCTGCATAATTTAGGAATAATTGAGTCCAATATTGCGCTACTTCATCATTGCCTAGTGATTTAGGGGTACTTTTAGAAAAGTATGGGATGGCATTGGCACGCTCTAATAATTCGGGAATAATTTTTCCGGATGAGGCCAACTGTCCGTCTTTGTCATAAGGTTGATCTATTTCCTGAGCCAATCTGTTGAGGATTTGATTAGCACCTACCACATCAAATCCTATTACTTTATCTTCTGAGATAAAGGAGAGATTAGCAATACCACCCAAGTTGAGATAAAAATCGTAATCTCTAAATAACCATATATCACCAATTGGTGCTAAAGGTGCTCCTTGACCGCCATGAGCAATATCTAACATTCTTAGATTATTCAAAACAGGTATCCCAGTCAAGGCAGACAAATGAGCCCCACAGCCTATTTGAGTCGAAAAACCTTTTTGAGGTGCGTGAAAAACGGTATGTCCATGGCTGACAATTAGATCGGGAGTATGCTCGGTGTGGGATAAAAATTTATTTACTTGTTGGCCCATCCACTTTCCAAAAAGTGCATCTGATTCTACTAAACTATAGGCAGATTGTTTAGGTAAATCCCGTAATAGATCCTTCCATTTTCCCGAAAGGGGAACGGTTTGACTATCCAGAAGTTTCCAATTAAAATGATTGAAAAGGGGAGTTTGATCAGATGTAAAAAATCGCCCAATAGCTAAATCCAGGCCATCCATAGAACTTCCTGACATCAAACCAAGAACGGTTACCTCCGACCCCATTATTTTTCTTTAAGCGTCAGCGTATATGCTGCTACTGCTTTAATTTTTTCTTCACTCATTAGAGATTCAAAAGCTATCATTACATTTCTTCCCTTAGTAATCACCTGAATGCGCTCATCCAGAGATAATTCTGATTTTGTTAAATCAAAAGCGCCACTTCCACCCATATTTCCATACAAACCGTGGCAGGTAACACAATAGGTTTTGTAAATTTTTTCTCCATCTTCTTTGGGTACCTCAGCTACTTCCTGATTAGTAGCACTCATCGTCTCGCCTTCAGTTTGATTGGTGGAAGCTCCTCCACATCCAATAATAAAAGAAGCAACTAAAGAAAAATATAGTGTCTTTTTCATAGGATTATAGGTTTTTTGTCTGTTTTCAAAGTTAAAATAAATAGGTCAAAGTAAAACTATACTTTTTGGTGAACTGTTGACTTTAAAAACGAAAAAAATGAATCAAGGTAAACTTATCACTACAGGGATTATCATTTCTATTATTTTAATTGTCATTTTAACTTTCTCCAATGCTACTTTTTTAACCATTGATGCAGGAGAGCGCGGGGTTTTGTTCCGTCGTTTTAGCGGAGGTTTGGACAAAGAAAATATTTATCAACCTGGATTCCATATGATTGCTCCATGGAATTCCATGTATGTATATGATGTTAGGGAAAAACAAATTGAAGAGGAAATGGAATTATTGTCCAGTAATGGTCTTACCATTAGAGTGGATATTACTGTACGGGTTAACCCCAATTTTAAGGAAATTCCTGAGTTGCATGAGACATTTGGAAAAGAATACCTCACTTCTCTAGTCAGACCAGAGGTTAGAAGTTCTGTTAGGAAAGTAATCGGTCGATTTACGCCTGAGGAATTATACTCCACCAGACGTGAAGAAGTTCAAGATATGATTCAACAAGATTTAGAAGATGCCCTTAAATCTAATTATATTGATTTAAGAGCGTCATTGATTAGAGATATTACTTTACCTGCTAAGGTCAAAACAGCCATTGAGGAAAAATTAGAAGCAGAACAGTCTGCCCTTAAATACGAATATATCTTGGCTCAGGAACGCAAAGAGGCAGAAAGAAAAATTATTGAAGCACAAGCTAAATCTGAGGCAAACAGAATTCTTAATGCGAGCCTTTCTCCTAATATCCTAAGAGATAAGGGTATAGAAGCAACACTTCAGTTGGCTAATTCCCCAAATAGTAAAATAGTCATCGTCGGAAGTGGTCCTGATGGATTACCCATGATACTTGGTGGTAATTAAAATATTGTTTATATTGTAAAAGTGTTTTAAAGATTTTTAAAAACTAGTGAGTGTAAAATTTCAATCCCAACTTTAGCTGAGTTGGGATTGTTTTTTAAGTAAATTTTAAATCATGAAAGAAGATTGGGAAATAATATTCAACGCTAGAGATTTGACGCAAGCTAAATTGGTGGAAGATGTTTTAAAGCAAAACGGAGTGGTCAGTCATATCATTAGTTCATCAGATTCTGTTATCCCATCAATTGGATCTGTAGAGGTCTATACTCATCCTGAACATGCTGAAAAAGCTAAAAAAATCATTAAAGAACATCAATTTTCCTAAATATTAGGGATATGAAATCATCAAACTGGAATCCTTTATCACCTGAAGAAGAGCGGGTTATAGAACATAAAGGAACGGAGAGGGCATTTACTGGTGAGTATTGGAACCATAAATCTAAGGGAATCTATGTGTGCAGAAGGTGCGATGCCCCTTTGTATCAATCTGGAGATAAATTTGACTCTGGATGTGGTTGGCCAAGTTTTGATGATGAAATTCCTGAAAGTGTAAAAAAAGTTCCAGATTCTGATGGACGCAGAACTGAAATTGTTTGTGCATCCTGCCTCGGACATTTAGGACACGTGTTTGTCGGGGAGCGAATGACTCCCAAAAATACCAGACACTGCGTAAATTCTATCTCCATCAAATTCATTCCCGAATAGGTCGATACATTATTCTAATATATGTTGTTTATTTCATAGATTTGGTTAGGAATCAAATAACCATTTCGTGAGATCAGCTCAATACTTGCCTATTTTGGAGTGGCTTCCAAGGTACCAAAAAGCCCATTTATCAGGAGATTTTAATGCAGGACTTACGGTGGCTGTTATGTTGGTTCCTCAAGGTATGGCTTACGGGCTATTAGCTGGGTTGCCTCCGATATACGGTTTGTATGCTGGTATTTTGCCTTTATTATTATATTCATTTTTTGGAACTTCTCGTCAGCTTTCGGTTGGTCCGGTCGCATTGGTCTCTTTATTAATCCTCACCGGAGTAGGCCAATTTGCCGAGCCTGGCTCGGCGCAATTTATTTCCTATGCTATTACTACGGCTCTGATTGCTGGCATTATTCAGGTTTTGCTAGGTATTTTTAGATTGGGGTTTTTGGTTAATTTTTTATCCCACCCAGTGATTTCTGGGTTCACTTCGGCCGCAGCTATTATTATTGGAATTTCTCAACTTCAGAATTTGATGGGAATCTCCATTCCCAGAAGCAATAGAATCCACGTTATCGTAGGATCCATTATTGAAAAATTTGGCGACATTCACTATCCTACTCTTTTGTTAGGAGCTTTGGGAATTGCTCTGATTTTTTGGTTAAAAAGAATCAATAAAAAAATTCCAGGGGCATTGATTGCTGTTATTTTAGGTATAGCTGGGGTTTATTTTTTGAAGTTAAACGAGCAGGGAGTTGCGGTAGTGGGTGATGTACCTCAAGGCCTTCCCCAAATGGTAATGCCTGTTTTTAATTGGGAAGTCATCCGACAATTATTACCCCTGTCCCTAACAATTTGTTTGATTAGTTTTATAGAATCTTTAGCCATTGCAAAGACTATTGAGGGCAAACATAAGGACTATAAGGTAATTCCTAATCAGGAGTTATTGGCGCTAGGTATTACCAAAATTGGTGGCGCATTTTTTCAATCTTATCCTACAACGGGCAGTTTTACTCGATCAGCTATTAATGATGAGGCAGGCGCGAAGACTGGAGTGTCTTCAATCATAAGTGCAGCGGTCATAGCATTAATCCTTTTATTTCTGACGCCGGCATTTTATTATCTGCCTAAAGCCATACTGGCCTCAGTGATTGTAGTAGCTGTCGTGGGACTCGTCAACTATAAGGAAGCGGTTCATCTTTGGAAAAATGATAGAAGAGACTTTCTCAGTCTTATAGTGACTTTTCTGGCTACTTTGACCTTAGGTATTCAAGATGGTGTGATGATTGGCGTTATCCTTTCTTTAGCCATTATTATCTATAGGAATTCAAGACCACATGTGGCAGTTTTAGGTAAATTACCAGAAGCTGATTTGTACAGGAATGTATTGCGATTTAAGGAGGCCATTCGCAAAAAGGGGGTACTAATAATTCGATTTGATGCGCCTTTGTATTTTGGAAATGCAGCATATTTCAGAAAACAAGTGGAAGATTTCTATAATGCGGAGCCAGATCCTCCCGTTCTTTTTGTTTTAGATGCCCAGGGTATTAGCGATATGGATTCAAGTGGAGCCATGGAGCTTTTAGAATTGGTAAGGTGGATTAAAAATCAAAAAACCACCTTTAGAATTTCTGGTGCTATTGGACCTATTCGGGATGTTTTAGAAAAATTTGGTATCAGCCAAGAAATTGGAGCAAATTGCTTTCACCTGAATGTACATTCGGCAGTGGAAGGAGGCACTTAATCAATTCGTACAATAATTTACAAAATAATAATTTGAAATATGAAAGTATATTCATATTTTTATACGATATAGTATTTAATCACAAAATAATATAGATGAAGTTTGGTTTTATTATTGATAACCGCAAATGCATCGGATGCCATGCTTGTACAACTGCTTGTAAAGCAGAACATGCAGTACCTGTTGGGGTGAATCGGACTTGGGTTAAGCAAGTGGAAAAGGGTACTTTTCCGCATACTCGCCGATTATTCTCGGTCATGCGATGTAACCATTGTACAGATGCACCATGTGTGGAAATTTGTCCAGTAGAAGCCTTGTTTACTCGAGAAGATGGTATTGTAGATTTTGATAACCGAAGATGTATAGGCTGTAAGTCTTGTATGCAAGCTTGTCCCTATGATGCTTTATATATAGATCCCAATAATCACACAGCAGCCAAATGTAATTATTGTGCGCACCGAGTGGATATTGGTCTGGAGCCTGCATGTGTCAATGTATGTCCAGAGCACGCTATCATCTCAGGGGATATGGATGATCCAGAATCTGAAATCTCTCGATTATTAGGTCGTGAACAAGTTACGGTGCGTAAGGCCGCTAAGGATACGCAACCTAATTTGTTCTATATCAATGGAGATGAGGCCTCCCTGAATCCGATGACTACAGAAAAAGGCGGTACTTACCTTTGGTCAGAACAGGTCAGAGGGGTAGGTCATTATGCTAAGGAAACAGAAAAATTAGCATTTTCTAGTGGAGATGTTTTAGGTGCAGTTTTAGAGAATAGTGGACAAGGAGCGACTGCTGGAGAAATTGCTGGAAAAGGACCGGTGAGGTCTATTGACCTTTTGATGAAACAACCGAGAAGAGTGTACGATGCTCCAGAAAAAGGGGTGTTGTGGGGATGGGAGGTTCCGGGATACGTAACTACCAAAGCTATAGCTGCTGGATTGTTTCTTGTAGCTTTTATTGCATCTATTACGGGGGTCGCAGCTATCAATGACGTTGCCGATTGGTGGGGCTTAGGTCTTGGGTTATTTTTCTTAGGGGCAACTGGGATTTTACTTATTATGGACTTAGATAGGCCGGATAGGTTTTTGAATGTGTTGTTGCGTCCTCAATGGAATTCTTGGTTAGTCAAAGGAGGATACACCTTAACCGTATATGGGGGATTGTTAACGGCAATTATTGCTTTTAAATTTTTGGAAATAACTGGTTGGGTTAATGATTTGATTCAATATGCTACTGCAGTATTTGCTTTAATATTAGCTGTTTATACCGCTTTCTTGTTTGCTCAAGCAAAGGGAAGAGACTTCTGGCAGAGTCCTGCCTTGGTCCTACATATGTTAATACACAGTCTGATGGCTGGTGGTGCTTCATTCGCTATCATAGGATTATTTACTGGTTTAGAGTCCGATTGGTTTGCCTACACCAAAACCATTATGTTGGTTTCAATTGTTGCCAACATTTTGACTATGTTGGTGGAGTTGACATTAACCCATCCTACTTCGGAGGCTCGGCAAACAGTAGATATGATTATTAGAGGTAGATATAAAAATAATTTTTGGTGGGGAACGGTAATTTTTGGTAATCTGCTGCCACTCTTATTCTTAGTTACTATTGGTGCTTCTGATCCTACTATGATTGCCATAGGTGGAGTAGTTGTTTTAATAGGAATATACCTTACGGAAAAAATTTGGATTGAAGCTCCTCAAAAAATTCAATTGGTCTAATATGAATCAGAAAAAACCGTCTTTAATAGAGAAAATAGCGGAATCTCTTAGGATCATTCCGAACCTTCATCAACAGGAACCTGATCCGGCAAATCGGATTACGGAACCAGGAGATTTAACGGGATTTCCCCCCATCGAGCAATGGGATCATTGGGAGGAATACGAGGCTACCTCTTGGCCCAAAAGAAATAAGCGCAATTATATGATTGTGCCTACCACTTGTTTTAATTGCGAATCTGCATGTGGGCTTACTGCATACATCGATAAGGAGGACATGACTGTTCGAAAGTTTGAAGGCAATCCTTATCACCCGGGTAGTCGGGGCAGGAATTGTGCAAAAGGACCTGCCACCATCAATCAGATAAAAGATACTGATCGAATTTTATATCCTTTGAAGCGAGTTGGAAAGAGAGGAGAGGGCAAATGGGAAAGGGTAAGTTGGGGAGAAGCTCTAGACGATATTGCAGGAAAAATTAGAAAGGCCTTACAGGAAGGTAGAAATAATGAAATTGCTTATCATGTAGGGCGTCCCGGTCACGAGGGTTATATGGAGAGAGTGTTACAATCTTGGAACATCGATGGCCATAACTCGCATACCAATATTTGTTCTTCTGGAGCGAGATTTGGGTATGCTATATGGTATGGCCATGACCGACCATCTCCTGATCATGCCAATGCCAAATTCATCCTATTAATTTCTGCACATTTAGAAAGTGGGCACTATTTTAACCCCCATGCTCAAAGAATTATTGAAGCTAAAATGAAGGGCGCCAAGTTGGCTACCATGGATCCAAGATTATCCAATACAGCTAGTATGTCTGATTATTGGATGCCCACTTATCCCGGTACTGAAGCTGCTGTTTTGTTGGCTATGGTTAAGATTATTCTGGAGGAAGGGCTATACAATAGGGAATATTTGGAAAATTGGGTGAATTGGCAAGAGTATATGAGCGCTGTGAAAGGTGGACAGCCAGCTACTTTTGAGGGTTTCATTGAGGCCATGATTGAAGAATATGCAGCATACACACCAGAAATGGCGGAAAAAGAAAGTGGGGTACCTGCAGCAACTATAGTGGATGTGGCTCGTCAAATTGGAGAAGCTGGAAGTAGATTTGCAACGCATAATTGGCGAAGTGCATCGAGCGGAAATCTTGGTGGTTGGGCGGTTTCTCGTTGTTTACATTTTCTCAATGTAATTACGGGAAGTGTCGGTACACCAGGAGGAACGTCACCTAACTCTTGGAACAAATTTCATCCGAAAGTTTTCAGTTCTCCTTCCGGCCAAAAATTCTGGAACGAGCTCCATTTTCCGAAGGAATATCCATTGGCTTATTTTGAGATGAGTTTTTTATTGCCGCACTTTTTAAAAGAAAAGCGGGGTAAAATGGATGTCTATTTTACTAGAGTTTTCAATCCTGTTTGGACTTATCCCGATGGTTTTTCATGGATGGAGGCCCTTTCAGATGAAAGCATGTTTGGGTGCCACGTGGCATTAACGCCTACTTGGAATGAAACGGCTTTTTTCGCGGATTATGTCCTTCCAATGGGCTTAGCTAGTGAGCGGCACGATTTGAATAGTTACGAAACGCATTCAGGGGTGTGGATAGCTTTCCGGCAACCTGTATTAAGAGCCGCTGCTGAAAGATTAGGCAAAAAGGTAGAGTTTACTTACGAAGCCAATCCAGGGCAGGTTTGGGAAGAAGACGAGTTTTGGATTGAACTATCATGGCGTATAGACCCAGATGGCAGTTTGGGTATCAAAAAGCATTTTATTTCTCCTTATCGGCCTGGAGAGAAGGTCAATATCAATGAGTATTATCAATATATTTTTGACCATACTAAGGGTTTACCAGAAAAGGCAGCTGAGGAAGGGATTTCCACCTTAGATTACATGAAGAAATACGGTGCTTTTGTAGTAGAGGAAACTTCCTACAACAAGCACTTAGAGGCCCTAAAACCAGAGGCTTTGGAGGGTTCGACAACAGATCCTGGAACCGGAGTAGTGAGCAAAAATGGAAAGGCTATAGGTGTAGTGGTCAATGGTCAAGCGGTAGTCGGATTCCCTACGCCTTCTCGTAAAAACGAGTTTTATTCTCAGACCATGATTGATTGGAAATGGCCAGAATACGCTATTCCAACCTATATTAAGAGTCACATTCACGAGGATAATATGGATAGAAGTAAGGGAGATTATCCTTTAGTACCTACTTTCAGGTTACCTACTTTGATTCATTCCAGATCAGCCAATGCCAAATGGCTCTATGAAATATCCAATCAAAATCCAGTTTGGATGCACCCCGAGGACGCGGGTAAATTTGGATTCCAAACGGGAGATTTAGTGAAGATTAATACTGAAATTGGCTATTTTATTGATAAAGTTTGGGTTACCGAAGGAATGAAACCTGGTATAGTTGCTTGTTCTCACCACTTAGGTAGATGGAGAAGGCCTCAGGATGCCAAGGGCAATCGTTGGGGAGTTAATACTGTTAAAATTGATAATGATGGGAAGGGCGGTTGGAAGATGCAAACTATCGAGGGAATCAAACCATACCGTAGTGATGATCCTGATAGCAGCAGAATATTCTGGGCGGATGGAGGAGTGCACCAAAATATAACTTTCCCAGTACATCCAGATCCTATTAGCGGGATGCATTGTTGGCATCAAAAGGTGAGAATTGAAGTGCCTGATGCCAAGGACAAGTACGGAGATGTATTTGTAGATACCAATAAATCATTTGAGGTATATAAAAAGTGGTTGGCTATGGCGAGACCTGCTCCTGGTCCAAATGGTTTGCGAAGACCACTATGGATGAAACGGGCATTCAAACCAGACGAGTCAACTTATTATATTAAGGATTAGTTTTGATTCGGAGCTATTAATTGGGCAAGAGATTTGAACCTGTTTTCATATTTCTTGCCTTCTTTTTTTCCAAGTAAGTATAATTCGTTGGCTTTTTGAATGTCAAAAAGGGAATATTGATCTGTTCCTTCGGGTGTGATATATAAATCACAATTTTCTCTGGCTTGAATAGTTTGGTATCTACTCATCAATTCAAAAGACCGCTTAATCACACTAATAGCAGTTTGAAGATCCCTCTCCTTTACAGCCACTACAGGATTTACATCAATTCCAATTAAATATTTACAAGAATTTCTAATGATATTGGCTGGAACATTATTAAAAATGCCACCATCTACATAAGGCCGATTTTCAATTATTACCGGTTCGAATACACCAGGAAATGCAGCAGATGCTAAAACCGCTTTTACGATATTCCCCTTTTCAATTACCCGTTCTTCACCAGCTAATAAATCGGTAGTGACGACTTTTAGTTGAATAGGTAATTCTTCAAAATTTTCAAAAGGAACAAATTTGAGAAAAGCTTCGATAAATTTTTCTGGATCTAAAAGCCCCGCCTTAGACATGGCAAATTTAGACCAATGGAAAAACGTGGTGCTGGTAAAAAAATCCATCATTTGTTGGGGGCTATTGCCCGCTGCTAATAAAGCAGCTACAATAGCGCCTCCACTGGTTCCGGAAACGATATTTGGGCTTATACCAATATCCATCATCACTTCGATTATCCCCACCTGAGCCACCGTCCTTACCCCACCTCCAGATAGGGCAAGGCCAAAATTAAAACCGGCAGCATGATTCATAATCTTGAATTTTATGATTATTTTTAAATATCAACTGCGTAAAAATGGTTTAAATGGGCTTGGGAAAAAATATATGTGAAGTCAATAGGTGGCAGCTGTGGAAAAGTAAAATTAACAATTTGGAAGCAGCAAGATTTATAAAGACTGCAGAAATAATTCCTAATGCTGTCTTTTTGGATGTAAGAACCGACCAAGAATGGAAGCACCAACCAGTATCTTTCCACCATACTCTACAACTTAATTATCTAGGACCTCAATTTTTGGAAAAATTTGAATCATTAGACCCCCAGTTTGCTTATTTCGTTTTTTGTAGAACTGGAAGAAGGAGTATAAGGGTTTGTGCTCTGCTATTTAATGCTGGATTTAAAGAAATCTATAATTTAGATGGAGGGTTATTGGCCTTAAATTCCCTTAAGTGAATTGGGTCACAAATCTTATCAACTGGCCTTATTACCTTCGGCAAAAATAAAATAAATGATTCTGCGTAAAATATTTCCTTTTTTGGATTGGGTTAAAGGCTACACTAGTCAACAATTTCAAGGAGACCTTTCAGCAGGTTTAACTGTTGGAGTCATGCTGATTCCTCAAGGCATGGCCTATGCTATGATTGCTGGACTACCCCCTATATATGGTTTGTATTCTGCAACTCTACCTTTGATTATTTATGCCTTAATGGGAACATCCCGACAGCTAGCTGTTGGACCAGTGGCGATGGTGTCTCTATTAACTGCCTCTGGCATCAGTACCCTTGTTGAACAAGGAACAGATGCTTTTATCCAATATGCTATTGTGTTGGCATTAATGGTAGGAATTATTCAATTTTTATTAGGGTTATTTAGGTTGGGTTTTTTGGTTAATTTTTTATCCCATCCGGTAATTAGTGGATTTACCTCGGCAGCTGCCTTAATTATAGGTCTATCCCAATTACAGCACCTCATGGGGGTAAAATTACCTCGAAGCCATCATATTCACGTGATTTTACAGGAAGCTATTAAAGCGCTACCTTCCATCAACGGGCTAACGGTATTGATTGGTTTGATAGGAATTGCCCTTATTTTAACGGTGAAAAAATATTTTAAATCCGTTCCTGGACAATTGGTAGCTGTTGTTTTCGGAATATTAGCAGTTTGGGGCCTAGGACTCACCGAATATGGCGTTTTGATTCTCGGAGAAGTGCCCAAAGGATTGCCGCAAATGGGCGTTCCTATATTTAACTTGGAATTGATTCAAGAATTATTTCCTATAGCCTTAGCCATCTCATTGGTCAGTTTCATGGAAAGTATTGCTGTAGCTAAAGCGATTCAAGCCAGGCATAAAAATTATAAAGTCATCCCCAATCAGGAATTAATCTCACTGGGGTTGGCCAATATTGGCGGTTCCTTTTTCCAATCATTCCCTGTAACTGGGGGTTTTTCTAGAACGGCAGTCAATGATCAGGCGGGAGCTAAAACAGGATTGGCTGCCATAATTAGTGCGGCACTCATCATTTTAACCCTGCTTTTTTTAACCCCATTATTTTATTACCTACCCAAAGCAATCCTAGCCAGTGTAATTATGGTAGCAGTCTTTGGATTGATAGATTATAA
This sequence comes from uncultured Saprospirales bacterium, assembly GCA_937926355.1. Taxonomy (GTDB): domain Bacteria; phylum Bacteroidota; class Bacteroidia; order Chitinophagales; family Saprospiraceae; genus CALAZP01. The sequence goes on from CALAZP010000009.1 coordinate 12,362, forward strand.
AGAAGCCCAACACCTTTGGCACAGCAATAAAACAGATTTCGCTATGCTTCTAACCACTTTTGTAGCTACCTTAGGTTTGGGTATTGAGCAAGGAATTGGTATAGGTGTTATTCTCTCTTTGGCATTATTAATTTTTAAGACCACTCGCCCACATATAGCCATCCTGGGAAAAGTTCCCGATTCAAGATTTTATAGGAATACCGATCGCTTTGATAACCTAGAAGTAAGACCGGATGTGATGATTTTGAGATTTGATGCTCAATTATACTTCGCCAACATTAATTATTTCAGAGCTAAAGTTGATGAATTTGCTGAACAAAAGGGAAAAGGGTTGAAGATGATCATCATCAATGCAGAAAGCATTAATAATATGGATAGTAGTGCAGTCAAAGCGGTGGAGGATATGGTTATGGATTATCGAGCACAAGGCATTGAATTTGCCTTTGCAAGCGTAAAAGGACCTGTTAGAGATGCAATGAGTAAAGCTCACCTGATTGAAAAAATTGGAGAAAATCATTTCTTTATGAGTATTCAAGACGCTATTGATGATTATGACCAAACCACCAGTCAGAAATTTGACGGGTATACTACTCAGGCCAATTCCTAAACAGATTGAATTAGTCACCTCTATCCCTATTGGCTTAGGAGGGCTTTAAATTTTTTTGAATAGTAGTCATGCTAATCAATAGGCTTAGTAGCAGGCATTAAACTTTAAAGGATTATAACGGGTAAATTACTTAATCTCACATCTATTTATCAGATATTATAAATCATATCAAAGGGTATTGAATGATTGATGAAAGATTAAATTAAAAATCAATTTCTCTTTTTTTTATTAATGTGATACAAATCACGATTTGTGTGTAAGCCACTCCATTATTTTTGTGTTAATAAATTTAAAAAAACACAAAAATGAACTTAGTAGAATTACTTAAAAACGAGAGTGCTACGCTAATCGATGTTAGAGAACCGTATGAATTTAATCATGGACACAATCAAGGTGCGATTAACATTCCACTTAATCAGGTTCTTGGAAGAAGCGAAGAAATTGCAAAAATGAGTAAACCCCTCATTTTAGTTTGCCAAAGTGGAAATAGAAGTGGCATGGCAGTTTCTATGCTTAAGGCTAAAGGAATTGATGATATTTATAATGGAGGCTCTTTCAATGATGTAGAAATGGCAAAAATGCAAACCGCTTAATAGGTGGGTATTTGAAGCTAATCCAAACAAGTAAACATATTTTTGGATATATGATAAAATATTCATATTTTCATTTGTTTATTTAAAAAATTATTAGTTATGAAAGTTGAGCAAATTTATACCGGATGTTTGGCGGAAGCCGCTTATTACATTGAAAGTGAAGGCGAAGCTGTTATTATTGATCCATTGAGGGAGACTCGTCCTTATCTTGAAAAGTTAAAAAAAGAGGGGGCTAAACTTAAATATATTTTTGAAACCCATTTTCATGCAGATTTTGTTTCAGGACATATAGATTTAGCCAAGAATACTGGTGCAACCATAGTATATGGTCCAAATGCTGAAACCACTTTCGAAAAGCACGGGGCAGCAGATGGAGAAATGATTAAGGTGGGTAAAATAACTTTTAAAGTTCTTCATACGCCGGGACATACTCCAGAAAGTACTACTTATTTGCTTGTTGATGAGTCTGGACAACCGCATTCCATTTTTACTGGAGATACCTTATTTATAGGTGATGTTGGAAGACCAGATCTGGCTCAAAAATCAGGATCGGTTACAAAAGAAGATTTAGCAGGTTGGCTATATGACAGTTTGAGAAGTAAAATCATGACCTTACCAGATGAGGTGATCGTCTATCCCGCTCACGGTGCAGGTTCCGCCTGCGGCAAAAGTATGAGCAGTGAAACTTTCGATACACTAGGTAATCAGAAAAAAAATAACTATGCGCTCAGGGCTGATATGACGCGGGAAGAATTCATCAAAGAGGTAACGGATGGGTTATTGCCCCCACCTCAGTATTTTGCTAAGAATGCAAAATTGAATAAAATGGGATATGGAAGTATTGACGAGGTTTTAGACAGAGGCGCCAAGGCATTATCTCCTGGTGACTTTGAAAAGACGGTAGAAAATGAAGGAGCTTTAATGCTCGATACCAGGTCAATTGAAGATTTTAAAGCCGGATTCATCCCTAATTCTATTTTTATTGGCCTGGATGGTGATTTTGCACCTTGGGTTGGTGCTTTAATCGTTGATTTACAGCAACCTATCGTGTTGATTGTGGATAAAGGTAGGGAGGAAGAAGCTGTTACCAGATTAGCCAGGGTGGGCTATGACAATACCTTGGGATATTTAAATGGTGGTATGGAAGCCTGGAAAGCTGAGGGTAAGGAAGTGGATCAAATTGAAACGGTTACTGCTGATCAATTGAGCCAGAGGATGGCTAATGGAGAGGCAACTCATATTTTAGACGTAAGGAAGCCAACGGAATTTTTGTCTCAGCATATTGAAAACGCTACTAACTTCCCGTTGGACTATATCAACAACAATATGAAGCGATTAAGCAGGAGTGAAACCTACTATTTGCATTGTTTGGGGGGATATAGGTCATTAATTGCAGCTTCAATTTTAAAATCCAGAGGGCTAGACCAAATCGTCGACATTAAAGATGGTTGGAGAGCCATTGAGCAGTCTGATACTCCTAAAACGGGCTATCAATGCCCAACAACAATTTCTCAAGAGTTGATTGAAAAGGCCATCGAGGCAGTTGTATAAAAGATAATACTGCAATAAATGAAACCATTGAATTGGGTTAGAATATTAAGAATAGCAATAGGAATTTCACTTTTAGGAAGCTACGTTTTCTACAGTGATTCCATTTTTGTTCTTGTGGCTGGAGGTATCCTCATGGCTCAGGGAATTCTTAATGTAGGCTGTCCACCTTTTGTAGGAAATGCCACCTGCAATAATCCTCAAAAGGCTATAGATTTTAATAAGGAAGATTTGTCTGAAGTTGAATACGAAGTAATCTCTTAAAGACCATTGGCCAAAAATCCGCCATCTATGGCGAGATTTTGACCAGTGATATAGGAGGCTTTATCCATGGTCAAAAAGGCAACTGCGGACGCTACTTCCTCAGGTAGTGCTATTCGATTAAATGGAGTTCGTTGATGAATGAGCTCCATTTTTTTATGGTCCATTAATACGGGTTCTACTAGAGGGGTATGAGTGTACCATGGGGAAACAGCATTTACTCGAATTCCATCGGGAGCCCACTCTACAGCCAAGTGCTTAACTAACTGAATTAAAGCTGCTTTAGTCATTCCATAAGGAGCACCACTTTTAACATCGACAGAACCAGCTACCGATCCAATGAAAATAACTGATGCAGGAGCAGCCTTTAGGAGAAAAGGATAGATGGATTGAGTGAGTTCCAGAGCGGCAAATAGGTTTGTATTAAAAATTTGTTGAACTTCTGAGGAAGTGTATTCTACCATCTTTTTTCTAATATTCATCCCAACATTATTCACTAATGCATCAAGTGAAGCCCCTGTCTCCTTTATCCGTTCAACAATTCTAATTTGGTCCTCTTTAGAGGTAATATCACCTGGAATAGCTGTTGCAAGAATCCCCCTATTCTTAAGTTCTTGGGTCGCATCATTTAGTTCTTTGGGATTCCTAGCTACTAAATACAACTCAGCACCTAAGTCTCCCATTTCAGAAGCAGTAGCCCATCCGATTCCTTTACTGGCACCTGTGATTAACACCTTTTTATTTTCTAAACTCCATTTATTTTGTGACATACAAATTATTTTATAATAAATTATGAAGAATACCGTTCCCTTTTGAATTAATAAACACAATCTAAAAGTATTTGAAAAATGAAAAAATCCATTTTTACTTTTTTTATAGCGATTCCTTTTTTGGGTATGTTAAGCTGTAGTGAAAGCAATACTTCTAATCAAGGAGAAATTGCTGTTACAGAAGAGGTTGTTGAGACCAACCCGTGGGATGAAGCTATGGATAGTTATCACGATGTTATGGCAGCGACCTTTCATCCCGCTGAAGAAAATAATTTAGCCCCTTTGAAAGAGCGCTATAAAGAACTGGTAGATCAATCTATCTCTTGGGGTGAAATTTCCATCCCTGAAAAGCATCAAGGTAAAGAATTAGAAAATCGCCTTGAAGAACTTAAATCTCAATCTATTAGTTTGAGTGAGATGATCGAGGGAGGGTCTTCAGATGAAGACTTGAAAGAAGCGATTGTAGCACTTCACGATGTATTTCATGGCATTATGGGTGCGTGTAAGGATGGCGACAAACACGGAATGCACCATTAAGAAAGAGTAGCTAACCTTTTTTTTGAGCTATTACCACATATCGAGTAGAGGGACAACTGTCGGAAGTTTTAGCAATGGGTTCTAAACTTGCAGCATCTAACAATTGTACCTCTCCTCTAAATGATTGTTCAAAATATTTTCTGACCCTATTCATAGGAGGTAAAAACCGTTTGTGTTTGCCAGCATAGTGCAGATCCATTTCATCTCCCTGAAAACTAATATTGATGATTTCGCTTTCCTGAAACATACGTCCATGCGCTTCTATTAAAGATGGGGTTCGCAGTGAGAGTACTTTTGAATCTGATGAAACCATCAGGTTAGGATACCATCGGATGTGATCAGGGGTGATAAAGTCTCCGACAAACCAGCCTCCATTTTTGACCAAATCAGCGGTTTTGTTTACCGCATTTTCCAGTTCCTGATAAGGTAGGTAATGGAAAACATTCAATCCACTATAAGCTAAATCAAATTGTTGGTCGGATTCCCACTGAAGAAGATCAGCTTGAATAGCATGAATGCGTTTCCTTGCTACGCTCACCATAGATTCGGAAATATCAATACCCAAGAGATTTTCCTTTTTTATACCTAAATGCTCAATGATATAAGATTCGGACAAACCCGTCCCACTTCCTATTGAGAGGACAGTTTGAATAGAATGGTGCTCAAAAAAATATTGCAAATACTGGGCAATGAAGGAAGTCAAACAAGGTTGACCAATTAATGCATCATAAACCTCCGCGTATTTGTTGAATGGATCAGATTCTGCGGAATAAATTCTATTCTCTTCTTGAAAACCTGCTACTGCTTTTAGTTCTCTTATTAAAATTTTCCATTGTATAGAATGGCTAATGTGGCCCATTTCATCAACCAATTCATTGAGTTTTTCAATTAATGGAGCGTGATGTGCTGGGTCAAAAATCTTTTTTCTCGTAGAATCGAAATGTGGATGCCTCATTTTTGACATTCGTTTTCCAAGTTCTACCATATACCTGATATAAGTCGTGAAATCTGGTTTGGGAGATTTCTCTGTCCATTTAACTTCCTGCTCAGGTAAAGCGAAAAACACCCCTCCATCTACCCTTTGAATGACTGGATGTTCCAGAGCAAATACCCGGGCGTCTCCTGTGATATTTTCTTGATTTTCAGGGGTTCCATAGACGTGTAAACTGAGGAAATGTTCATCCTTAGTGGGATTACCCATTTGGTGAATGAGTTGGTGATTAACCCCAATAACATCTCCTTTTTCCATATCCCATCTGGCCAACGTAATCAATTCTTCCTCCTCCATTCGGAAAGTGGCATGTTCTGCTGGACCAAATACCTGAACGGCACCCCATGAAGTAAAACCGTGGTCGTGAATTCCCGAAAAATCTCCAGGAGCCCAAGACATGACCATAATTTCAAAATGCCGACCTTGAAAAACTAATTGGCGACCGTAACTGTCAGCTACTGGATGTTCAAAATCAGCCCATGGCATTAAATCTTCGGCTGTAACTTGAGCTTCTAAAACAATTGTCCTGACCTCTGCTGAGGAGAAAGTATTTTTTTCTGCAAGAAGGTCGCTAATATATTGAATGGAGGATGGAAGAGCTGGATAAGTCAAAGTATTTTAGGTTTATCGTCTTTTGATTCAAAAAATAAATGATATATTCATCATATATAATGAAAATTTAAGCAAAAGGTTGCTTTCTTGAGTGACTAACATCACAGTATATTTGTTTTATCAACTAGATATTTGGGTTGTTTAAAGATGTTTTAAAAAATTCAAATGCAAATATCATGACCAAAAAAATGTCATTTAATGAATTAATCAATGGCGAAAAGCCAGTATTAGTCGATTTTTCAGCAGAGTGGTGTGGACCTTGTAAGGCAATGGCACCCATCCTAAAAGATGTAGCCGCTGAAATTGGAGGAAAAGCTTCCATCGTCAAAATTGATGTAGATAAAAACCCTCAATTATCTGCTAAAATGCAAATACAAGGGGTACCCACATTTGTTTTATTCCAGAAAGGTGAAGTGAAATGGAGTCAATCAGGAATGCAATCTGCCCATCAATTGACTCACGTGATCAATCAGTACACACAGAATTAATTAGAAATACCAAAAAATTTATTCAACATGAATATTATTGAAATGATCAACCAACCATGGCATTGGGCATTTTCCGGAGCTATGATTGCATTAGTTTTGATTCTTTTAACCTGGATGGGAAGAAGTTTTGGGGTTTCCATGTCTTTCAGGAATATTTGTTCCATCTCAGGAGCGGGGAAAAAGAATACTTTTTTTAATATCAACTTAAAGGATGAGTATTGGCGAATGGTTTTTGTACTTGGAGGTATTGTAGGTGGCATTATTGGATTTACTTTATTGAAAAGTCCGGAACCAGTTGCTATTGCAGATGCTACCGTTCAAAGTCTCAAAGGACTGGGTTTTGATTATCCTGCTTCAGATGAAAAGGGTTTAGGTTTTGTCCCAACTGATATGTATAATTTTGAAAACCTAAAAGGAGTTATTTTCGCTATTCTTGGGGGATTTTTAGTTGGATTTGGAAGTAGGTATGGAGATGGATGTACTTCAGGTCATGCCATTTCTGGACTTTCCCACCTTCAAATCTCTTCTTTGATTACGGTAATTGGATTTTTTATTGGTGGACTCATTATGACCCATTTGTTGATGCCTATATTCTTCACCCTTTAAAACGATTGAGATGAATCAGAATACAGAAAAACTTCCAAGGTTAATAGCCTTTTTTGCCGTAGGCATACTTTTTGGAATTATTATGACCAAATCCGAAGCTATTTCTTGGTTTAGGATATACGAAATGTTTCGATTTGAAAGTTTCCATATGTTTGGCATCATCGGAACAGCTGTGGTAATTGGAGCTATAGCGATGTTCCTTATGAAGAAATCAAACGTAAAAACACTTCGTGATACGGCGGTAAGTTACACCCCAATGTCTTTTAGTCTTCCTAGACACATTATTGCAGGTACTATATTTGGGTTAGGGTGGGCACTTGTAGGGAGCTGCCCAGGTCCAATGTACATCCTATTAGGTCATGGCTACTGGATGTTTGCCCTAGTTATATTAAGTGCTATATTAGGAACCTATACTTATGGGGTTATAAAGGATAAATTACCTCATTAAATAAATGAATATGCTCAGGGAACAATTACAATCCAGAAGAAAGTTTATCAAAAAAGGAGGAGTGCTGACTTTGGGAATGATAGGAGGAATAATGGCCTCGGGAACTGGCAACAGTCCTTGGTTTAAAGGCCCCATAGCGATGCCGAAGCTACCTGGTAAACATCTGGATATGATTGTTTTGAATGAAAGGCCAGTTAACGCTGAAACCCCTGCACATTTATTGGACCATTCCTTTACGCCTAATGATTTATTTTTTGTTCGTAATAATGGAATTCCTCCTGAGGTAAATGCATCAGCGGTTGCAAATTGGACGTTAGAAGTAGATGGAGAAGGGGCGGAGCAAAAGCAATCCTGGAGTTTACAGGATTTAAAATCCGAATTTGAGGTCGTTACCCTGGCTATAACTTTAGAATGTGGGGGAAATGGTAGAAAGGAATTTAATCCACCTGCTTCTGGTAATCAATGGGGAGTGGGTGCAGTAGGTTGCGTAAAATGGACAGGAGTTCGCTTGAGAGATGTACTCCAGAAAGTGGGTATTAAATCGAATGCTGTTTATATAGGGTACTATGGAAAAGATACCCATATTAGTGGGGATGCCAGTAAAATTCCAATTTCAAGAGGAGTCCCCATCGAAAAGGCATTGGAACCTGAATGTTTAATAGCCTGGGAAATGAATGGCCAACCTTTACCTGCTCTTAATGGCTATCCACTAAGATTGGTTATCGGAGGCTATCCAGCTTCTACATCTGGAAAATGGTTGTACAAAATTTCAATTAGAGATCAAGTACACGATGGACCAAAAATGGAAGCCCCATCCTATCGGGTTCCCTGCAAACCTGTCGCGCCTGGCACAAAAGTGCCCAATGAGGAAATGTGTATTATTGAATCCATGCCGGTGAAATCCTTAATTACTTATCCAAGAACTGGTGCTACCATACCTGTAAGGAATAAGCTTCCAATTAGAGGACATGCCTGGGGAGGGAAAGAGGAAGTTAGAACTGTGGAGTATTCTATAGATTATGGAAGTACCTGGCAGAAATGTAATCTTAACCCTCCGCTCAATAAATTTGCTTGGCAGGACTTTAATGCCCAGATCACTTTCCCTTCATCAGGATATTATGAGGTTTGGGTGAAAGCTACAGATGCGGAGGGTAATGC
>CALAZP010000010.1 GCA_937926355.1 uncultured Saprospirales bacterium
CCTATATCGACCTTCGGAGCACCTAATAACTCCGTATTCATTAAGTTTATCGAACAATCCAAAAAAGTATCCCTCCAACTAGTGGGAAAGATAACCGCACTCAAATCAGGTGCACGAAATCCTATCTCTTGCTGACATTTACTGCTGTTGCCAAATAAATCAGAACCGGTCCAAATTCTAATAGTTTTTTTATAAAATCCACTGGCACAATCTGTAAATATATTGCGATCTTCATACGTGAAAGTCACCTCCCCACAATCATCGTATAAAGGCTCCGCTTCCAGAGATGTAGGGGCGACTTCGTCAAAAGAAAGAGCGATAGGGGCAGGACAAATTAATTCAGGAGGTTGGGTATCAGAAGTGGTAATGGATCCAAAACAAAAATTACCCGTGCTTTTCTCTACTACCCGAGCTAAGAGCTTTTCCCCTAAAAATTCAGAAGGAATAGGAAGTCCTTCAGTCAAAACTACCGGGCCCTCTCGTTCCAATAAAAAGGACAGTTCAAAGTCATCTGGCTGGTTGGAAAGGCAACTGGCGGGATCTCCAAAACCTAGTAAAATGGCATCCAATTCGATAGAAGCCAAGCAATGAGGACCTACTTCAACTTGTACACCATGTTTACAAATTAAAGAGCACTGATTCCCATTACCCGCTTGTAAAAACAGCGGAACAATCGTGAGTAAAATAGCAATACCACGCATTTTGGTCGTTTTCTACCCTAAAGTTAAGGGTATTAATCTTTATTTAATAAAAAAAGGGAGCCGAAGCCCCCTTTCAAAAATGCATCATATTGAATTTTCACATAAGTGAATTACCGGATTCTTATCATTTTGCCCGTGTGCGAAAAATTACCTGCTGTGATTCTGTAGTATAGCAAACCATACTGTTGCTCAAATGATTCCCCTTCCAATTGGAAATGCTGGAGCCCTTTAAACCTGAATTCTCGAATAGTTTTGAGGAGCCTTCCTTGAGCATCCATAATCTCTAAGGTGACTTCATGGTCTTCAGGAATCTCCGCCCTAATAGTAGTACTCTGAGTAAAAGGATTGGGATAGTTATCTACTCTAGCAGTTCCCTTTAAATCTTCGGGGTGTAGGCCAAAATTCAACACCAAAGGCATTGATTCCTCTTCATTAACAATCAATTCAGGGGTTAAAGGCGTTTCTATAAATCTTATTACATCTCTCAAAATAACTCGCTCTGAAGCTTTGAAATTTAAAGTAGCCAAAATTGGATTCGTTGTTTGGATCGATTGGCCATTCTTTTCATTCCAACTGAGCGCTATTCTTCCTTCCTCAATAGTTTGTAATCCAAAATTGGTTAAATCCATTCCTTTTAAATTTCCCGGAAGAAATCCAGTGAGTTGTAATTTAGTAACATCCCATTCTAAAGCAAATTGTATGCCGGCAAACTCTTGTTTGGCGGGTAATTTTAATTGAATTTGAAATTCTTCATTTTGTAAAGCCTCCCGCTGTCCAGCATAAACTTCAACTGGTTTGCTACTACTTCTCGGCTGAACAGACACTCCTCCATTCACTTGTACAGATTCATTGACATCTCCGATTTTAATTCCTATAAAATCTGCATACATCAACGATCGATTGAGCGAGCTAATAGATATGGTCTCTGGCAATTCCACTTCTAATGGATTTTCATAAACAGAAAAATCAAAAGAGGCATCTACAAAACACCAGGGACTCCTACCATTGGGTAGGGTATGATCGATACCTAAAATAATCCTCCTCAACTTAATTAAATCTAAAGTAGAGATAGCACCTGAATGGTCCACATCTGCCGCGATGAGTTTGTAGGGCGATTGAATAGGCGTCAGTCCAAGGATGTGCTTGGTGATGATTAATAAGTCAATAGTAGAGACTCCAGCTACAATATCATCCTCTTTGCGAGGAGATAGCGTATAAGGCATTCCAAAAGGCAATTCGTTCAATTGGAAATTACCGGTTTCATTAGTAGCCACACTCATGGGTTGATCCATAGCCACTTCAACCATGGTGTTTTTGATAGGCGCCCCCCATTCTGTTGTAATTGATCCTACTATTGATCCAGTCGTTTGCGCACTCGCAGGACAATACCCTTTGTTATCCTGAATATTGACGTAAGCTGCACAGTAATCCGCATTGCCCACTTCATCGATTCCCCATAATTCAATCAATTGAGGTCCTCTGCTAAAACAATCAAAAGTAAGGACTGAATCTACCGGAGGAAGGTTGCTATTGCCCTCCCAAACCCTTATTCTCAATTTTAAATCATCCTGAGCACTACAATTGTCAAAACTTTTAACATTGATATCGTCGGGATATAAAGTAGCCATAAATTCCCCATTCATTTCTACTAGTGGGATGGTCAAGCCGTTCATACACATCATAGAAGGGGCTTTATTATCTACCACAGTAATGGTAGATTCACAAACCGTTGCATTACCGCAATGATCTGCTATGATATGGGTAACCACTGTACTCCCTAAGGGATATCGACCATTAGCTATCCCTGAGGCCTCATAAGCATAAACTGAATTATGAGAAATAGCTATTTGGGGACTACAGTCGTCAATGAACAAGGAATCAAAAACAAATTCTGCCAACTCACAATCCTCTTGAATACCTATAATGGTATCTCTTGGGCAAACGACCAAGGGGGCCTCCTCATCATTGATTTCTATCGTTTGAATCTGTCTAAAAATACCATCTGGCGCTGGAGCATCTGGGTTATAAGTACACCAATCAATCACACTCCAGGTCCTTTTAATTTTATAACAAGCAGGAAAAGCATTTTTATAAACATCATCCGCATAATGGGTCATGATCATACTACACGATTCATCACCTATAACGGGTCTGCTGAATGTATCAGGCAGACTATCGGGATGCGTTTCTACTCCACAACCGGTTAATACCAAATCGAGGGGCCAAATAATATTATTTTCATCAAATGGCGTTTCATTGACCACTGCAATGGTCTGCGTACAACTCCCTTCATTGCCTGCGATATCTGTGGCGACAAATTGCCTGGTAATGAATCCAGTACCACATCCATTGATATTGATGGTTTCTATAGAATCTAAACTTACGATACAATTGAGCATAGTATCTACCGTCCCAAAAACAGATAAATCACTATAATCATCTTTACAGTCTATCGATACATTAGGTGGACAAGATATCGCCGGGGGTTCTTCACTTTGAACAGTTACGCTTATCATACAGTCAGCATAATGTCCGTCCAAATCCCCTTGATTGGATTCCCGATCCGGATTAACCGCCCCTTCTCCTGGATTGATATCATAGACCCGCAAGACCACCTGAATACTATCTTCAACATAGTCCTCACAACAAAAATAGACGAGATCATCAAACCACTCTTGGTACCCGGGGAAAACACTATCATCCCCAGCAGCATTCATACAGCTGCCCGGTTCCATCCTTTTAACTTTAAAATATAAATCACTGCAATTGTCTCTGCTTCCCTCATCGAAAGTAATCGCCTCCACAGGGGTCAATACTGCTCCGGAAAGCACAATTTGCATACTGGGATCACAATTTGCCACCGGAGTTTCAGCATCAAATACGGTGATATTGGTTGAACATTCACTTTCGTTTCCCGAAGCGTCCACAGCAATATAGGTCAGTTGGGACATCCCTACGGGAAAAAATAAAGTGCCTGGTCCTATTCCGACGGGAGTTTCCACTTCATAGGTAGCCATAGGATCACAATTATCGGTTATAATGGGGGTGGGAAGCAAAATATCAGCACCACACATGCCTGTATTGGTCCCAAA
>CALAZP010000011.1 GCA_937926355.1 uncultured Saprospirales bacterium
TTAAAGGAAGTGAATTGAATGATGACCCATTACAACCTATATCTAGATTTGCTGTAGATAAAATAAAAAAAGAAGGAGATGATACTCCTATAGAATGGGTTCATAGATCTGAAAGATATGTCGAGAAGTTAGCTACGCCCGATGTGAGTGTAGCCGATTTAGTGGGAGATGTTGACCCAATTAAGGCTGCTAACCTTAAGTTACCCTATTCTGATGAAAGAGTGATTCATTTCGGTTTAATTCCGAGGGCGCATCGGGCAATTTTTGTGATTAATGAATTACCTGATCTACAAGCTAGAATACAAGTAGCTTTATTCAATATGCTGCAGGAGGGGGATATTCAAATTCGAGGATTCAAATTAAGACTGCCTTTGGATATTCAATTTGTTTTCACCGCCAATCCAGAAGACTATACCAATAGAGGCTCTATCATCACTCCTTTGAAAGACCGTATTGAAAGCCAGATTTTAACGCATTACCCTAAAACTGTCGAAATAAGTAAAAAGATTACTCAACAAGAGGCTGAGTTGCTTACAGACCAACAATCAAAAGTTGAAGTACCCGAAATACTTAAAAATCTAATTGAAGAAATTGCATTCGAAGCAAGAGTAAGTGAACTTATTGATGAAAAAAGTGGCGTGTCTGCTCGGATGAGTATTTCTGCTTATGAAATGCTTGTGGCAACTGCAGAAAGAAGGTGTTTAATTAATTCAGAGGCCAATACGGTTGCTAGGTTCACTGATCTTTGGGGAATTATCCCAGCTATCACAGGTAAAGTCGAATTGGTATACGAGGGAGAACAGGAAGGACCATATATGGTTGCCTTAGCTTTAATCAATGGGGCTATCCAAAGGATGTTTTTGGATTATTTTCCCGATCCGGAAAAGCTAAAAAAGGGTCAGGAAAAGGATCCATACGGAACCATTAGATCATTTTTTGCCGGAGGCAATACTATTGAAATTTTTAATGATGATTCTAATGAGAAATATGAAAAAGCACTTTTGAAAGTTGCAGGTCTAAAAAAGGTGGTCGAGCAGTTTATCCAAAAGGATAATCAATTACTTACCTTTATGGAGCTTATGTTAAATGGTTTATCCACTTTCAATGTGATTAATAAGGATATGTTGGAAAGCGGAATTACATATAGGGATTTATTAGCAAATATGTTAGATGATTCTGACCTTCTGGATGATTAACGTTTAGACTTTTCACAATTCTCCAATTCTTTTTGAATGGTTTGAATTTTTTTAAAGGGTACATTGGGATTCCATTCATGGTTCATGAAGTTTATTATGTTGGCAATCTCAAAATCCGATAACTCCTTGAAGCCAGGCATTTCAGCGTTGTAAATCACGCCATTAACTGATATTTCTCCTTCCATACCGTATCTTATTATGCATGCTATTTGATTTTCTTCGTTTGAAATATAATCAGAATGGACTACAGGGGGAATTAAATTAGCTAATCCTTTTCCATCTGCCATATGGCAATTGGCACAGAAGTTATTATAGAGTATTTCACCTTGAGCAAAAGTGTTGGTATTACAACTTTCTATTTGAATAATTACTGCTGTAGTTAAAAAAGCACCTATTAAGAAATTAATGTGCGACATCCTTTTATCCTTATCAACCAATATATATTTCCTTTGTTTTACCTAAAATAAAGGATTACAATGGAACAACGGCCGATTATAGTATGGTTTAGGCAAGATTTAAGAGTACATGATAATGAGGCCTTAACCAAAGCCGTCTCTACAGGTCAACCTGTAATCCCAGTCTATGTTTTCGATGAGAGAGTCTTTATGGGCACTACCCGTTTTGGTTTTCGGAAAACAGGCCCATTTAGAGCTAAGTTTCTTCTTGAAAGTGTTCAAAATCTCCAATCCAATCTTAAAAAACTCGGCGCGGATTTAATCCTGCGAACTGGAAAGCCAGAAGATGAAATTTATAATGTAGTTAAAGAAACCCATGCTATATCAGTTTACTGCAACAGAGAACGTACCGATGAGGAAGTTAAAGTTCAAGATAATCTTGAAAGAAACCTATGGACATTGGGGTTAGAAATCCAATATTTCAGAGGTAAGATGCTCTTTCATACTGGTGACTTACCTTTTCCAGTGAGTCAAACTCCTGATATTTTTACCCATTTTAGAAAAGAGGTTGAAAAGTATGTTCCTGTTAGACCCCCTCTTCCGGTACCAAATGGTATCCCCTATCTATCCATGGTAAAGGATGTTGGTTTTATCCCTACTTTAAAAGACCTTAATTTTGAAGAATCCATCAGTACCGAAGAATTTGATATTTCATTGAAGGGAGGAGAGGATGAAGCACTAGCAAGGCTAAGGTATTATTTGTGGGATACCGATCTGATTAAACAATATAAAGAAACTAGGAATGGCCTTTTAGGATTGGATTATTCATCTAAATTATCGCCTTACTTAGCTTCAGGCTGTCTTTCTCCGAAATTGATATACCAAGAAGTAAAAGATTACGAAAGAAGCAAAGGGGGAAATAAATCAACTTATTGGCTCATCTTCGAATTGCTTTGGAGGGACTTTTTTAGATTTATTGCAAAGAAGTATGGTAATGAAATCTTCAAAATATCCGGGACAGCAAAACAGGAAAAGGTAAGTAAAACTATAGATTGGGAAATTTTTAATAAATGGGCATCTGGTCAAACTGGAGTTCCATTTATAGATGCTAATATGAGAGAATTGAATAGAACTGGTTTTATGTCCAATAGAGGACGTCAAAATGTAGCCAGTTTTTTAGTCAAGGATCTTAAATTAAATTGGTTACTAGGCGCTGAATATTTTGAATCCTTACTAATAGATTACGATCCATGCAGCAATTATGGGAATTGGAATTATGTGGCTGGTGTCGGAAGTGATCCAAGAGAAAATAGATATTTCAATATATTGACTCAAGCTAGGCGATATGATCCAGAAGGAAATTTCATCAGATATTGGCTTCCAGAACTGAAAGAATTAAGTGAATCTTCCATTTTTGCTCCAAAGAGGGGAGCAATAAATAGTTATCCGGCTCCTTTAGTTGATTTCAGTAAATGGAATTAAGCAATAACTTTCAATAAAGTTTTAACCTTTTGTGCTTGGTCTCTTGCCTGCTGTAAGGTAGGTGCTGTAATAGTTACATGTCCCATTTTTCTGAAAGGTTGTGTCGATGTTTTTCCATAAATATGAACATGAACTCCTTCCAAGGCTAAAACTTTATCAATTCCGTCAAAGATGGGTGTGCCATAGTAACCCTCCTTTCCCAAAAGATTCAACATAATTGAAGGACTCAAAGTTTCAGTATTTCCAAGCGGAAGATTTAAAATAGATCTTAAATGTTGTTCAAATTGAGAAGTTGTGCAGCTTTCAATGGTATGGTGACCACTATTGTGAGGTCTTGGTGCAATTTCATTAATAAGCAACTTGTCCTCATCGGTTAAAAAGAATTCTACAGCTAAAAGCCCCACAATATTACTTTTTTTCATCAAGGCCTCTACAATTGAGGTAGCTTGCTGACTTTGGTTTGTTGTCATATTTGCAGGACATGAAAGAAACTCTACTAAATTAGCTTGCGGGTTAAATTCCATTTCTACTGGAGGAAAAGCTTTAAAATCGCCATTTTTATTTCTTGCCCCGATAATGGCAATTTCTTTTTTTATTGGAACCAAATGCTCAATTACGGATGGGGCGTCAAACAATTTTTTTATACCAGAGGATGATTGAACAATTAATACTCCTTTTCCATCATAGCCCCCTTTTCTTAATTTTTGTACAAATGGGAAATTCAAAGTTCCAGCATTAAGTTTTCCAAGTAATTCATTTTTATTAGTGATTAATTGAAATGGACTTGTAGGAAAATTATGAAGAGCATAGAATTCTTTTTGTAACCCCTTGTCTTGGATCATTTCAAGAACCTCAGGTTGGGGATAAACCTCTATCCCTCTTTTTTCTAACTCATATAATGCATCAATGTGGATATGCTCAATTTCTATACTAACTACATCATTGCTTAAACCAAAATTTAAGATATCATTCTTATCATCTAAAGAACCTTGAATTAAATTCGGCACATATCCTTTAACAGGAGGATGTGGAGCAGGGTCCATAAATGAAATTGGTAAATGCCATGGACTTGCCGCTATACCTAACATTTTACCTAACTGTCCTCCCCCAAGAATGCCAACTTTTGTGTTAAGTTTTCTGTTCATCAATAAATTGCTAATGAAGTCTGTTTATGAAAAAGACCCTTATTAAAAATGCTAAATTAATAAACGAAGGTGTTATAGCTGAAAGAGATTTATTAATTGTAGGAAACCGCATTGAAAAAATAGATTCTTCTATTTCTGATAGCCATGCTAATGTATTAGAAATTGATGGACAATATCTCATTCCCGGAATTATTGATGATCAAGTTCATTTTAGAGAACCTGGATTAACCCATAAAGCGACCATATACTCTGAATCCAAAGCGGCAGTAGCTGGCGGGATCACTTCTTTTATGGAAATGCCTAATACCAAACCACCTGCTTTTACTATAGATAGACTTGAAGAAAAATACCGTATTGCCCAGGATAGTTCCCTAGCGAATTTTTCATTTTTCATGGGTACCTCAAATGATAATTTGGAGGAAATAAAAAAAATTAATCCAGAGAAAATTTGTGGGGTAAAAATATTTATGGGCTCCAGTACGGGAAACTTATTGGTAGATGATGAAAAGGTTTTAGAAAAAATATTTAGTGAAATTCCTTTTTTGATAGCTACTCATTGTGAAGATGAGCAAACTATTCTCAAAAATTTAGAACTTGCTAAAGCGGAATTTGGAGACAAAATTCCATTTGATCAACACCCAGTAATTAGAAACGAGGAAGCTTGTTATTTATCCTCATCATATGCGGTTAGTCTAGCTAAAAAGCACCATACAAGGTTACATATTTTACATATCTCTACTGGAAAGGAATTAGAGCTTTTTTCCAATGAAATTCCATTGGAGAAGAAAAGAATAACTTCTGAAGTATGTGTTCACCATTTGTATTTCAATGAATCAGACTATCCTCAATTAGGGAGTCTGATTAAATGTAATCCCGCAATCAAATCTAAAGATGATCAAGATGCTCTTTTGAAGGGATTATTAGATGATAGATTAGATATTATAGCTACTGATCATGCGCCTCATACCTGGGAGGAAAAGCAAAACTTATATCTCGAAGCTCCAAGTGGTTTGCCTTTAGTTCAACATCCTTTAAATTTAATGCTATCGTTTTATCATCGCCAAAAAATATCTTTAGAAAAAATTGTGGAAAAAATGTGTCATGCTCCGGCTATCTGTTTTAAAATTAAGGATAGAGGTTTTCTAAGAGAGGGGTATTATGCAGATTTAGCTGTAATTAATTTGGATAAAGAATGGGTGGTAGAAAATAAAAATTTGCATTACAAGTGCGGATGGTCCCCTTTAGTTGGTAGGACCTTTAAGGGAAATGTGACACATACTTTTGTAAATGGTCATTTAGTTTTTCAGAATGGAATTTTCGATGAGCGTTTAAAAGGTCAAAGAATCCTTTTTAATCCTTCCAATTCATGATATTTTGGTACACTTCGTAAATAGGAAGCCCCATAACATTTGAGTGGGTACCTTCAATCTTTGTAATCTTGCATAGACCTATCCATTCTTGAAGACCATAGCTTCCTGCTTTATCGTAAGGTTGATAATGGTCAAGATAAAAATCAATTTCCGAATCTAAAATAGAACCAAAAGTAACTTTGGTGATTGCTTTAAAAATTTGCTTTTTTTGGTTTTTGATAAGGCAAACCCCTGTGATGACGGTATGCGTTTGGTTGCTCAATTGTTTTAAATAGGTTATGGCCATGGTTCTATTCACCGGTTTTCCTAATAGGCTTCCATTCCAAATAACAGTGCTGTCTGCTGTAAGTAAAAAAGTGTCTTTGGGTAGAAGGTGTTGATTTCCCATTGCCTTTTTATGTGCTAAAAATGTGGCAACTTCCTCCACTGGTAAGGTATTGGGGAAATTTTCTTCAACATGATTACTAACCACCTCAACGTCAAATCCTGCTTCTTCTAAAAGATTTTTTCTTCTCGGAGAACCGGAAGCTAAAACGATTTTAATTTTTTTCATTTTTAATGATTATTAAGGACCCAATCATTTTTTTCACGAAGTGTCTTCTCAATAATCTCTCTTACGCAACCTTGACCGCCGGATAATTTAGTAATATAACCAGCGACTGCTTTAGCTTCAGGTATAGCATCGGAAGGAGTTACAGATATTCCAACCAAATCAAAAACAGGAATGTCTATCAAATCATCCCCCATATAAAGGATTTCTTCTTTCTTCAAACCGTATTTAGATTGGAAAGCTTCGAAGCAAGGTTTTTTATTTCGAACTGAGGTAAAGATATCATTGATTCCTAAATTTGAAAATCTGGTAAGGACGCCTTCTGAGGCCCCACCTGTAATAATAGCCACTTTGTAATTGTGAGATAAGGCAATTTTCAAAGCTAAACCATCTCTCACATGCATACTCCTTAGCAGTTCACCTCGTTCAGTAATAAGAATTTGATTGTCGGTAAAAACGCCATCTACGTCAAACACAAAAGTGGTAATCTTTTTGAAATCCATAATTATTTTAGTTAAAAAAGCCCATTCTCCAAGGTTTGGTATATCGTGAAACTACAAAATAGTTTCTTTTACCTTTATATCTAGGTTTGTGAAACAATATTAGAATATCCTTGGTGAAAAGGAGTAAATTATATTTGGAATCAATTTCATCAGTAGAAATTTGATTTGATTGATTAGGATTTATTATAATAACCATTTGCAATTCTTCTTGGATGGATATAGATAGTCGGTTGAGCATTGAAATTAATGATGTTGATTGAATTTGTCCATCTATAAGAAAGCAGGAATGAGGAAAAAAATTATTCATTGATCCGTTTACCTCAATAAGAGATAGGTTTTTTTTTACCGAGGCCAAATATTGTAAAGACCATGCTTGAATTGGATGTATTAAATATATTTTTCCAGGGTTCCAGTATCTAATTATTTTAAATAGTTTTATTTTCGTTGTCTTGGAATAACGATTACTTTTTAAGTTTTTGAAAAAATAGAAATTTTGTGAATTGTCCAAAAATGAATTGAGGAATTCAAATAAGAAAGGGGAATGGACATCATAAATGGTCTTCCCTTTGATCCAAAATTTTAAGTTTTCAATCATTTTAGTCACGAACAAATCATTTATTATGACAAATTTATGCATTAAAATAGGGACTCTACTACTAATCTCCGCCACTTTATCTGCTCAAAATATAGAGCTTAAGGATTGGTTTCATTTGGATTGGGATGCTGACCAAATGCCAGGTTTAAGTACTGATAAACTATACAAAGAAATCATTAAGGATAGGAAGGGTCAAAAAGTGGTGGTGGCTGTATTGGATTCTGGCGTTGATTTGGATCATGAAGATCTTAATAAGGTTAGATGGGTAAATGAAGATGAAATTCCTGGAAATAAAATTGATGACGATGGAAATGGATATATAGATGATGTTTATGGGTGGAGTTTTTTAGGACATCCAAATGGCACTAATGTACATCAGGATAATCTTGAAGCTACAAGAATTGTAGGCCTATATCAAAATCAGTTTGATGGGGTAGAAGAAGCTGATATTAAGAAAAGGGATTTAGCTAATTATTTAATCTATAAAAGAGCTGTGCAGGAAGTGGAATCAAGTTCTAAAGAAGCGGAGGAAAATTATGGTTTTTATAACATGCTGACACAGGCTATTGAAAAGTTAAAAGAGGAATTGGGAAAGAGTGAAGTTTCAAAAGAAGATTTAGAAAACTTGGATTCAAGTGATCCAATGATTCAGTCTATTTCCACTATGTTGATTAATATTTTCAATCAAGGGATGACTTTTGAACAAATTGAAAGTGAACTATTTGATGCCAACGAATATTTTGAAAATCAGGTTAAGTATTGGTACAATATAAATTTTAATCCCCGCAATGTAATCGGCGATGATATTAATAATAAAAAAGAAAAATTATACGGCAACAATGACTATAGAGGTCCAGATGCTAACCATGGTACACATGTAGCAGGAATCATTGGCGCAGAAAGGGATAATGGAATAGGTTTAGATGGAGTAGCCAATAATGTAGCTATTATGTCTGTCCGGGTGGTTCCTGATGGTGATGAAAGAGATAAGGATGTCGCTAATGCAATTCGCTATGCCGTTGATAATGGGGCAAAAGTGATAAATATGAGTTTTGGAAAGGGATTTTCTCCATATAAAGGCGTGGTAGATAAGGCTATTAAATATGCCGTTAGAAAAGATGTAGTTTTAATTCATGCTGCTGGTAACGATGGGAAAGAAAATAATTTTTCTAATAACTTTCCGAATGATAAATATGGAAAAAAGGGGCTATTGGGTAATGCCTTTGCGTCTTCTTGGATTGAAATTGGGGCTTTAGCTCCTGATAAAAATACTCAATTAGCTGCTTCTTTTACAAATTACAGCAAAGAATTAGTTGATGTATTTGCTCCTGGACAAGAAATTTACTCAAGTACTCCTGATAATAATTATGAAATGTTACAAGGAACTAGCATGGCAGCACCTATGGTAGCTGGTGTTGCCGCTTTATTAAGATCTTATTTTCCTAAATTAAAAGCCTGGGAAATCAAAGATATTATTATAGATTCTGCTACAAAAATTAATCAAAAGGTAATCAAACCAGGAACTGCGGATGAGGAAATTGATTTCTCGCAGTTGAGTGTTTCAGGGGGAATCGTTAACGCCTACAATGCTTTTAAGCTAGCTGAAAAGGTTTCGCGTTAAAAAATATCTATTTGGTTTATCAGTTCCTTTCCTAGTTTATCGTTTAAAATTTTTTTCATTTTTTCTTTTCCAATGGATAGTTCATGCCGGAGAGAAGCTGATATTATTTTTAGTCTTAACTTACCCTGATTGAAACTAATTGATTCAGTATTTTCATTGATTGTTTTTCCAAATACTTCTTGGTATATCTTTTTTATGGCAACTTCGTGAACTTTAGCACTATATTTAAAGGAATCTAATAATAATCGAGTTACTTCTTTCATTGATTTCTCCATACTTAATTGATTTGAGAGGCCTTTCCTTTGTTTATTTGATATTTAACTGATTCTTGTGATGTGAATTTAAGTACAGAATCTACCCGCTTTTCATCAGTATCTGTGATGAAAACTTGTCCGATATTTCGATCACCCAGGAAAGTGATTAAATTCCTAACTCGATTATGATCAAGTTTGTCGAAAATGTCGTCTAAAAGAAGTAGAGGTTTTTCTTTCTGGGTAGTTCTTATTACTTCATATTGGGCAAATTTTAAGGATAATATAAATGTTTTAAGTTGACCTTGCGAGCCGAATTTTTTTATTGGCTGGTCCTCCATGCTAAATAATAAATCGTCCCTATGCGGTCCAATTGAGGACCGTTGTAATATCAGGTCTTTTTTTCTATTAACCTCCATTAATTTTAAAAACTCCATTTGATATAAAGGAGACGTATATTGAATAGATGGAGTTTCTTGATTATTAGATAGGACCTCATTTATTTTTTGATAGGAATCCCAAATTTGAAGAGTAAATTTTTCTCTTTTTTGGTGAAGATATACTGCGGGAATCTCCATTTGGTGATCGTAGATTTTTAGTAAGTTGTTTTTTTCAGAATCATTGATATCGATCCTTTTTAAAAGGCTATTTCTTTGCTTCAATAACTTTTCATACACCATAAGATTACTTAGATATTGTTGATCTAATTGAGAAATGGTTTGGTCAATCAATTTTCTTCTCTCCTCGCTACCACCTGTTACCAATTGAGTATCGTCAGGTGTAATGAAAACTACTGGAAAGTGTCCTATATGTTCGGCTAACTTGCGATAGGGGATGTCATCCTTCTCAAAAATTTTTTTTCCTCCGTTTTTGTATTTCGATACTATTTTAGAGGTTTCCTGATTTTTTTCAAAAGTTCCCTCAATTCTGAAATAATCTGACCCTTGTTGCACAATCTGTTTATCTAGAATGGAAAACTTACTTTTAGTGGTACAAAGAAAGTAAATAGCATCTAACACATTAGTTTTACCCATGCCATTTAAACCGACGAAACAGGTAAACCCAATGCCGGGCGTAATTGTTTGGTTAATGTAGTTTTTAAAATTAGCTAATTGAATCTGACGTAACAGCACTATTTAATTGAATAAAAATTAATTTTGGGTTATTTTTGCACGGAAAAGGAAAATCAAATCAAAACTAAAATAAATTATTGTGGTTGAGAAAAAGAAATCTATAGGGTCTAGGTCTAAGACTTCCACTAAGTTTGATAAAAATACCTATCTAAGTTGGTATACCTTAATGTTAAAAATCAGGAAATTCGAGGAATCAGCTCTAATGATGTATGGTCAACAAAAAATTAGAGGTTTTTGCCACGTCTACATTGGTCAAGAGGCTGTAGCAGCTGGGATAGAATCTGTTATAACAAAAGATGATTCCGTAGTTACTGGATATCGTCAGCATGGAACAGCTATTGCTAGAGGGGCAGATATTAATGCCTGTATGGCAGAACTTTTTGGAAAGGAAACAGGGATTGTAAAGGGGAAAGGTGGTTCTATGCATTTCTTTGATAAAGCTAATAATTACTACGGAGGTAATGGTATTGTTGGAGCACAAATCCCAATCGGAACTGGAATTGGATTTGCAGAAAAATATAAAGGAACTAAAAATTTATCCGTTACCATGTTTGGTGATGGTGCTGTAAGGCAAGGTGCATTGCATGAATCTTTTAATATGGCTGCTACTTGGAAGCTTCCGGTGCTCTATATATGTGAAAATAATGGATACGCTATGGGTACTTCAGTTGAAAGGACAAGCAACGTAACAGATATCTATAAACTAGGGCTTGGATATGACATTCCAAGCGAACCAGTCGATGGAATGAACCCAGAAAGTGTTCATGAAGCTGTTAGTAAAGCAGCGGCTCATATCAGAGCAGGTAAAGGTCCCTATTTTCTTGAAATAAGAACTTATAGATATAAAGGTCATTCAGTTTCAGATCCAGCGAAATATAGACCTAAAGAAGAAGTTGAAGAATACAAGCTAAAAGACCCTGTTAAGGTAACCGAAGCAAAAATATTAAAAGAGAAATATGCTACTGCTGAGGAGATTAGCAACATAAAAAAGGAAATTAAGAACAGTATTGATCGTGCCCTAGCATTTGCCAACGATAGTAAATATCCTGATCCAGCCGAACTTTACACGGATAATTATATGCAAACTGATTATCCTTTTATTAAGGACTAATTAATTTTTGTTTATTTTCGCACAGTTTTTTAAATAAACATCCATATCAAATGGCAAAAAGAAATAAAAAGTATAAAGAAGCTGACGACACATTAGTGGATATCGTACAAGTTCGAGATTCTGCACAAGATTTTTTGGAGGAAAACCAAAACTTGGTTTTTGGCATTTTAGTTGGTGTAGTTCTAATTATAGGAGGATTTATTGGCTATAAAAACTTTTATCAAAAACCTAGAAATGCTGAGGCGACGGTGCAGATGTATCAAGCTCAGTTCCAATTTGAAAGAGATTCTTTTGCTAAGGCCTTAACTAATCCTGGTGGTGGTTACAGCGGTTTTTTAGACATAATTAGTAATTACGGAGGTACTGCCGCAGCGAATACTGCTAAATATTATGCTGGAGTTTCCTATCTATATTTAGGAAATTATAATGAAGCCATTGAGTATTTAAAAGATTTTTCTCCGAAAGGTTCCTTGACCCCGGCTATGAAATTTGGGGCATTAGGTGATGCTTACTCAGAATTAGGAGATTTTGATACTGCTGAAGATTATTATGAAGATGCAGCTAATGCAATTGACAATGATTTGATTACGCCTTACTACTTATTGAAAGCTGCTATGATTAACGAGAAAAATGGAGACATCGAATCAGCCTCAAAATATCTTTCAAAAATTGAATCGGACTATCCAGAATCTAATGAATACAACACAGCCATTAAATATTTGAGTAAGTTAAATTAATGACTACCCGAATTAAAAAGGCTGGAAGCAATTCAGGAATTAACAACATACATGAAATTCATTCCATTAAGATTGGTATCGTACAATCTCAATGGAATGATACCATCACTAATAAATTGTTGAATGGGGCAAAAAAAGTTCTCATAGACAAAGGGATTCAAGCTGATAATTTACTAGTCCATCAAGTTCCAGGTGCGTTTGAGTTGCCTCTGGGTGCAAAGTTGTTATTAAACCACGCCAAATTGGATGCCGTAATTTGTTTAGGTTGCGTCATCAAGGGAGATACAGATCACGATAAGTATATCAATCACGCGGTAGCTAATGGTATCACCCAATTAGGGTTGCTTTCCAATATTCCAATTATCTATGGCGTGTTAACTCCTAATAATGAAGAGCAAGCTTTAGAGCGATCAGGTGGAAAAGAGGGCAATAAAGGTGAAGAGGCTGCATATACTGCGTTGAATATGATTCTTTTAAAAAGAAACCTTCATACCGAGAAAAAATCAATTGGCTATTAACTTAGAAACTAGGTGGAATAAATCTTTAAAATTCCCTTCCCTTATATTCCAAAAACACCATTAGCATTCCAACCAATAAGTATTATTAGTATCCTTTATATCTTAGTCTAGATATGAATTATCCGTGTTATCAACATTCTACTAAAAAGACCTCGATTCAGTAATGCTTATATTATTTGAAATAAAATGTGCCAAAACGGAAATCAGGGATGTTTTGACTCCCATAAATACATAAATAAGGATGCTGATACAGATCGGTAATCCCCTTGTCCAAAAAGGAATTTTACTATGTAAAATTGAGGCCCGCCCTAGTTGTTTCAAGTCAAACCTTAATTTAATAAGCGTTGAGACAAAACTAGTTTTGACCTCCGTTTGGCAGCCTAAAATTAGTTTAATTTTTTATTTCTATTCTTTTTAAATCTGTATTTACTGCTATAGATGCATTTAATTCAAATCCAATTAGAATAAAAAGGGCATTCAGCTGAATCCATAGCATGAGAATTATAATAGTTCCAATAGAACCGTATAACTCATTATACCTATTAAAATGATTGATATAGAAAGAAAACCCTAAAGACGATAATAAACACATAAGAGTTGAAAGTAGCGTACCAGGAGTGAAAAATGGAGGTTTTGTTTTAAAACCTGCGGCCCTTCTAAAAATCAAATAAATTGAGAAATAGAAAAGAATTAAAACGGTTATCCACCTCAATGTGAGAAAAAAATAAATATTAGTATTTCCAATTAGTCCATATAGGTATTCTCCAAAGACGATAAGGATGCTTGAACCAATCACCAAAGCACCTACTTCCAGCGTTAAAATTATAGCCATTACCCGCTTGATTATTCCATTCCTTGATTTGAAAGTCATGGAATAATCTTTTTGAAACCCTCTTATCATAGCAATCATGCCATTGGAAGCAAAAAATAATGCTAGGAAAAATCCTATAGAAAATAGTCCTATTCTTGGGTTTTGAGTAATATCCTCTATGAAGGTAAATAATCTTTCTCCAGCAACACCGGGAAGTATAATTCCAATTTCATTCCTCAGAGCAGCTTGAATATTGCCCTCCAATCCCAATAAGGAAAACAAATACTTTTTAATAAATGGGACTAATGTAAATAAGGCAATTAATGAAGGGAATAAGGATATGAAAAAACTAAATGCAATAGAATTAGCCCTTGTTATTAAATCATATCTTTTAATTTCTTTGATAATAAATACCAGAATATCATAGATCGGAATTTTCCTAAATCCAGGCAATGATCTTTTTTTAGACCATTTTACTAAGTGATTTACAAATTTTTTAATCATTAAAAAATGGATTGATTACGCGCATGACATATTCTGGACAATGGCAGGTTTTTTTCAATTTTAAATCGTAAAAGCAAAGTTTTACTTGGGCTGCATTGATTATTTTACTTTTTTCATTGCTAATCTCTACATCGAATGTGATATTATGGTCAGGCTTTTTTTTCAAAGTAGTTTTAATTTCAAGCAACTCGTCATAAAAGGCTGGTCTTAAATATCGAACCTGCATAGAAACTACTGGAAGGATGATCCCTTCTTCTTTTTCCATATCTCGATAGGATATGCCTAGGTCTCGCAACATTTCGACTCTACCTATTTCATAATATTGAGCGTAATTGCCGTAGTATAAATATCCCATCTGATCTGTCTCTCCATATCGTACTCTTTTTTTATAGATGGTTTTAATCATATTAAGGAGTTTCTAGTTATTGGACAAGTCATACAGTGACTTCCGCCCCTTGCTCTTGATAATTCATTGGACGGCAATGTAATAATGGTGTGATTCAAATTATTAGGATTGATAATACCAGCATGTACGCCGCTAAGAAACTTTTCTGCAGGTAAAATATTATATCCAGCTTCAATAAATGCTTTTTCTGTTTTTGGGTTTCTATCATAAGTCAACCCAACTCCGGGTTTTAAAGCTACTAGGTTACATCCATCTGTCCATTGTTCTCTTTCTTGATATGGAGTGATTCCTTGGCCACTAAGAATAAATGAAGTTTCCTTATCAATTTCTTTTTTTAAAAACTCGCTTAAAGATGGGTATGTGGCTTTGGGACCTTTTTTGCGGTAAACTTCCACGTAAGAGCTTAAACCATCAATAATAATAGGTTTAAATGCTACATATTCAGCATGGTTAATTTGTGTAAATATAGTATCTATGTGCATATAGGATCTATCCTGAGGAATATTAACCTGAACTATATTTTCAATAATGCCTTTATCAAAGAGCACATCTCTCAGTGTAGCTATGGTATGGGCATTAGTCCTTTCACTACATCCAATAAGAAGATAATTTTCATTCAATATCATAACGTCCCCTCCCTCAATTGAAATAGAAACTCCTCTTTTTGATGGAGGAAATTCATCTACCAGATTCATGTTTAAAATTTTTCCTTCAGACTTGATTTGTGAGAATAATGGGTGTGAATTGATGATGAATCTGGTTAAAAAATTTTCTCTATATCTAGCTTCCTTAGCAGCTTTAGTAATGATTAAATGATCATTAACAGTAACCGCAATATCTCTAGTAAACACAAAATTAGGTATGGGATCAAAATAAATATGATCGGTTGCTCGGTGGTAACCGGTAATTAGAATATTGGTTAATTCCTGATCTGACACTTCGTGAAAAGTATCTATAGTCTTCCGAGGTAATTCCTCATATTCTACAATTTGTTGAATCATTGTGGCTTTAGAATTCGCATCAGCAACTAATGCTTCAAATAGTAGTTGCTCAGTTTTCAAAACATGCTCTTGACCAATGAAAGCAGCAATGACATTAGTGAATATTTGATGTTCCTCTCGAGCTTTTGGAAGATATATAATATCATCGAATAGAAGTTCATCAGATCTCCGGGGTAAAACTCTAGAAACTCCTTCATCTGGCGCGTGAACGATTACTCTTTGTAATGGTCCTATTTCAGATTCAACCTTAATAATATTATTATCACTCATTTTTTTAATTTTTTCAAATTACTTAAAAATCAATTATTATAGGGGATTCCATCAAACAATCTTATATTTTTGGAAGAGTAAAATAAAGGTAATATGAATAATAATAGCTCAGATTTTTGGAAGAAACCCGAAGGTAAAGTTGGGCTTTTGTTTATAGGTGGTTTAGTTGCAGGAATAACCCTTTTGCTAGGAACTTTTCTACCTGCAATTATTGGACTAACTGAAGATGTTCTCAGTCTTAGTATCCTTTTAGTTTTTATTTTTTCTTTAAGCTATTTATTATTAGACGCTAGAATAAGGGCCATGTTGAGTTATTTTTTTAAATCAGCGATGAAAAAGGTAACTGGTCTTTTTATAAAAGTCGATCCTATAGAAGTTTTAAAAAATCACGTTCGAGATTTGAAACAAAAATTGGAGGATATGACGCTACATTTGAATAAGTTAAGGGGACAGATGCATCGACTAAATGAAATTATCCATAACAATAAAAGCAAAATAGAAAGTAATCTAGAATTGGCATCTAAAGCTAAAGAAGAACAACAACAAACGGTCATGATTTTAAAATCTAGAAAAGCGGGTAGATTAAAGGAATCCAATTTAAAACTAGAAGATTTATATAAGAAAATGGTTGTTCTATATAGAGTCCTAACTAAAATGCATGAGAATTCATTCATCTTAATGGAAGACGTCAAAGATCAAGTTATGGTAAAGGACCAAGAGCAAAGAGCTATTCATGCCAGTCATTCCGCTATGCAATCTGCAATGAGTATTATTAAAGGAAATCCTAATAAAAGGGTATTATTTGATAATGCCATGGACGCTGTTGCAGAGGATGTATCCAGTAAGGTCAATGAGATGGAAAGGTTTATGGATATGTCGGCCAACTTTATGAATTCGCTAGATCTTCAAAATGGTATATTTGAAGCAAACGGTTTGGAAATGTTAGAGAATTGGGAAAGGGAAACCACCTCTTTAATCCTCGGCGATAAAGGTAAAGAAGATATAATTTCTAATTCTTCTGACGAAGAAGCAACATTGGATCTTAGTGAACCCGTTAAAATGGAGGGTCGAGGAAGTGATTATAAAAATCAATACGATTCTTTTTTTGAAAATTGATTATACCGCTCCTTCTTTTATGTCTTCCACGATTTCAGGATTTAATAGGGTAGAGGTGTCACCCAAATTAGAGGTATCCCCGGAAGCTATTTTCCTTAATATCCTCCGCATAATTTTTCCAGACCTAGTTTTAGGCAATCCCTTGACAATTTGAATTTTATCAGGTTTTGCAATAGGGCCTATTTCTTTTGTAACTAAATCTAAAACTTCTTTTCTAAAGGCTTCTTCTTCTCCAACAGAATGAGATGGTATTACGTATGCATAAATTCCCTGTCCTTTGATATCATGTGGATATCCTACCACAGCCGATTCAACTATAGCTTCATGGGTATTAATAGCATTTTCTACTTCTGCAGTTCCAATTCTATGGCCTGATACATTGATGACATCATCTACCCGACCAATGATTCTATATAATCCGTTTTCATCTCTTTTCGCTCCATCACCTGTAAAATATTTTCCAGAAAAGATATTGAAATAAGTCTTCTTACACCTTTCATGGTCTCCATAAGTACTTCTAATCATTGAGGGCCAGGGAAATTTAATACATAATAACCCCTCTACATTATTTCCTTCTAATTCGTTTCCTTCAGCATCGACCAGACAAGGTTGTATCCCAGGCAAAGGCAAAGTAGCGTAAGTTGGCTTTTGATGTGTTATTCCTGGCAAAGTAGATATCATAATTCCTCCTGTTTCAGTTTGCCACCAGGTATCAACTATTGGGCACTTACCTTTTCCTATTTTTTCATTATACCAATCCCAAGCTTCTTTATTGATAGGTTCGCCTACGCTTCCTAATACTTTTAAATTGGATAAATCATGTCCTTCTGTATATTGATCACCTTGAGCCATTAATGCCCTAATCGCAGTGGGTGCAGTATAAAATTGATTGACCTTAAGTTTTTCACATACTTCCCAGAACCTTCCTGCATTCGGATAGGTTGGAATTCCCTCAAACATGATAGTGGTTGCACCAGCTAATAATGGAC
>CALAZP010000012.1 GCA_937926355.1 uncultured Saprospirales bacterium
TTTAAGGATTCAACCTCATCGTAAATGGCAATGGAAGCAACTTTAGTCACACCGGGAATATTTCCGCCAATCATTAAAATAACTCCAAATTCACCAACTGTATGAGCAAAACTCAATACGATCCCAGATAAAATAGCGGGTTTGATATTCGGAATGAGAATTTTTATTAGCGTGGTAGCTTTACTTTTACCCAAAAGGTAAGAAGACTCAGCTAAATTAGGCGGCAAATTCTCAAAACCAGTTTGAAGGGGTTGAATCATAAAAGGAAGGCTATAAATAATGGAAGCTAAAACTAATCCAGGAAAGGAAAAGAGCAGTTTCACTCCAAAAACTTCATTTAACCATTGAGATAAAAAAGTGTCTGGATTGAATATTAATAAAAGGTAAAAACCAAGGACGGTTGGAGGCAATACTAGGGGCAAACTTATCAAGGATTCAAAAATGGGTTTCCAAGGAGATTTTAAAAAGGCCAAGTAAAATGCAAAGGGAACACCAATTAAGAAAAGGAGAAAGGTGGTTAATCCAGCTAATTTGAAAGTTAATTGCAGCGTTTGCCAAAATTCCCAATCCATTTATTCGAGTATAATTTTTGCATACACGGGTAAATGATCGGAGGGAAATATTCCACTCCAGTTTTCCGAAATGATGGCATGTCTTAACACTTTCGTTTGATTGTTGGTGAAAATATAATCAATTCTAGTACCCGGTGCTCCTGGAAATAAAAACCCATTGGTAAAAGTAGCTTGAGGTCCGTGATGGGGCATTTCAGAGGTATAAAAGGCATCATTAAGGCTCTTTGTTAAGACTTGGTAAACTTCAGTTTCGGGATTTACGTTGAAATCCCCAGTCACTATGACAGGAAACAATTCCATTATTGGTTGTAAAGTGTCGAGAATTAATTGAGCACTTTTGACACGAGCTTCTACACCCATATGATCAAAATGAGTATTATAATGGTAAAATTGTTTACCAGACGAGATAATTTCGAATTGGGCCCAGGTAACAATTCTAGGAAGAGCTGCATCCCAACCTTTAGAACCTATGACATCAGGAGTAGGAGACAGCCAGTAAGTTCCGCTTTTCAAAACTTTTAATTTTCGGGAATTATAAAATATTGCAGAAAATTCATTGTCCGGATTGGGTTCGGTACTACCATCAGTACGGCATACTCCGACCCATTGAAAGGTTGGAAAATCTGCGGATAAATCGTCCAGTTGTAATCGAAAAGCTTCTTGCAAACCTATAATGTCTGCATCGTAAAACCTAATAACACTGCTTACTAAATTTTTTCTATTGGGCCAATAATGGACCCCATCATTTGGATTGGGGTATCGAATGTTAAAACTTAAGACATTTAATTCTTGAGAAATTGCCGATGGGGTAAATAAGCCCAAAAAAAATAATGGAATAAATACCCAAATTTTTACACCAAGTGCTTTCATAATCGATTGAATATGAGTTGGAAAATTTTTTTAAATTGAATTGTATTTCGAAAAATAATAAAAAAGTTAATGAAACAAATTTGGTTTGGTCTATTAGCAGTTTTATCTGCATGTACATCTTTATCAGATGTAAACTTAAACATTAAGTGGAGTTTAGATAAAAATTATCAACAAGAGGGTAGAGATTTACACGATGCGACTTTCACTATTAAGAATTCTGGTCGGGAGACTTTCTTTGGGAAAGATAAAATGCTACACTGGAATCAAGCTCCAAGATGGGTAGCAGAAACTAATGGGCCTGCGGAGATAAAAAATGTTAACGGAGATTTATACAGAATGAGATTTGATGATAATTTTCAATTGGAACCAGGAGATTCTATCCAAATCACCTACACTTCCTCTGAAAGTTTGATAAAAGAATCAGACGGTCCTTTAGGGGTCTTTTTGGCAAATGAAGAAGGACAAGTGTGGTCATTAAACTGTAAAATTGAACCATTTGAACGTATTGAACAATACACTAGAACAGGAGGAGATTTGGAGCCATATCCTTCCCCCGACTATCTTTTTGAACGAAATGCATTTTTACAATCCTTTAATGGGGATGAAGAATACCCTTTTATTCCCGCTCCAACTAGACACCAATGGCGTGAAGAAACCTTTATTTTTTCAGAAGGGATAAAAATTGGATATGATCTGGGATTAAAAGGAGAAGCGGAGTATTTATCAAAAAAAATTAAAGAATGGACAGGATTTGAACTTGAATTAACGGATAATCCTCAGAGTTCTGAAGGGATTCTTTTAACTGGTAATGTTAGTTTGCCAACAGAAAATTACAGATTGGATATAGATAGAGACCAAATAAGGGTTAGTGGAGGAGACGCCGCAGGGGTATTTTACGGGATCCAAAGTTTACTAGCCATGTTGCGACAAGATAAAGAGAGGTATTTAGTGCCTGGAATCAATGTGGCAGATGGTCCGGCTTTTACCTACAGGGGATTTCATCTAGATGTAGGCAGGAATTTTCAAAGCAAAGAATCGGTAAAAAAATTATTAGAGGTTTTAGCATTAAATAAAATCAATCAACTGTTATTTTATTTAACAGAGGATGAAGGTTGGAGGCTAGAGATTGAAGCATTGCCGGAATTGACCGAAGTGGGTGCATTTAGAGGGTATACCTATAATGATAGTTTATTTTTACAATCCTCTTATGGATCAGGTCCAGATCCAAAGAACAAAGAATCAACGGGAAATGGGTTTTATACCAAGGAGGACTTTAAAGAGATTATTCAATATGCCCATAGTTTACATATAAATGTCATTCCACAATTCAATCTTCCTGGGCATGCAAGAGCTGCCATAAAAGCGATGGAGTTGCGTTACCATCGTTTGATGCAGGCCGGCAAACAGGAAGAGGCTGAGAGGTATCGATTAATTGATCCCAATGATACTTCCCGCTATATTTCTGCTCAGGGTTATTTCGACAATACAGTATGTGTGTGTATAGATCAACCATTACACTTTTATGAGGTAGTGATGGATGAAGTAATAGGAATGTATCAGGAAGCTGGGGTGCCTTTATCTATGATACATACTGGTGGAGATGAAGTCCCTGCTACTGCATGGACGGGCTCTCCTTTATGCGAAGCATTTTTAAAGGATAGACCAGAGATAAAGACGACGAGAAACCTTCAAGGCTTGTTTTTCGAAAAATTAAACGAGCTTATTAAGTCCAAGGGGTTACAAACGGGTGCATGGGAGGAAGCAGTAATGAATTTTAACGAGGATAATAGCTGGAATCCTAATCCCCTTTTCGTTCAAAGAGGTGTATTCCCATACATTTGGAATAATTTATGGGGACAACAGGATTTAGGCTATAGGTTAGCTAATGCAGGGTATCCGGTTATTTTATGTAATGTCACCAACTTTTATTTTGATTTGGCATACAACAAAGATCCGCGCGAACCAGGCTTATATTGGGGTGGTTTTGTAGATACTGAAGATGCATTTTCCTTTGTTCCTTATCATCTTTTTGAATCAACCATATCAGACCCAATGGGGAATGTTTTTGAACCCGAAAAGGATTTTAAGGGGATGGAAAGATTAGATCCAAGTAGAAAATCTAATATTTATGGGTTGCAAGCTCAACTTTGGGGAGAAACAGTAAAAGGTCAGGATATGATGGAATATTATATTTTGCCTAAGCTTCAAGGTTTTGCCCAACGGGCTTGGCAGGGAACTCCTTCTTGGGCGGGAAAAGGAAAAGAAGAAAAGTATAAAGACTATGCTGTGTTTTTGAAAATCTTAAGTGGATCAACACTTCCTATGTTGGATAAGTATAATGGCGGTTACCATTATCGGATACCTCCTCCAGGTATAATAATCTCTGATAGCATGGTACACATTAATTCAGAGTATCCTGGATATACCATACGATATACGAAATCTCATCGCCAACCTAACAGCTCTGATCCTATTTACACAGAGCCTTTTGAGATATCGCCAGGGGAGCAAGTAACGGCAGCAGTATTTAATCAACTTGGGAGAATGGGGTTCACTACGACGTTATCTTTTTAAACAAATAAAAACAAACAAAATGAATAATCGACTTATATCACTAGATGCTTTTCGGGGATTCACCATTTTTTTTATGATTATTGTGAATACTCCAGGGTCTTGGAGCCACGTATATGCTCCCCTTTTGCACGCCAAGTGGAATGGGGCAACGCCTACGGATTACGTTTTTCCATTTTTTTTGTTCATCGTTGGGGTTTCTATCGTATTGGCCTATCATAAAAAAATGGAAGGGGGAGACGATATGAGTGGGGCAGTAAAAAAGATTATTATTAGAACTTTAAAAATATATTTTGTCGGGTTGTTTTTATGGTTATTTCCCGAATTTGACTTTGGAAACATACGATTGGTAGGAGTGCTGCCTCGAATTGCTTTTGTATTTTTACCTTGTGCACTATTGTTTCTTTATACAGATTGGAAATTCTGGATAAAATTGTCAGGCGGAATATTATTGGGTTATTGGATCATTATGGTTTTTCTTCCCATACCGGGTATAGGTCAACCTGACCTTTCAGAACCGCTTAAAAATTGGGCTCATTATTTAGATAGTGTGGCTTTGCCTGGCAAAAAATGGCAAGGTACCTGGGATCCAGAAGGGATATTAAGTACTTTTCCAGCTATAGTAACGGGTATTTCAGGGATGTTAGCAGGGCATTTAATTATAGTGGAAAAGGATACTTATAAGAAATTATCTTATTTGATGTTATCGGGTTTTGGCTTATTTGTTGTAGGAAGTATCGTCGATTGGTTTTTCCCGATCAATAAACACATTTGGTCGAGTTCTTATGTGCTTCACACTTCTGGATTAGCTTACATGACATTGGGCTTATTTATGTATATCATTGATGTTTTGGGTTATCAAAAATGGACGGCTATTGGAAGAATTTTTGGGGCTAATGCTATTACTGCTTATGTATTATCAGGGGTTTTGACTGTCATTTTTTACAATAATTTTGGCGAATTTCCAGGATTAAATAAAATATTTGTGGATGGACTTGGGCCTATTATTTCATTTAAACTAGCCTCTTTATTGTATGCATTAATTTATGTAGCAATAATTTTTATTCCGGTTAACCTTTTGTATCAAAAAAAGGTATTTATAAAGCTTTAATAAACAGCGAAAATGTCTTTTGTCTACCAGGAAAAAGCATTAAAACATTTGAATCAGGTGGTTCGAAAATCCGAAGCTCAAATAAAAAAAGCTTCGCTATGGATAGCGGATACCTTAGAACAAGATCGACTAATTCATACTTTTGGCACAGGTCATTCCAATATGATTGCCTTGGAATTGTTTGTAAGGGCAGGAGGATTAGCCAATGTTAATGCTATGCTTGATTCCTTGGGAATGACTGCTGAAGGGGCTAGAAGAAGTGCAGATATAGAAAGAGTAGAGGGACTGGCCCAAATTATTTGGAATCAACATCGAATTGAAAAGGGGGATATAATGATTATCATTTCTAATTCTGGAAGAAACGCCATGCCTATTGAAATGGCGATGATAGCGAAAAAAGCCAATATCCCAGTTTTAGCGATTACTTCAATGGAACAGTCGCAAAAGTACCCATCAAGACATTCTAGTGGTTTAAAACTATACGAAATTGCTGATTTAGTTATTGATAATGGAGTACCTTCAGGAGATGGTTTAATGACTATAGATGGTAATTTAGTTGGAGCCATTTCTTCTTTAGCAGGTATTTTCACTGTTAATTTAATCGCTACGGAGGGGATGAAAATTGCGGCTGAACGTGGAATAAAGCTACCTATATATTACAGTCAAAATATTGATGGATATAGTAATGAAAGTTGGTATCAGAAATTTGAAGGTAGAATAAAACATTTGTAATGATTGAAAAAATTAGGGAGGCTGCACATCGGATTCGACCTTATGTCTTTAGAACTCCACTCATTTATTCTTCCTGGCTTAGTGAAATTACAGGTGGTAAGGTTTACCTTAAACTAGAAAGTGAGCAGATTACAGGTTCTTTTAAAGCGAGAGGCGCTGCAAATAAAGTTTTAGAGGTCAAGTCTCTTTCTGCTGATAATCAGGTACTAACAGCATCAACTGGTAATCATGGATTAGGGGTTGCTCATGCTTGTCGACAAATTGGAATGAGGGGAAAGGTAGTTTTACCTACTAATGTTGTTTCCACTAAAAAAGAAGCATTAGAACGAAGTGGCATAGGAATAGAACTCGTGGGAGGGGATTGTTTTGAGAGTGAAATATATGCGCTGGAGCAAGCTAAAAGTCAATCATTGGTTTACATTTCACCTTATAACGATGAAGCAGTAATAGCTGGGCAGGGTACTGTTGGACTAGAAATTATGGAGCAGCTCAACGAATCGCCAGATAATGTTTTTGTAACTATTGGTGGCGGTGGACTCATTTCGGGAGTTGCTTATGCATGTAAAGGAATTAACCCGAATCTAAAAATAATTGGATGTCAACCAGAAGCAAGTCCTGAAATGACTTTGAGCGTCCAATCTGGGAAATATACGACTGTTCCCTCCATTCCCACATTATCTGATGCTTCGGCTGGAGCCTTTGAAGAGGAAAGCATCACTTATTCCATGTGCAAAACTTTAGTAGATGATTATATCTTGATAAGTGAGGTTGAAATAGCTAGAGGCATAAAATCAGTATTTGATAAGGAGCGAAAGGTAATAGAAGGAGCGGCAGCAGTGGCAGTTAGTGCGATGTTGCAAAACCCTCAAAGTTGGAAAAATCAAATAAGTGTTATTGTTGTTTGTGGCGGCAATATTTCAAGAGATAAACTGGTTCAAGTATTATCTTAATGAAAAAAAGCAACAATATATGGATGGATGGACTTTTAATTGGAGCACCTTTGATAGTGGTGGTTGTGGGGAGTCTTAAAATGTTAGGTCATTTCTCTTGGTATCCATTGGGAGACTTCTTGGTGATGGGTATTATTATAGGCCTAAGTGGTATTCTTTTCATTAGGAGGGGGCAATTTTTTAATCTTAGGTTAGGTTTAAGTTTGTTCGCTATTGGTTGGCTGGGATTTAAAGAAATGAATTTTGGAAACCAAACTAATAAAGAAGAGACGAATTACAACTATTTAGTACCTGCTGAAGGTTCACCAGCTCCAATACTCAAAATTCAACCTATCAAAAACCCATCTGTTGTACCAGAGCGTTATGATTTTTCCCAAAATAAATGGACGATGGTTAATTTTTGGGCCAGTTGGTGTAATCCTTGTATTCAGGAAATGCCAATAATTGATTCTTTTTATCAACAAAACAGGAGTAAAGGTTTAGAAATCATTGGGGTTACTCAGATTAAACCTAATGCAGGTGGAGCAAACAAAATGAATCAGTCCCTTGAAAGAGAATGGAGTATCTTAGGACTTCTGAATATTAGTTATCCAATTTTTTTGGACCAAAGTGGAGACGGGGTGAGTGCTTATGGAGCAGAAGTTCTTCCTATCAGCTTTATTGTTGACCATACGGGTAATATTTTAAAAGTTGGAAGAGGAACTAGCGGAACTATGGCATTATTAGAATGGTTAGATGAACAATTAGAATAAAAATTAAAGTATTGAAATTTAAAGAATTTGGTTTTGAAGATGCTTTGTTGGAGGGGTTAGATGCTATGGGTTTCGAAAAGGCTACCCCTGTTCAAGAACAAGCGATTCCCATTATCATGGACCAACAAGATATTTTAGCGATAGCTCAAACAGGAACTGGTAAAACTGCGGCTTTTTTA
The DNA here is from genome assembly GCA_937926355.1 of uncultured Saprospirales bacterium. GTDB lineage: Bacteria > Bacteroidota > Bacteroidia > Chitinophagales > Saprospiraceae > CALAZP01. Next base: position 7,738 of record CALAZP010000012.1, read on the forward strand.
TTACCGGTTATCAATAGGTTGACCAAAAATCCTACTGAAGGTATTGACACCTTAATTATTGAACCTACCAGAGAGTTAGCCACACAGGTGGACTTGCAAATTGAGGGCTTTTCTTACTTTACACCGGTAAGTTCTATTGCCGTATATGGTGGACGTGATGGCCGAGCTATGGAGCTTGAAAAGCAAGCTTTAAAAAAGGGAGCATCAATTATAGTCGCTACACCTGGGAGATTGAGTGCTCATTTGGACTTAGGGTATGTAGACTTAAGCACTATCAAACATTTAATTTTAGATGAAGCGGATAGAATGTTAGACATGGGATTTGCGCAAGATATCATGGGAATAGTCAATCAATTACCTAGAAATCGCCAAACTCTATTGTTTTCCGCTACAATGCCTCCCCAAATCAGGCAGTTTTCCAAACAATTACTAAAGTCTCCGTATAAAGAAATCAGTTTGGCAATCTCTAAACCTGCGGAAAATATTTTACAAGGGGTATATGAGGTCGAAGATGAAGGGAAAGTGAAGTTAGTAGAATACTTATTGCAAAACAGAAAATCATTGGGTAGGGTAATTATTTTTGCCAGTACCAAGGCTAAGGTACGGGAGTTGAGCACTGTATTGCAAAAAAGAGGTTTAGATGTTGGGGCAGTCCATTCAGATCTTGAGCAAGAAGAAAGGGAAAGACAGTTAGCAGCATTCAAAAGTGGAAAAATTTCTGTAATCGTGGCTACAGACGTACTCTCCAGGGGAATTGATATTAAAGGAATTGATTTGGTTCTCAATTTTGACGTACCTGGAGATGCAGAAGATTATGTGCATAGGATTGGAAGGACTGCTCGTGCTGATGCTTCGGGGGTAGCTTTAACCTTAGTAAATGGTAAGGATTGGTTTAAATTTGAAAAAATTGA
>CALAZP010000013.1 GCA_937926355.1 uncultured Saprospirales bacterium
GAAAAAGGGTTGGGGCCAAACTGTATAGGACTTTCCAGACTTTCCCATTGCCAACCAATAGCTAGAACCGATCCATTTGGGTCGTACACTTCAGGGTTCATTTCTTCTCGATTCAGCCTTATCCAATCACTGATGTAACCGCTTTTGGCCGCCTTGAAAACAAAAGTCCAATCCTCCTCCCATTCACCAGTCATCCAACTCAAATGAATTTGACCAGTTTGACTCGTATTTTGCATGTCCGAATGTACACCCACATGAAGGAGTTCGAGCATCTCAGACTGATAATGAATAGACATTTGGCCTCCTGTATAGTCGGCAAAAAGTGCCTTCGGCAAAATAAATGTAATTTCTGAGCCTGCTTCTACGAATTTGTTGGCTAGTGGAACCATTACCTGTGATCGAGGACTTAATTGGGCAGAATAACTGTGATTGACATCCCCTGTTTTAATAGCCATCCAATGACGATCTCCAGCCACCTGGTCAGTTTGAATAGGGTAGTGCCAAATCGGCGTTTTATCCAAGTGTGGAATAACCCTCAATAGGAGTTTGCGGAGTTCAATTAAATCCAAAGTAGAAATCGTACCAGATTGATTGACATCTGCTGCCATCAAGCTATAGTGGTCTTCTAAGGGTTGACTCCCTAAAATATGGCCTGATATCAAAATTAAATCATAGGTGGATATACCCAAGAGCGGATTTTCTTCCAGCAATGGTTGAACGGTTTCCATGGCGTGCTCAGGATAGAGAAACCGACCTTCTTCATCAGTTTGGATTATTTGATTCAGGTAGCGGACAGATACATTTGATAATGGATTTCCATGAGGCGTCATTAATTGCCCCGTGAGCATAGCGGTCGCATCGCTGCAAATTGGAAATAAATTATCTTGAACATTTAAAGTGGTAATACAATAATCCGTATTGCCAGCCCCATCCCATCCCACAATTTTTACTACCCTAGTCCCAATATCCCCGCAATCCAATGCCAATAAGGTATCTTCCCTACTAATAGAATCTTCTAAAAAATGGATAGAAAAAGAAACAGGATCGGTACAATCATCGGGAATAGCTACTAAAAAGTCTGTTGCCTGGATCTCAGCCATCCCTTCCACGGGACCCGCTTCAACAGGCATTAATTCTACCGCCAACCCGTCTATACATAAAGGTGCGGGCCCTTTACAGTCTATCACTTCAAAAGGCAATAAGCTCCTGCTTTTATTGCCGCAACCATCTTCCGCTTCAATAACCAAATAGTGCTCTCCAACTGGATAATAACCGATCATTCTTAGTTTGGGAGCCCTTCCATAGACGCCAAACAAGCTGTCTTGAACGGGGTCTTCGGCAAAAAAAGTAATGGGATCGTCATAGGTGCCATCTCTAAAGGCATCATAAAAAAAATTAAATCTTAAATCTTGAGCACTGCAATTATCCAATAGGTTGAAGGGAAATTCCACGCGAGCCAAACAACTGCCATAAGCACAAATAGGAGAGAGGTTGGGAAAGGTAACCACTGGTGGAACGGTATCCCTCACCTCTATATGTTGCTCGTATTTCCAGAAACCAGTAGAGGCGGCGAACGGCTGCCCATTGAGAAAGGTCTGGGTATGATCCACTTGCAAATGACTAAGGGTATCAGCTATTTGGGGAACCTTAATAGCAGGAGCTCCCTCTAGATATTCACACCAATTAATCAGCCGATAATGGACGAAAAATTGGTAACACTCCTCAGAGGCGGCAACGAATAATGACGTATCGGATGAAATGGTCAATAAATCGCAACCATTAGAAGTCCATTCAGGAGTATCCGCGAGAAAAGCGTTACAATTTGATATAGTTAGATCCTTTGGAAAACTGATTTCGTATTGGTGATGGGGAAGTAGTTGAATCACTTGGTGACAGGTATCCGGGAGTAACCCTATTCCATTAGTCACCCTGAAAGTTCTTATAATTTGTCCAATTCCACAAAGATCCAATTGGTAATCGGGGGTCAATTCTTCTACCTGCCAGGAGCAGTTCCCTTTTCCCGAAGGGGCTCCAAAAAGCAAATCAAACTGTTTACCGTCCATCTCAGTGGAATCGTAAATCCATTGGTCACAGTCCAGCGCTACGCTGTCAGGAGGAATACATATTACGGGCTGCTGGTCCACAATCGAAATTTTAGTGCGGCAGTAACCGGAGAGTTGGTTGTCGATTCGAATTGCTCGGATAGAAAGGTAGGTGCCTTGATCTTCACAACTAACGGCCACCTGTGGGCCCCAATCGGAAGACAAATGACGGATACTTAAGTGAACCAATCCACAATTTTCATATAAGCCTTCGGCAAAACGGCTGGCTTCAATAATCGCAAGGGTGTCTCCCAAACTGATTTGAATTTCATCATCACAATCGATGGATGGCCCTATCGAATCGACGACCTGTACCATCAGAGATTGTTGACTAAGATTACCACATTCATCGGTAACAGTATACAAAAAGGAGTAACTGCCTGTATCTAAATCGTCTATTTTATACTCGGAGCCCTCTTGGTAGATGCCCTCTACGCCGCTGATATTCAGCAAACTAGCGGTGGAACAAGAGTCGCTCCATGCAGTGGGAAGCGGAAGCGTAACGTTGGCTTGACAAGTAGCCGGATGGGTATTGACCACTAAAGTTTCGGGTAGGGTAAAGGAAGGTGCTACCGTATCGACCACCTGTATGATTTGGGTAAAGGTATGGCTATTAGAAGGCTCGCACCAATCATAGATGGACCATTTTCTGGCGAAAGAATAACTGCCTCCACAGGAATTGACTTGAGCGCCGTCTTCATGGGTAATCGCCAAAGGAGCGATCACCGAGGCCGAAATCCACCCATTCGGATGCCAATATGCAGGGCCTCCTAAATCCATTGGTTCAGTGGAAGAACCGCAAGAAACGGTAATAGCTAAAGGGGGCTTTTGTATATTTTCTTTTTTTGGAAGTGCAAAAGTGAGTATTTGGGAGCGGCTCCTGGAGGAGTTGCCCGCAGCATCTTCAGCTAGATAGGTTCGCTCTACCTGAGGGGTAGAACAATCGCTGGCTACCGACAAATGGTCAGCAACGTACACCGTAATATCGTGACAGGTATCCCTCAATTGCCCATAGTAATTGATGCCATTCAGAACACTATCGGGAATTTGCAAACTATCTTCTCTGGTATGAGGAAATCCCGTTCGGGAAAGGGTGGCACTATCACGAGCTGTAATCGCAAGCAGGCGTCCTGTAGAATCCGTCTGGTAGGATATCCTTTGGGGCAAGCGTAATTCGGGCAAATCAAACCGTTCTAAGATATGAGGCAACCATCCTTTTTTAGCCTCCATCAATCCAGTCTGACCTATAGTAAAAAGGGTGTCTTTAAAGGAGGTTTGTTCAGGAGTAAAAAAATGAAATAGGTAGTGGCCCCGTTGGGCAGCTACTCTGCTGGTAATCAGTAAAGTATAAGTTTGGTTTCCTTCCAAATAGGCCCCAAAGCGAAGCTGAGGAAGTTTTTTAGTAGGTAATCCTGCCCTATCGTATTGCGACCAACTGATTAAGTTGGCTCCTAGTGTGAAACTGGAGTCTTGGAGGGTTTCAGTGGTACCCGCTACTATATTTTCACAGGGATATTGATAGGTAGAAAAAGGGGGCATCCCTTTAAGTAATAAGGCGATAGGATCGAATTCTGCATGAACGGTAAACGTGTAAAAACCAGATTGGTGGGGAGTGAATACCAAGCTATCCATCCGGTGTTCTGCATTGAGAAAATAAAGGGATAAGGAATCTGAAAAACAATGAAAGGGTCGGGTAGGGGCAAAGGCATCATTAGTGGTAAGCTCCCCTTTCCAATAATTTCCTCTAATCGGCATCCAGTCGATGGAGCTATTTTCAGGTACTTGCAATAGCGGCGCTTTGAAGTCAAATTCCGGACAATCCTGACCCTTAGTGGTCAAGGAAAACCAAAATAATATTCCGAAAATAAAGCATCGCTTCATGGGTTATTTTATCTTAATCAATTTCCCTCGTTGTTGCCATTTCTCTGTAGAGAGGGTTACCCAAAATATTCCCGATTCAGGGGTCCAATCACTGATTGCTACTCGAGTTTGGTGTCGCCCTGCTTCCATGAATGTTTGCCATTGTTGAACGATACGACCTTGAAGGTCGGTGATGGTAAAATTAACCATTTCGTTTTGGTCAAGCACATATTCCAATTGGGCAGTTTCCTTAGCAGGATTGGGCCAAATATTCATATTGGAAAGGGGGAATAATGGGGGGGAATGATCGAGATACTGAAGGCGAATACCCAGGTGTTCTCCAGAAGAGTGGTAGGCTTCTACTTCTATTTGATCGGTATCAAGAGTTAGATATTCGGATAACAGTCCGGATTTCTTAGCGGTAAATTTTAAATCAATTAATGAAGAAGGTTGAAGGGCTGGGGTGGAGTAATCCTTAACCCAAGAAAAAGTAATCACTCCTTCTTTTTCCCAAGAACCGAATGTCCCTCCGGGTAATGGGGTCTCTATTTGTTCCAATTGCAAAACTGAAGGATCGTAAGTTAGGGCAAATTGTAGGCCATCCACTGTGGATAAATCCGATGCTTGAATAGGAACTTGCAACGACACTCCTTTTTCTAAATTTACTTGTGGGGTGGCTATAATCAACTGATTACTATATGTTGACCGATAGCCCGGCTGGTTGCTGTTGGATCGAACACTACCATTGACATCACCCACTTTTATAGCGATGAAATCTGCTTGCAGGTCTGCTATCTCTAAATTGTTATAGTTTTTCACCTCTGGCCAGTTTTCCGCAAATGGATTTTGGGGCTCTTGAAAGGAATAATCCACCGGAATAAATCTCCAGCTGGAATTGCCCTCCAATT
>CALAZP010000014.1 GCA_937926355.1 uncultured Saprospirales bacterium
GGGCTATGGGTATAAAAATAACTCATCCACAAAAACCCAACCCAAATCCCCAGCCCCATTATGCCATTTAGGTAGTTTAGTAACATTTTGAGCCACTACTTTTATCCAATCATATCGCTGTTGAGGAAGGTCAATACCCACCAATTCAATAGCCTTATTTTCATAACCTGAAGGAACTGGTAGTTTTTTGCTATTCAATAAAGTCCAATCTTGACCGGAATTCTTTCCATATACTTCTACATAAACAGGTGGCATAATATAAGCCCCCATATCATTCAAATAGCTCAAAACCAGTTTGGAAATTTCTGCATCCTCCTTTACTTTAACCATCGCTTCGAAGGGTCTTTCTCGATAACCAATCCAGGTTGGGGATTTAAAATTCACCTCATCTCCTTTTGCATTATCGTGTAAGGTTGCTGCCCCCCTTCCCGTATATTGAGGGTTGGGTGTGGTTAATAAGACTACGCTATCCAAGGGTAATCCTGCGCGGAAAAAACCCTTAGAAATAGGCGTACTTGAATCCCATCCTTCTAAAAAAGCACTGGCCTTTAACAGCGCATAATCAGCCACCTCAATCGGTTCTTTGTAAACTGGCGAAAGACTATCAGGGTCCTTTCCATCCATTTCATACCGAATAGTAACCCCTGGAAAATTGTGTTTGAGCTCAATTCTTTGGTCTCCAATCAAAACTTGTTCTTGATTGACCACTACGGGGGCACTCAAAGGCAGCAACTCATTGGGATCTGGTATGAAACCACGACTGATTGACACCTTCGGTAAAAGCTCGGCAAACCGTTGAAAATCTTCCTCCATCAAAGAAGTATTCCACAAATATATATCAGACAAATTAGGCAGTTGCCTTAAGGTAGTTAAAATAGTAGTATCAACTTTAGTTCCTGAGAGGGCGAGTGATTGAAGGGATTTTAAATTCGTTAAATGGGAAACACCTTCAGCACTAATATCTGTTTGATTCAAAACTAATTTTTCGAGATTTTTGAAATTTGCAATTACCTTCAATTCCTCATCTTGTATAGGTAGACCGGAAAGATTGAGTCCTACTAACTGTGCGCTAACCGCAATTAATTCTTCCAAAAATTCAGGTTGGTAATAGGCTCTTACAAAAATAGAAGCTTCCAAAGCAGGCGAACCTTTAGCGAGGGGCGTTACGTTCCTGAAAGGTGTATTCAAAGACTTTAGTAAATCCCCATCTGCAGGTTCAAAAGTATATTTGGAAGATTTTCCATTAATTTTATCAATGACCGGCTCTAAATACGCATATAGGTCATGCTCTTCCTTAATGTCGCCTATGGTTATCTTTTCATCAGCTCCTTCATTAATCCATTGTCCTATTAAATTAATTTCTTCATCCAATAATTGAATCTTCCCTTTAGGTGGCATGTGCTCCTCATCTTCCATCGGAAGATTCATTCTTTTAATCATCAAACTATTGGAAGAAGAACCTGAAACCCAAACTGCACCGTGCTCACCTCCCTTTTGAATTCCCTCCCAATTACTCAATACCAATCCTCCTTTAGATTTTTTTTCATTATGGCACGAAAAGCATTTATTGTTAAGAATAGGTAAAATAGCAGCTTCGTAAACCGTTGATTCCAAAGTTGCCACAGGAATTTCCTCTTTTCCCTCCAAAGGTTGAAAAAGATAATTGTCCCCATGAGTTAACTCTCCTCCAAGATGCCCAGAGATGGCCATTAACAAAACCCCAAAACCCCAGCTTATGCCATACCAGCGGTTGGAGGCATATCTTTCCCAACCCAATAATAAACCCCAAGAAATCCAGTTAAAGCCAATGCCTGTCCATTTGTGAGTGGCCAAATCATCGGAATAACCACCTTCCTGAGATAAAAACAACCCCGCCAAAGCAGTAGCTACGGCAAAAAGGGCATTAAAATGCAATCCATACCCAATCAAGGAAAAATTCTCTGGTAAACTTTTCTTCTGATAATTCTGATGAAGAAAAAATAAGAAAAGTAATGACATTGCGCCAATGGGAAGATGCAATAAAAGTGGATGCATTCTTCCAACAACTGCTCCAACAGCAGGGAGCTGAATATGCTTTTCAAAAACTAATAGGAATGCCAATAAAAATTGAAGAGCAAAAACGAGATTTCGAACTATATTCATCTATGCAATAATTCCTTTTACCACTTTTCCAGCAACATCTGTGAGTCGATACCTTCTTCCTAAATGCTTGTAAATCAATTTTTCGTGATCCAAACCCATTAGGTGTAATACAGTTGCATGGAAATCATTAACGTGAACGGGGTCCTTTATAATATTATATCCAAATTCGTCTGTTTCACCGTAAACTCCAGGTTTGACTCCACCGCCAGCCATCCAAATCGTATAAGCCCTTGGGTGGTGGTCTCTTCCATAGTTGGCCTCATTTAAAGGTCCCTGACAATAATTCGTTCTACCAAACTCTCCACCCCAAATCACTAGAGTCTCATCCAATAAACCTCTTTGTTTGAGGTCCATAATCAACGCTGCTGAAGCGCGATCCGTATCTTGTGCCTGAAGGGGCATTTCCCCTACCATATTACCATGTTGATCCCAACCTTGATGGTACAACTGAACAAACCGGACTCCTGATTCTGATAATTTTCTTGCCAAAAGGCAGTTAGCTGCATACGTACCTGGAGTGAGACAATCTGCCCCATACATTCTTACTATATGTTCAGGTTCATTTGAAATATCAGTAAGCTCCGGAACCGCAGTTTGCATCCTGTAGGCCATTTCATACTGCTTAATTTTAGTATGAATTTCTGGGTCTCCGAAGGTTTCATAAGCCATTCCATTAAGTTCTCCTAATTTATCTAACATCCTTCTTCGTCCGGTTCTTGTGGTTCCCTCTGGATCGTTAAGATAAAGAACGGGTTCTTCACTTGCACTAAATTGCACCCCTTGATGGATACTGTCTAAAAACCCATTGGTCCATAATTTGGAATATACCCCCTGACCATTTCCTCTCCCTCTAGATAGTAAAACCGTATATGCAGGTAAATTGGCATTTTCACTACCTAAGCCATAACTCAACCATGCCCCCATACTAGGTCTATTACCCACCTGAGCGCCAGTTTGCATAAACGTTAAAGCAGGATCGTGGTTAATGGCTTCCGTATGCATAGATTTTATGACACATAACTCATCTGCTATGGAAGCGATGTTAGGAAATAATTCACTTACCCAAACCCCATTTTCACCGTATTGATTGAATTTGAATTTAGAACCAATAAGAGGAAACCGCTCTTGATTAGACGTCATTCCGGTTAGTCTTTGGCCATTTCTTATAGATTCAGGCAAATCCTGGCCGTACATCTTATTGAGTAAAGGTTTGTAGTCAAAACTCTCTAGTTGAGATGGGGCTCCATTTTGAAATAAGTAAATGATTCGTTTTGCTTTAGGAGCAAAATGGGGAAGTCCCACTGGTAAATCTTCTACACCAGACTTTCCGCCTTTCAATAAATCAGGTAGCAACAATGAACCCAATGCCGCACTGCCAAAGCCCATACTGAGTTTGCTTAAAAAATGCCTTCTATTCACATTCAGTTGATGCTCAAAAATTTCTTTAAACATATTTATTAGGTTTTGGTCAAGGTCTCTTCCATATTATACATCAAATG
>CALAZP010000015.1 GCA_937926355.1 uncultured Saprospirales bacterium
AAATAGCACTATGGCTAGATATTGGGTATTGATGGTTATTTTTTTATTGATGTCACATATTGGATTCAACCAAACACTAAGAGGATTCACCCTACCTGACATCAACAATCAGCATGTTAATTTCAATGAGGTCAAAGGCGAAAAACTAACCGTTATAGACTTTTGGGCAACTTGGTGCAAACCTTGCATGAAAGCGATACCCAAGTTGTCCCGCCTTTCGTCTAAATACCGTTCCAAAGGAGTTCAATTTATTGGAATCAATGGGGATGGTCCAAGAAATATGGCAAAAGTCGGTCCTCTTACCAGAGCTCTGCAAATAGACTACCTCGTTCTTTTAGATCCAGATTTAACTATTTTTCAAGATTTAAATGTTTCGACCTTTCCCACCCTCCTTATTTTAAATGAGAATAATGAGATAATATGGCGTCATGAAGGTTTTTTAGAAGGGGATGAAAGATTAATTGAAGAGGCCATACTTAATAATTTACAATGAGGTCATTGTTATGAAATTATGGATTTGCACTGCCCTTTTATTTCTTTGTGCTATTCAAAATGGACATGCTCAATTAAGGTTACAACAATTGACGGAAGCACAATTTGGTAATATTCCAAATGATACTTCCTCCTTTTTTCCAAGTCTATACAATAAAACACATCTTCATTATCAGATAAAAAAAATAAAGCTTACAGCAGCTTTTCAACAATTTCATACCCCTTATTCCTCTAGAAATTATCTACAGCTACAGCAGGTTCAACTGGATTATTATTCCTCCAAATTTTCTTTTCAACTGGGACATATTTATCAAACCGTGGCAAGAGGCATTTTATTGAGGACTTTTGAAATTCCCGGCGCACTATTTGAAGAATTGAGCTTTAGATCCAAACAGCAATTTTATAGAGATATACTAGGAGGTCAAGTAAGATGGAAACTAAAAAATTTAACTGTAAAAGGGTTGTATGGACTGCCCTTAATCAATACCCTTCCACCAACATTTAAGGATCAAAAAAGGAGAGTGGAAAAATTGGCCTATTTAGGTTTCAACTATCCATTTAAAAAACATGTAGCAGAGGTGAATTTTCTTGGCAATAGCAACCAACAAAATACGGAATGGCTGGGTGCTTTTTCCATATCAGGTCCCTTATTGCCATTCATTCAATATTCCGGAATATGGAGTTCCAATGGAGATGATAAAAATGCATTTTATGCCAATATGAATATTTCTTTTCCTAAAATAGGAATTACGATTGAGTATAAAGATTATAAAAATTTTGTCTTGGGTTCCAGTTTTAATGAACCCCCTGCCCTAGTCAAAGAGCACAACTATCGGGTATTAAATAGGATGACCCATATTCCTATTCCGCAGTCTGAAAAAGGATATCAACTAGAAGCCGTATTCCTTTTTGACGACCTATCCATTTTGACCCTAAATCACGCTGTAGCAATCAATCAAATTGGTGGCAAACAAATCTACAGAGAGTATTATCTGGAATATCAAAAAGAGTTACGGGCTGGCTTAGATTCTAAAGTATTTGTTAATTACGCGGTAGATCCCATTATGCTTCAAACCCTTAGGCTTTCAGGTGGAATATATAATACTATCGTTTTAGAGGGAGGAGTATCTTTGGAGGTAAACTGGGAGTATCAACGATTTGATAACGATGTCCAAACCGGATTTAACCAGTATTACGGTTTAGGTTTTTCTTCTGGTAACCAATTCAGTTCCTTTCTCAGTGTAGAAGCCAGTAATGATCAACTCCTAATAGATCAACCCTATAAGTTATGGATCGGCGGCGGTGGAAAGTTTAAGGTAAGTAGTAACCACTCCATCACTTTCTTTGCTGGGGAGCGAAGAGGAGGTCCAGCCTGTACAGCAGGAATTTGCTATAATGTATTAGATTTTAAAGGGTTTGAAATACGCTGGAATAGCACTATTTAAAGCCTTCAATAAAATTAGATCACCTATCGGTAAAATCACCGGTTAAAGTCAATATAGGGAAGCAAGGAATCTATAGGGAAAGCTGGAATGGTATGCCCATTACCTGTCATGGTTTCGGCGGCAAACAATGCATTATAGATGGCTTCTTCAGTGGCTTCAATGGTAGCTAAAAAAAGTGGACTCATGCGATCGTTCGGGAGGTATTGAACGGAAGGCAGCAAAAAATCGTCATTGCGATAAGGAATGCGAGCCTGCTTAGCCGTTGAAAAAGCGATGACATAATCTCCACTTCCATTACTGGCAATACCTCCAGTTCTGGCTAATCCCAACATAGCTCTTTGGGCTAGTCTTTTTAAATTCCTAGCATCCAAAGGTGCATCTGTAGCAACAACCATCATACATGATCCATCTACATCTTGGTAGGCATTTTTCATTGGATGCTGGTTAAGGATTTTACCGATAGGTATTCCATCTATTTGGAGCACGCCTCCAAAATTAGCATGGACCATAACCCCAACGGTGTATCCACCCATTTTTGGGGGAAGCCATCTGCTGGAAGTACCAATTCCTCCTTTATATCCGAAAGCAATGGTCCCTGTGCCTGCTCCCACATTTCCTTCTTGTAACATAGAATTTGAAGCTGATGTAATAGCTTGAAGGATATCTGTTTCTTGGAGGTGCATCCCTCTAATATCATTCAAAGTACCATCATTGGTTTCTCCAACCACTACATTGATTGACCGGATATTTTCCATGTTGGGCAAACTCAATTGATATTTTAGGGTAGCATTTAATGCAGTACCTACGGCTAAGGTATTGGTCAGAATTATAGGTGCTTCAATTTGCCCTAGCTCCTCTACTTGAGTACTACCGGCTAGTTTACCAAA
>CALAZP010000016.1 GCA_937926355.1 uncultured Saprospirales bacterium
CAATGTATAAAAAAGAGATAACGAAGTTAGGAATAATGCAGCCCTATTTTTTCCCCTATCTGGGATATTTTACATTAATAAATCAAGTCGATCTGTTCGTGTTATTAGATACGGTTCAGTTTATGAGGCATAGGTGGATAGAGCGCAATCAGATATTAAAAGCTAACGGTGAGCCTCTCTATATAAAAGCGCCTTTGGTGAAGCATCGCAGGAACACAAATATTGAAGATATTTTTATTAGGAATAAGGAACCTTGGAAAGACAAGATCTTTGCCCAGCTTAAACCCTACAAAAAAAAAGCACCCAATTACTACAAAGTGATAGGATTGCTGCGGGAGATTTTTGAATTAGATACAAATTCAATTGTTGAGTTGAATCAGTATGCTCTCATAAAAGTCTGTGAATACTTAAAAATAAATACTCCGATTAAGGTCTGGTCTGAGATGAATATTGAAATAGATACCGTTAATGCACCGGATGAGTGGGCGCTGAATATAAGTAAGGTGCTTGGGGCCAGTATGTATATCAACCCGGCAGCAGGTAAAGAACTATTTGATAATGAGAAGTACAGGAATGCAGGCATTCAGTTGAATTTCATAGAAGTCAAGCCTATCCCATACCAACAGCATTTATCAGAATATTTTGTACCAAATATGTCGATAATAGACATTCTAATGTTTTGTGATTTGGAAGAGATTCATCTTATGCTCGATAATTATAAACTCACGGACAAATGATTGGAAAAAAAGCATGCGAAAATGATCGTTTCGCTACAGAGGCGCACTTGACTAATTCAGCGCGGGAAGGGTGGGAGCTCATTCTTAGGACTCTGGAGCCTGGTGCAACGATTTTGCTGCCGTCTTATATAGGTGAAACCAAGCGTGAAGGCTCAGGTATTTACGACCCCGTATCTAAATTAGGTGTGCGTCATAACTTCTACCAGCTAAATGATGACCTGTCCCTAAATATGGAGCGCTTTGAAAATATGTTAAAATCAAAGAACTACAGCCTGGTTCTGTTAGTCCACTATTTTGGCTTTGTTATCCCCAATATTAAACAGATTGTGGACGTTTGTAGAAGTCACGATGTCATCATTGTAGAGGATTGCGCCCATCTCTTTAGCCACCATTTGTCTAATTTTTCAAATGCTGGAAATTATGGCGACTACGTTTTCTATTCCTTGCACAAGTTTTTTCCTTTGAGCACAGGTGGACTGGTCGTTCAAAATAACCTATCGTTAAAACCACTCGAATACAAAAGAATAGACGTTTCAGTTTCTTTATACAAAGAAGTTCTACGTTATGATGCCGCTGGGATAGCCAAAAAGAGAAGAGCGAACTATGAATTGTGGGACCATGCTATTAAACGTATCAATGGTGTTAAAAAACTCAAGACACTGGGATCGCAGGATATTCCTCATAATTATCCCGTAGTCATCGAAAATGGGCTTAGGGAAAAGCTTTATTTCTGGCTTATTGAACGCAATTGTCCTCTAATCGCGCTGTACTACAGATTAATAGAACCCCTTCAAAAGCCGGAATATAGGGGCATGCTTGACCTTTCTGAAAGTATCCTCAACCTGCCAGTGCATCAGGATACTGGCTGGGATGATATAAACAGTCTGGCTATGCTTTTGGATGATGGGATAAAACGTTTATCGGTGTGATAAATTTTGGTTTGTGGGTATGGAGCATCCCATGGAGCTTATTAATGTATATGCAAGGAGCCCACTGAAGTACGGCTTTAAAATTTAAAGATTTATGGAAGAGCGTAAGAAACAACCCGTTGAATCACTACAAGAGGCTTTCAAGTCATTTATTGGCTTAATGGAAGAAAAGTACCAGCCTTGGACTTATGAAGCGCCACTTTTTATGGATGGCAGCCGAATTGGCTTCTTGAAAAAATCACAGGCTATCATGCTCAAGCTGATGCGGCACGTAAATGCAAATTATAAAGCTTTAGAGGAGCATCTATCCCACAGTGAAGTGGTAAAAACCTTTTTTAAGCAACTTCAGGATATTCCCTTTCAGGAAGGCACGTTTCGGACGGACTTTGTGGTGAATAATGAAGACGAAATCCGTCTGATTGAAGTGACTTGTCGTTATCCTTTAAATGCTTACTTCCGGTCGGTTGCGATGAATACACTCAACCGGGCTCCTTATTACGAGAAGGCTTATGGATTGAACGCTACCTCGTATGCCGAGCCTTTGCAGGAAAAGTTTTTGGATTGGATGGGTGATGCTGATCGATTCATCATCATTCAGGGTCATGATCTGCGGGCAAATGAATCCAATTTTCTACCCTCCTTTTTACGTGATGCCAATATAAATTTGCAAATGTGCTCCTACGAAGATTGGCTGGAGCATGGAGCAGCTTGGCTGAAGGGAGCGGCAATTATGGCGGAACTGACTTTCGAGGAATGGCTCAACCTACCGATCTGCCTGGTAAGAGCGATGCTGGAACGACCGCTTTTGAACGACCCCCGCCTTGTGCTTACCGTGCACGATAAGGGATTCTTTGGATTAGTGAACATAGAGGAAATCACCAACGAGGCCTTGAGTGCGGAAGAAACTGCTTTTATCCAGAAAGCCTTTGCAGAGACTTATTTTTTAGACCGGCAGCCGGAGTTGTTGGATAAAGCAAAAACGAACCCTGAAGATTGGATTCTAAAACCACGAAAATTAGGCAGGAGTGTTAATATCATTGCCGGTTCCCTTTCCTCAATGGCAGAATGGGAGGAAGCACTTGATTTGGCTGCAGAAAATGACAATATGATCCTGCAAAAATGGCACCTTTCCAAGAAAATCAGGGGTACTGTGCAGGG
>CALAZP010000017.1 GCA_937926355.1 uncultured Saprospirales bacterium
GTACAGATGTTACAGAATCTACGTCAACGGATTTACTCTCAGCAACTGATGATTTGTTTACCGTATATGTAGTGATGGAAGATGGAGTGGGGAACAGAGATTATTGTTCCACAACCGTAGATGTTCAAGACAATGTGAATTCTTGTAGCACGAATACCATTGTACAGGCCTCCATATCCGGCTTAGTAACTACTGAAGAGGATGAATTAGTAAAGGACGTGGAATTGGTGATGAGTGGTTCTGACAACAGAATGGTTATGAGCAGTAATAATGGTGACTTTATGTTTGATAATTTAACTATGGGAATGGATTACTCCATAACCCCTAAAAAAGTAACGCCTGCGGCAAATGGAGTTTCAACCTTTGATATGGTTCTAATCAGTAAGCATATTCTTAGCGTCAAACCATTAGACAGCCCTTATCAGTTAATAGCAGCAGATGTCAATAATTCTAAGAGCATCACTACTTTGGATTTAATACAAATGCGTAAGGTCATTTTAAGTATCTCTGACCAATTTAGTAGCAACAAAACCTGGAGATTTATCCCAACATCCTTTAATTTTTCCAACCCGAGAAATCCATGGGCAGATAATTTTCCTGAGGTTTTGAACATAAACAACTTAGATAAATCTGTAAATACCGCTGACTTTGTAGCTATTAAGGTGGGAGACGTAAATAACAGCGCCACCTTGGATATTCAACCTAGATCGGGTGAAGTATTTGAATTTACAGTAGAAGATATCTTTTTAGAAAAGGGTAAAGAATACACCGTAAGGTTTGATGCTGAATCATCCAAAGTATTGGGTTACCAGTTTGCATTGGAGTTTGATCCAGAGAAATTAGAACTAAGAAAAATTCAGGAGATCACTGCTAAAGAAGAAAACTTTGGAACCAGATTCATAGAAGAAGGAATTATCCTTACAAGCTGGAATGGTGATACTAAAAATAATGAAATGTTTGGTTTGGTATTCCAAGCTAAAGAAGATTCAAAATTGAGCGATTTGTTGAAGGTGAGCTCACGCTATCTAAATGCTGAAGCCTATAATTTATTAGGTGAGGCTATGGGCGTGAGCCTTCACTTTACTTCTAGCGCAATAGGCGAGGCATCATTTGCTTTGGAACAAAATGCACCAAATCCTTTCAAAAATACCACCAATATTGGTTTTACCTTGCCAGAAGAAAGCTATATTGAGTTTACCATCACTGATTTAAATGGAAAAATAATTAAGGTTTTACAGGGTAACTATAATAAGGGTAACCATATTTTACAATTATTAAGTAAGGATTTACCACAAGGCATGTTGTACTATACCTTGAAAACCAATCAAGGTTTTTCCGAAACTAAATCTATGTTGGTGATTGATTAATTTAAGTCATTAACTTGAAAATATCTATTCATTACTTGAAAATCCATTTAGCAGTTTTGCTATTTGGATTTTCAGGTTTATTTGGAAAATGGGTTCAGCAACCTGCTTATATTATAGTTTTAGGAAGGTTGTTTTTTGCAGTCATTGGTTTAGGGCTCGTTGGAATATTCAAAAAGGGAACACTATCCAAACTAAAAACTCTAGAAAATAATAAAGTATTGATATGGCCTGGAATTTTACTAGCCATACATTGGGTAACCTTTTTTGAAGCTATTCGATTGAGCTCTGTAGGAGTTGGGCTTTTAACTTTTTCGGTTTTTCCAATCTTTACCTCTTTAATAGAGCCTTTATTCTTACATGTAGCCTTCAGAAAGAAAAATATGTTAATGGCCGTTGTTGCATTTGTTGGAATATTGATAATGATAGGTGAAACTAACATTACCACAGACTACTATTTAGGGGCTTTTGTTGGTTTAATATCAGGTTTTACGTTCGCTTTATTAACGGTACTAAACAAGAAGAATTTGTTAAAAATAAATGCAATAACTCTTTCTTTTTACCAGGATTTAATTGCTTTCATCTCTCTTTTACCCCTTATTTTTTTATCAGAAATCCAAGTAGGCGTATTCACCGTCGTACAATTGGCTGCACTAGGTCTAATTTTCACTGCACTGGCACATACCTTATTCATAGCAGGTATGAAATCTGTTACGGCAACTTCAGCAAGTATGACTACTTTTTTAGAGCCCATATATGGGATAGCAGGTGCGTGGTTGTTTTTTGACGAAATGCCAACTCTAAATATGTTTGGAGGAGGTAGCTTGATTTTACTTGCTGTCTGGATCAACTTCAGAGAGCAAGGAAATGCAAAAGCGAAAAGTTAAGGAAAAAAATGTGCCCGGAGCGGGACTTGAACCCGCACGGCCGCAATGGCCACAGGATTTTAAGTCCTGCGTGTCTACCAGTTCCACCATCCGGGCAAAATAAAAGCCTTCACATTAGAAGGCTTTTGAGCGGATGACGAGACTCGAACTCGCGACTTTAACCTTGGCAAGGTTACGCTCTACCAACTGAGCTACATCCGCTTGATTCTAAAGCGATGCAAATCTAATAAAACTAATTTCATTTTGAAAAAAGAGACGTATATTTTTTGATTATTTATTTGAATTTCTTCATTATTTTCAATGTGCTTTTGGGTATATTTTATTTTTTAGATGGATTTAGCTGAGGTGAATTCTAAATTAAAGCCCATGTAATGCTATCAAATTTTTCTTTTGAAATAGAAATAAGTTTCTGTTTGAGATCTAAAAGGTAAATCGGCAATTCCTAATTTATATTCATTTAGATTTTGATAGTCTAATCTTCTTGCCTTCACATTATCGTTTAACTGTATAGAGATTAAATCTAATATAGTTTGTTTTAGGTTTGGATCCAGAATGGGAAAAGCAGTTTCAATTCTATGGGAGAGATTTCTTGTCATCCAATCTGCTGAGGAGAGATAAATTAGATTTTTTCCACCATGATAAAAATTAAATATCCTTGCGTGTTCAAGGTACCTATCAACAATACTTATAGCCTCTATATTTTCACTATAATTTGGAACGCCTGCATTAAGGCAACAAATTCCTCTTATGATTAATTTAATTTTAACTCCAGCCTGACTTGCTTCGTATAGTTTAGCAATCATTGGACGATCTTGTAAACTATTCATTTTTAAAATAATACTGGCTTCTTTGCCTGCTTTAGCTTGGTTGATTTCATAATCAATCATGTCCTCAAGTCTTTTTCGAAGATTGAATTTACCAACCAATAAGTTTTGAAATGGAACCTCAGGAATTTTTACGGTTTCCAGAAACGAAAAAATTCTGGCGGCTTCATTACACATTTCTGAATGAGTGGTAAATAGTCCAAAATCGCTATATATTTTTGCGGTATCTTCATGAAAGTTCCCTGTAGAAAAGTAGGTGTACAATTGAGGGCCTTCGGATTCCATTCTTCTAATGACTGCTATTTTTGCATGGACCTTAACTCCAGGAAAACTATAATGTACCGTAACGCCAGCTTTTTCTAATTTTTCTCCCCAGATTAAATTGGCCTCTTCGTCGAATCTTGCTTTGACCTCTATGAAAACAGTAACTTGCTTGCCAAATTTCACAGCATCCATCAAGGCTTGCATGATTCTTGATTTTTTAGCCACTCTATATTGGGTAATCTTAATGTGAGTCACATTGGGATCCCTTGCTGCGCGTTCAAAAAACTGGATAACAGATTCGTACGAATGATAGGGGAAATGCAGTAAATGATCTGATTTACAGATTTGAGAGAAAAAATCGGTTGATTCCTCAAGAGGAGTATAAGAAAGAGGTGGTTGAGGCGTATTTTTTAGGTGTTCCATCCCGAAGTCGGGAAATTTGAAGAAATCAAAATTATTGTGATAACGACCCTCCTTTAATAAATCCAATTTTTCAAGTCCAAATACTCCCATTAATTCCATCAAAAAATCTTTAGGCATTTCTCTGTCATAAACAAATCTGGATGCCGGACCTACATGGCGTTTTGACAAACTTGTTTTTATTTTTTGAACTAAATCTCCAGAAAACTCATCATCTATGTATAATTCTGCATCCCTGGTTAGTTTGATGGAAAAAGTATCAATAATCTCGAAACCTGGAAACATCCATGAAATACTATGCCGAACAATATCGTCTACCATAATTAAATCCTTTCTGTTTTCCGTTGAAGGTAGGTTGATAAACCTAGGCAAATGATCAGAGGGGATTTTTACAATTCCGTATTGATGGCTTTTATCAGTCCCTTCTTTACTTACCATTAAAATAGCTAGGTATAGCGCAGCATTATTGAGAAAAGGTCTAATTTTATTTTTAAATAGCAATACGGGTTGAACATAAGGCAGCATATGATCCTGGAAAAATGCCTCTACAAATGCTTTTTGTTTATCATTTAAATCCATTCTCCTCAATAACCTGATGTTATGCTTCTTAAGCGCTGGGGTAATTTGCTTTTGAAATATATTTGAAAAAACGGTCTGTTGGTGATTGACCATTTTTTGAATCTCTTGAACCATTTCTTTAGGTGAAATTTCTAACTCCTTTTTGGTTTTTTTTCCAACTCTTAAAAGATTTCTATGATTAGCCATTCTTACCCTAAAAAACTCATCCAAATTAGACGAATAAATAGCTAAGAATTTTATTCTCTCAAATAGTGGAACCGATTTGTCCATAGCCTCTTGCAAGACCCTATAATTAAATGAAAGCCAACTTAAATCTCTTAAAATGAATAGATTATCAGGATAATTATCAGAGTGATCTATTGGCTCTGCCCTTTCTTGTATGACATTTTTTTCGAATGACATGGTATGTTTTTTAGAATAAAGTCATTTGGTCAGCTCCATGATCTACTCTTTTAGGGCCTCTAATATTAACGTCCATGGAGGCCTTAATTTCTTTTTCTAAAATTCTCATTAATTCTGGAGATTTCAAAATACTTGGTTGATGGACAAAAAAATAAACTTCTTCAATCCCATGTTCTAACCAAAATAAAATTTTTTTTATCCATGCATTTATCCTAATGAAATCTGTAGGATGTAACTCATTTCCAACAAATCGTATCATGGCTTTAGGACCAGTTAATAGCATTGGCAAAACATCTCTTCTTCCAGCTACATCTGTCATCAACCAAGTAACATTTAAAGAGGAAAGTATATCAGCTAGTTCATGGCGAAAGTTGCTGTCTTCAAACCAGCTGAAATGCCTTAACTCAATAGCTAATTCGAATTCTTTGTGGTATTTCTTTAAAAAATCTAGTAGGACTGGTAAATGTTCTGCAGTCCAATATTCTGGAATTTGAATAAAGGAGGGTCCAAGTTTCCCTTTTAATATTTGAAAAGTTTCAACAAATGTATCCATGTATGAATACGATTTGTTCGAAAATCCCCCATGGCTAATGGGCTTAAATACCTTTGGACAAAATTTAAAATCAGCTGGAGTCTGATGATACCATCTTTGTAAGGTCTCCAAACTCGGAATCCTGTAAAAACTTGTATTTAGTTCTATGGTATTTAATTGTCTGCCATATTCTTCTAAAAAGTGCTTTGGATTTTTTGATTGATAATATTCTCCAACCCATTCAGGGTTTCCCCAACTAGTGGTTCCCAAAAAAACTGTTGGCTTATTATTGATTCTAAAATTTTTTAATATTTCTATGTTCTGTAGGTCAGTTTCAGGAAATGTATAATCAACCTCATTCAATTGCCAACTTTTTCCAAATTCCATAGGTTGCTTTTTGATTTAAAATTATATTATTTTAGCCATTCATTATTTTAATTTTTACTATATGAACCGCGCCAAAATTGTTGCAGGAAACTGGAAGATGAATTTGGATAAAACCAATGCAATAGATTTGATTAATGATATTGTTACCAAATCATCTCATAATTCTTCTATAGATTTGGTGGTATGTCCTCCTTTTACCTCAATTAGTCAAGTGGGTAGTGTAATTGAAAATTCCCACAAAATTCATCTAGGTGCACAAAATTGTCATTTTGAAAAATCAGGAGCTTTTACAGGTGAAATTGCACCTGATATGCTTGAATCTCAAGGGGTTACTCATGTTATAATTGGTCATTCAGAAAGAAGAGCTTTGTTTGGCGAAACCGATGAAATAATTTCCAAAAAAGTTAAAGCGGCTTTAGCAGCTAACCTGGTTCCCATATTGTGTTGTGGTGAAGTTTTAGACGAACGTGAAAAAGGTATTGAAGTGCAAGTAGTTACTCAACAACTTAAGGTAGCCCTTCAAGATGTGGATGCTGCTGAGGTTATTATTGCATATGAACCTGTATGGGCTATTGGAACTGGAAAGACCGCTTCCCCTGTACAAGCCCAAGAAATGCATGCTTCTATTCGGCAATTTATAAAAGAGGAGAAAGGGGAGAAAGCCGCTAATGTTGTACCTATTCTGTATGGAGGTAGTTGCAAACCCAATAATGCTAAAGAGTTATTTGCTCAAAATGATATTGATGGCGGTTTAATTGGTGGTGCCTCTTTAAATGCTCAAGATTTTATTGCTATAGCCAATAGCTTTTAGCATGAAATTAATCCAAAAGGTATTGGTTCTTTATCTCGATCTTGAAGGTGGCATTTTTGTTTTGAAAAGCGATAAAGAAGATATTTACTACCCTGTTAATTTACAAGAAAAACTAGGCCAATTTCGCGGCAAATCCATAATTATAGAGGGAAAGACCGTTGATTCTGAGTCATTCCAAATGAACGGTCTTCCAATATGGGTAGATAAATTTAGTTTGGTTAATTAGA
Source organism: uncultured Saprospirales bacterium (assembly GCA_937926355.1). GTDB lineage: Bacteria > Bacteroidota > Bacteroidia > Chitinophagales > Saprospiraceae > CALAZP01. The sequence goes on from CALAZP010000017.1 coordinate 6,698, forward strand.
TTGAGCAGGATCTTCTTTTAATGTGAATGTTCTTGTTACCGGGTTCAAAGGAGTATCTATCGCATTACCTTCTCCATCAACTAAGGTCAAAGTAATGGTGTTTTCCCCTAACGGAAGGCCCTCCACATAATATGGTTGCCACTCCTCTATAAGATGGGATTCACCATTTATTTTGGCTTCTATTTTAACGTTTTCACTTAACCTGGTATTAAGTAAATAGAAATCTAACATAACCTTTTCAGTTTCCTGAACACCTATATAGGTACCTTTAGGTCTGCTGTAAAATAGCATGGTTTCAGAAATATCTTCTCTTGCTTCAAAAGAACCGCTTTCAGATACAGTTACTTTTTCTGCTTTAAACGCGTTCGGCGATTTAATACTCTCATGATAGGATCTGGACAAAAAAGATAAAATGAAATGTTCTCCTGGTTCAATTATTTGTTCAAATTCAGTTTCGTATTTGGCAATGTATGGAAGGGTATCAATAATTAGGTGAATATGTTGGCCGCTACCTGAATTAGCGCACATTTTAAGCTCAGCATCGGAAGTTTGCTCTCCCAAAATATAATTTTCCACTTCATAAGTAAATTTCCCATTTTCATAACCATATTGATTTATTTTGGCTTCAGGAAATGAGGCAGAGGGATCAAATGCGGTTAAGGTATATTTATTTGAGGAAGTTTCCTCCATATTGGTTTCATTAGAAGGTGAACATGATAACCCCATTAAAGAGCCCATTAGTATGTAGATGTAATTTCTTGTTTTCATTTGAATCTTAATTTTTTTTTAAGTTGTTCTACAAATATAAAATATTTTAAAAGCATACAGAAGGATGAATAATGCAAAAGGAGTGAAGCTTCATGTGTCGGGAATGGATTGCGCTAATTGCGCCAACAGCATAATTAAAGTGTTAGAGAAAAAAGGACTAAAAAAGGTTTTTGTAAATTTCCATACTGATGAAGTCTTTTATGAACCCAATGATTCCATTGCAACCGCTCAAGAAATAAAACTTACCATCGAAAAATTAGGGTACAAAGTGGAAGATGAAGCACACCCTAAGGGTAATTTTCAATTTAAAATTATAATCAGTTCTTTATTTACGGCACCTTTAATAATGAACCATATATTGATGATAATTGGAAGTCCCATTCCGTTTTTGGAGATTGGGTGGGTTCAATTATTGTTGACTTTACCTCCTTTTATTATAGGTTTTTTGTATTTCGGAAAAAGTGCTTTGGGTGCTGTCCTAAATGGATCTACAAATATGGATGTGCTCATATTTGTTGGATCTACTGCAGCATTTTTTTACAGTGTTATAGGTTTGATTCTAAACGAACCTTCTTATTTGTTTTTTGAAACTTCCTCTTCAATTATCACGCTAGTCTTATTGGGCAATTGGATTGAAAAAAGGGCAGTTAAAGGTACTACATCAGCTATTAAAACATTAAGTAATCTACAACCTACGACTGCTAATTGTCTATTGTCATCAGGTACTGTAATCCAAATAAATATTGAAGAACTAAAAATTGGTGATGTTTTAGTGGTCAATGAGGGTGATAAAGTTCCTTTGGATGGGATAATTACTCATGGAGTAGGAAGTTTTGACGAATCTCTCATTACAGGAGAAAGCATTCCAGTGGATAAAAACGAAGGAGAGACGATTGTAGGTGGTGCGACTTTGATTAGTGGAAATATAAAAATGAGGGTGACACATATTGGGAAAGACACTTTTTTAAATCAGATAATTGAATTAGTCAAAAGAGCACAAGAGGAGAAGCCCAATATTCAGAAAACAGCTGATAAAATTAGTTCAATTTTTGTTCCAACAGTTCTGATCATTGCCCTACTTACCTTTTTGGGCAATTATTGGCTATTCGATCAATCAATCAAAGATTCCATAATGAATAGTATTGCAGTTTTAGTTATTTCCTGTCCATGTGCGATGGGATTAGCTACACCTACCGCTGTAATGGTTGGCGTGAGTAGATTGGCTAAAAATGGAGTGTTGATAAAAGGTGGACTGACCATTGAATTATTTGCCAGTATAAAGAATATGGTATTTGATAAGACTGGTACCCTAACTACGGGGGATTTTGAAATAGATTCAATTAAATATTTTGGTAAGGATAAAAATTATATAAACAGGCTAATTGTTGTCCTCGAGAGACATTCAAGTCATCCAATAGCAAAATTTTTGGTGAGATATTTTGAGCAAATTTCTCCTGGACTTTTGGAATTGAATTTAAAGGTTAAAGAGAAAAGTGGATTAGGATTAATTGCTAATAATTCAGAGGAAATGGTATTTAAAATTGGATCCAAGGAATTTGTAGGCATTACTGATAATGATTTCAAAGAATATACTATATTCTTGACTCAAAATGATGAATTACTTGCAGCTATCCAATTAAAGGACCATCTAAAAGAGAATATTAATTCAACTATTAAAAAATTAAAAGACAAGGGGTTAAACCCTATAATTTTAAGTGGAGACCAAAAAGAAAAGGTGGAAAAAGTTAGTATTCTAACTGGAATTTCAACCTTTTATTATGGTAAGAAACCTGATGAAAAAGTAAATATTATCAAGACTTTATCAGAAAAAACTCCTACTGCTATGGTTGGTGATGGCATTAATGATGCTGCTGCAATTGCAGCAGCTACTATTGGCGTTTCTATGAGCGAGGCTTCTAATTCAGCAATCGATTCAGCTAAAATGGTTTTACTAAATGGTAATTTGGAAAGTTTGAACAAAGCTTTTGATATAAGTTGTGAAACACTTAAAACCATTAAACAAAACTTATTTTGGGCTTTTTCTTATAATTTGGTGGCCATTCCAATCGCGGCTCTTGGATATTTAAATCCTATGTGGGGTGCAGCATTTATGGCATTCTCAGATTTAATTGTTATTGGAAATTCTGTTCGGTTAAAACACAAAAAAATTAAGTAATGAAAGATGAAATTAGTAGAAATTCAGAAATTAAAATTAATGTTGGACTTACAGATTCCAATATCCCATTAAAGATTGAATGGGAATCTGATGATACGCCTAACCCTAATCAAGGTAAACATCAGGCAAAGGCAATGTTACTTTCAGTATTTGATCAAAATACCTTGGAGACTTTAAAAATTGACCTGTGGACGAAGGATATGCAGATTATGGAAATGGATAGATTTATTTATCAAACTATGAGATCGATGGCTGACACTTATCTTAAAGCTACAAGTAACACTCAATTAGCTAACGATATGCAAAAATTTACGGTTTACTTTGGGGAAAAAACTGGTATAATACCAAATAACTAAAAAAAACACGGGCGAACACATCACACCGCTACAACTTCCTACCCTTGCTTCGTTTCCGACCTGGGGGGATTCAGAAGGAGCTGGTCGTGTGCCGCCCGCTGCGCAAATTTAAAAGAAAAATAAATTAATCATACTTTTAATCAATTAATATCTTAATCCATGAAATTTTTTATTGATACAGCCAACCTCAATCAAATAAAAGAAGCGAATGATTTAGGGATTTTAGATGGCGTTACCACGAATCCCTCCTTAATGGCCAAAGAGGGTATTACAGGAATAGACAATATTAGGAAACATTACAAAAGCATTAGTGATATCGTATATGGGCCTGTTAGTGCTGAAGTTATAGCTACAGATTATGAAGGAATGATTAAGGAGGGAATGGAACTTGCAGAAATAGCAGATAATATCGTGGTTAAAATTCCTATGACTAAGGATGGAATTAAGGCTATAAGCTATCTTAATTCTCAAGAAATTCAAACCAACTGCACATTGGTTTTCTCAGCTGGTCAAGCAATATTAGCAGCTAAAGCTGGTGCAACCTATCTTTCTCCTTTTATTGGAAGAGTAGACGATATCAATTGGGATGGAATTGGTTTGATCGCTCAGATTGCTGAAATTTATGCCATTCAAGATTTCGATACTTTGATTTTAGCAGCCTCCATCCGGAATGCCAAACATATTGTGGATGCTTCCCTAGCCGGTGCTGATGTAGTGACTTGTCCTTTAGATTCAATTTTAGGTTTATTGAACCACCCTTTAACAGATATTGGACTTGAGAAGTTTTTAGATGATCATAGGAAAGCCAATAGTTAATACCTATTCAGCTACCATTAAGGCTAATACTTTTTTGATTAAATTTTCAATGGTTTGGGAAGGGTTACTGCTGAAATTACCTTCCCACCTATTAGCTAAAATGGCATTAAATGAAATGGCATGGTGTCCAAGATAGTTAGCAAGTCCATATATACCAGCCGTTTCCATTTCAATATTAGTCAAATTTAAACCCCGAAAATTAAATTGAGTCATTTTTTGGATGGTCTCTTTTGAAAACTTTGTTTTTCCATTTAAAATTCTTCCTTGTGGGGCATAGAAACCTGGTGCGGTTAGTGTAATCCCTTTTTTAAAATTATCATTCTTTAATTGTCGTATTAATTTATCGCTACTACTTACCATATATGGCTCTGTGGGTAGGACAATTTGTTCACCACTTAAGTACGCCAATAAATTATTTCTTAAATCTTGCTCCCTATCAGAATATTGATAATTGTAAAAGTGCATTAATCCATCTAGACCCAACGCATCAATAGATACCAGAAAATCATCAATATTTGCAGAAGAATGAATACTTCCAGATGTTCCAATCCTTACAATAGAAAGAACTTTTCTTATTGTTTTATAAACTCGATTATCTAAGTCGATATTTACTAATGCATCTAATTCATTTAGCACAATATCAATATTATCTGTACCAATTCCTGTAGATATCACAGATAATCTCTTCTTGCCTATGTACCCAGTATGTGTTTCGAATTCTCTGTTTTTTATTTGAATTTCAACACAGTCAAAATGTTTACTAACCATTTTTACTCGATCGGGATCTCCAACAGTTATGATAAGTTCAGCAAGATCATCAGGATGTAATCCTAAATGATATACCCTTTGATTGGTAAGAATAAGTTCAGAAGGAGCTAATTGATGCATAATATTTAATTCTTTAGTCACAAAGAACAGTTATTACATCTGTTTTCTCGGTATTACTCCAATTACCTGCCCGATCTCTCATTTGTATAAAGAATGAAAAAGTATCCGTAGGAAATTCTTCACTTTTTGTGCAAGGAGTGGCTCCATTGGGAAAAGTACAACAGATTTGAAGTTTATTTGGAATTTTAACGGTTATTGTTCCAGATATTCCGTTACCGACTCCTTGAGATGAGATTTGTGGTAAGCGATAGGGTAGTTTGGTGCCGTCTCTGCTATCCCACAAAAAAATATCAATGCTATCATTTGGAAAACTTATATCTCCATCGCCATCTGTGAAAGAGAATTGTATTTTTAAGGTATCTGGTTCTGCATTTGCATTGCCCTGCGCAATCACTTTTTTATTCAAACCTTCATAGGTAATTATTGGTTCATTAGGATAATTTGGGGGTTTGGCGCATCCAAATATTACCAAATAAATCAAATTGAATTGCAAGAATTTACTTTTGAAAATCATGGCCAAAGGTTTATTTGTAAATTTAACAGTTAAGGAATAATCTAGGATGAATCAATCTGAATTAAGAAATAGATTAGTTAAAAGATTAACAAATTTTGATGAGAATCAATTTGAAGAAATCGCATTTGAAATTTTTAATTACCAAAAAAAATACAATTTATTATATCATCAATTCCTACAATTAATAGATAAAGAACATATTAATCCCAATAGTTTAGATGAAATACCTTTTTTACCAATAGAATTTTTTAAGTCACACGTGGTAAAAACAGGGGAGTGGAACCATCAGACCTACTTTTCAAGTAGTGGAACTACTCAATCTAATACTAGCAAGCATTTTATTCGGGATTTGGAAGGTTATAGTACAAACGCTCAAAAGGGATTCGAGTATTTTTATGGCCCGATAGAAGATTATTTGATTTTAGCATTATTGCCTTCCTATTTAGAACAGACAGGATCTTCTTTAATTTATATGATTGATACTTTTATCGGAAAAAGTAAATTTCCCAAAAGTGGTTTTTTCTTGAGGGACTATGAATTAATTGTCCAAGAAATAATAAATCATTTGGAGTGGGGAAAAGAGAAAGTATTACTTTTTGGAGTTAGTTTCGCCTTATTAGATTTTGTTGAAAAAGTTGAAACGAAATTTGGAGATCAACTTATAGTCATGGAAACAGGTGGGATGAAGGGAAGGAGAAAGGAATTAACCCGGTCTGATTTGCACAATAGGTTAAAAAATGGTTTTGGCGTGTCTAGAATACATTCTGAATATGGAATGACTGAACTATTGAGCCAAGCTTATTCAAAAGAAGCGGGAAAGTTTGAATGTACCCCATTTATGAAGATTTTGATAAGGGATTTGACCAATCCCTTCGGCTATGTAAAGAACGGAACAAATGGTGGAATTAATATTATCGATCTCCTAAATTTAGATACAATTGCATTTATTGCCACGGAAGATTTAGGTGCGCAAGGAATAGGGGGGCAATTTGAAGTTAAAGGTAGAATAGACTTTTCAGATATTCGGGGATGTAATTTGTTGGTTTAGTATTTAGTTATTGACGGATCAATATTATCAGCCCAAGCTAAAATACCACCCTCCAAATTCAGGTACTCGTACTCTTGCTCATTTGCATTTAACAGCCTGATAGCTTCTGCACTTCTTCTTCCGCTTCTGCAATAGAAAATCACCTTGGAATGATTTAAAATTTCCTCTTTCCTGTTAGGGATATCACCTAGAGGAATTAATTGCCCCCCAATATTCGCAATATCTTTTTCATAAGCTTCTCTCACATCAATTAATATAGTCTGTGGATTATCTTCTAAAAGTTTTTTGAGATCTGCTGGGCTTATAGATTTGATTTGTTTTTCCATATTTTTATCAGTGTTACAAAAGTTTTCGTAATCTATTAATTCTTTGATTTTTATGCAGCTATTTCTGATTTTAAACTTATGAAAAGTGCTTGATAAAAAATCAAAAATTAATAATTGACCAGATAGAGTCGTGCCAATCCCGGAGGCAATTTTCACTACTTCGGCCGCCTGAAGATTTCCTATAATTCCAGGTAGAATACCGAGAACTCCTCCTTCCGCGCAATTGGGGACCACATGGGGTGGAGGTGGTTCGGGAAATAAATCTCTGTAATTAGGTCCATATTGCCCATTTTCCTCTAAATAATTAAAAACTGAAACTTGCCCCTCATATCTAAATACAGAACCATATACTAATGGTTTTTTCATAATCACACAGGCATCATTAACTAGATACCTAGTAGGAAAATTATCAGATCCATCTGCAACGATGTCATAATTTTCGAAAATGGAAAAAATATTGTTGCGATCTAATAAAACAGGATAACAATTAACTCGAATTTCTGGATTTAAATTTCTAATCTTTTTAGCTGCCGTTTCTGCTTTCAAAAATCCCTCATCTTTTGTTTCATATATAACCTGTCTTTGCAAATTGGAAATTTCAATTTGATCAAAATCTATGATTCCAATGGTTCCTACTCCAGCAGCAGCTAAATATTGTAATAGTGGTATGCCTAATCCACCAGCACCTATAATTAAAACGCTCGTGTTTTTAAGTTTGCATTGACCTTCAATTCCAAAATCAGGAAGGGATAAATGCCTTGAATATCTTACTAATTCATTAGTGCTCAATTCATTGTCCATCAGTTTATTTTTCATAATTTGAGTCCATTGTAGGGCTAGGGTTCACTAGCCTCTCTTGGGAATTTTGGTTTCTAGGTAACAGATTGATCAAATTATAATTGGTGATTTGAAAGCTAATTATTTAATTAAGTAATAAAAAAAATAAAAATAAGGATTTCCCTAAAAGGGAATTTTTTATATTTGCTCCGCTTAATTATGGTGGTTGTAGCTCAGCTGGTTAGAGCGCTGGATTGTGGTTCCAGAGGTCGCG
>CALAZP010000018.1 GCA_937926355.1 uncultured Saprospirales bacterium
ATTCCGGCCATATCTATTCCTTCTGGGGTTCACGAAGAATCGTCATTGCCACTAGGATTTCAACTAATGGGGCCCCGATTTAAAGAAACCCAGTTGTTGAATTTTTCAGCTTTCCTACAACACAAGTTTCTTTAAATCTGAACTAATTAGATTGGTATTAGGCCTCGCTATTTTCTTCTTTGATTTTCTTCTTTTCGGATTCCTTCATTCCCTCTTTAAGCTCTTCTTCCAAGGAAGACCTAGCTGTATTAAATTCTTTAATTCCCTTGCCGATCCCTTTCATGAGTTCAGGAATTTTTTTGCCACCAAATAAAAGTAAAATAGCGAAGAATATAACGAGCATTTCAGGCCCGAAAAAATTAAATAGAACAATCATATCCATAGTTATAAGGTGTTTTAGCAAATTTAGGGTTTTTGGTAAATAGATTTTAAAGTTATTTAGTTAATCCAATCTCTTTCAATCTTTCCCACAAATAAGTCCCTGCATCAATAGGAGGATACGCAGTTGGTCTGTTTTCGTCTACACACTGGGGCAGACAGGTTAAATCCATATTACTTTTGGGGTGTAAAAAAAATGGAATGGAAAGTCGAGGCAGGTGCCACTCTGTTTTGGGAGGATTCACTACTCTATGGGTAGTCGATTTCAAATAATTATTGGTAAGCCGTTGTAGCATATCTCCAACATTAATAACGATTTCGTCATTTTCAGGGATAATGGGTAACCATTTCTGATTGGCATCTAAAATTTCTAAGCCTCCTGCAGATGCACCTACTAATAAAGTGATTAAATTGATATCCTCATGCTGTTCGGCTCGAATAGCAGAGGCTGGTTCTCTAGTTATTGGAGGATAGTGAATAGCTCTCAGAATACTGTTGCCATCCTTAATATGAGACTCAAAATAATGCTCATCCAACCCCAAAAAAATAGCTATAGCTTTCAAGAGTGCCCCACCTGCCTTTTCAAAACTTTTATACAATTCCATCCCAGTAGATGTAAAATTTTCTACCTCCTTAACATGAATATTAGTAGGATATTCCTCTAGATTTCCCCCTTCAACTTCTTGTCCAATTTGGAAAAACTCTTTCAAATCAGCATATTCAGACTGCTTGGCATGCTCCTTGCCAAAAGAAGTATACCCCCTTTGCCCTGCAAGGGCTTCAATCTCATATTTTCGTTTTGTTTCGTCTGGGAGTGCAAAAAAAGCCTTGGCAACTTGATAAAATCTATCAATTAACTCCTTGGGTATTCCATGATTGATTACCCCAACAAATCCTATTTCTTTAAAAGCTGTTCCAATAGCAGTGGCAAATTCCTGCCGACTTACTTGGTCACCTTGGGTAAATTTCTGTAGGTCAACAAGAGGTATAGCTCTTTTGGTCATCGATAATTTATTTACTTAATGCAAGTTAATCAAATATCTATTATTTATTGCCGTTTCGGACGATACCTAGACTCAGATAAGATTACCTGCGCATCTTTTAATTCCAACAAATCTTGTATGGTCAATTCCGGGTGCCTTTCCATATAATTTTGGACGATTTTCCAACCAATAAAAGCACCCGTTCTACCAGGTGCTTCTTCTGGCATTCCTGGAGAATTAGGGCTGTATTCCACATACTTTCTTATTTTTCTCCATTCAGAGTCGTACAGTAAATCTTCTTCCAAAAAGAACGCCCATATATTGAATTCGTTATCGGTTAACCATTCCCAATTTTGACTACTGACCTCCATAATTATCGTATCGCTTTCTGTAGGTAAAATGCGATCCAAAAGAAATAGCTTCTTTCCTTCTTGAACCATCATCTCAAGTAAAGTACGACTAGGACCATTTCCAACCAAGTCATCGATAAGCGCAGACATGGTTTTAGAAACCAAGTAATCTTTAGTAAAATTTCGAGTTAAATAGTCAGAGAACGAGGGATTATTGGGATTTTTTTCCCGATAGGGATAATCCGCTCCTAAAAAAAAATCTAAACCTACAGCCAGCTGGTTTTGGCCATATATAAATGCCGCCACATTATACTCGGATAAGTAGGTAGTTATAGAAGGAATTCTAGCCTCGGGGAAATAATACTGGTAGTATTGTAAGGCCTGCTTAAAAGAGGCCTCCATTTCCATGAAATCTCCGTATTGCGTCTCAACTGTTTCTTTCAATTTCATCAATTCAGGAAAACTAATAAAGCCTTCCAGATATTTTATTTTATCCCCATTAGACAAAAGTTGACCCTCCATTCCAAGAACTTTATCAACAAATAAGGGCAGAAAGACAGGATATTTTTCGTGTAAATCATCCCAATCTTTTTCATTCAATGGGGGTTCCATAGCAAATAAATCCTCTTCAAATCTCCTAATATCAGCGGAGACCTCGATATGGGAGACATCAGGTATTTCTATTTTGTTTTCCTTCTCACAGGCCAACAATAGGAGCAATAGTCCAGCTATTAAAACCTTGCCGTTAATAAATTTTACCATTATATCGTTATTTCCTTTAAAACCACCTTCCATGAAAAAAATTGCAGGTTCTACCTTATTTTTTCTAATTGCATTTTCATTTTTAAGTAAGGCTCAAAATCAATATAGAGATTTAAAAATAGGGGTTCACTTAAGTCCATCTATTAACTGGATGAATAGCCAAGACAACAAAATTAATAGTGTTAAATCAAAATTAGGCCTTCATACGGGAATGATTGGTGAATGGTATTTCAAAGAACATTATGCCCTCACAACCGGAATTGGATTTGCTTTTGGCGTGGGTGGTACCCTTCAACATGAATGGGGTGGAAAATACTGGCGATTAAGTAACCTTGGTGATGCCTATGCTGAAATGCCTGATGAAGTTAAACTAAGATACCGCATTCAGTACCTTGAGATTCCCTTTGGATTGAAACTTAAAACTACTCCAATAGGATACCTAAGTTATTTTATAGAGCCTGGATTCATCTTCAATATCAGAACCCAAGCCAAAGGGAAAATAATCGGAGCAGGATTGCCCAATGCCACCGAAGTTTTTACTATCAAAGATGAGGTCAATGGAATGGCCTTAGCTTACCGGTTAGGGGCAGGGGGCAATTACCAAATTAACCGACAAATGTCCTTTTTATTTGGCCTGTATTTCCAAAAATCTTTTACTGATGTAACCAACAATACAGGAATCGTTTTTGATCCTTCAAGAGGTTATCCCGATCGAGAACCTTTAGAAAATGCTATCGACAATCAAAATTCTTTGATATTTCGATTAGGTATTATCTTTTAGCAAAGTCATATGCTGCTTTTAATGGGATAACTCGACAGTATGTTTAAAATCAAGACGATGATACAAAAAGCCACTAATACTACTCTCACATCGGGGGGGGTTAACTTGCGTTCCTTATCAATCACTTTCTTAAAATTGTGTTTTAATCATTATTCTTTTTCCAGATAATGATGTCCTTTCAAAAAGGATGCCAACAGAATTTTATGAATATGAAAAAATTAGCTATCTAAAATTCCCTTATTAATCTTTTTTACTAATGAAGGGCCTTCATAAATTAACCCGGTGTAAACTTGTATTAAAGATGCTCCAGCATTTATTTTTTCGAGAGCATCTTCAGCTGAAAAAATTCCACCAACCCCAATAATAAAAAGCTGACCTTTTGATTTTTGATTTAAATAACGAATTACCTCCGTTGCCCTTTGGGTAAGTGGCTTTCCACTTAATCCACCTTGGCCAATTTCCTTAACAATCAAAGGGGAAGTTGTTAAATCTGATCTGGAGATGGTGGTATTTGTAGCTATTACACCATCTAATTGAGTTTTTTCGACAATGTGAAGAATATCATCTAATTGCTCAAAGTTTAAATCCGGAGCAATTTTTAATAAAATGGGTTTACCTCCTAATTCCTTATTTAACGCTTGTAAGTAGAATAGTAATTGTTCTAAAGGTTCTTTTTCTTGTAACTGCCTTAGTCCTGGAGTATTAGGAGAACTAACATTAATTGCAAAATAATCCACGTAGGGAAACAACTGCCTAAAACATTGGCCATAATCATTCAATGCCTCCTCTTGAGGGGTGTCTTTATTTTTTCCAATATTTCCTCCAATTATTAAATTTTTAGGCCTTTTTTTTAATCGATCTATTAAAGACTCAATGCCCATATTATTAAATCCCATACGATTAATTAAAGCTGCATCTTTAGGTAGTCTAAACAACCTTGGTTTGGGATTTCCCGCTTGAGAGACTGGGGTAATGGTGCCTATTTCCAAAAAGCCAAAACCCAGTGCACTCATCGTTTTTAGATGCTTTCCATCCTTGTCAAAACCCGCTGCTAACCCGACTGGATTAGAAAAAGACAAACCCAAAAAAGACCTTTTCAAACGTGGATGTTCTACTCGATAAAACGATTGAATAATCCTATTGAGAAGGGGTATTTTTAATAGGGCACGGAATATGGATACAGTCAGTTGATGGGCTAGCTCAGGGGGAAATAAAAAAAATAAGGGCTTGATTATTGCTTTATACATATTTTCCAAATCGTTGAATAAAAAAAGGTCGGGTGCAAGAGCTTGCTACCCAACCTTAATCATAATCCCAAAAACTATTCTTAGTAATTAAACTTCTAAATTATTCATGTACCAACAACTGAAAACCGTTTCCATGAATATTGACAATTTCAATTGATGAATCTTGTCTAAGGTATTTTCTCAGCTTGGTAATAAAAACATCCATACTTCTAGCTGTAAAATAGTTGTCTTCTCCCCAAATTTCAGTTAAAGCTTCAGACCTTTCTAACACATCATTAATGTGTATTGCAAACATCCTTAATAACGAGGCTTCTTTTGGAGAGAGTTTAATCTTCTCCTCTTTCCCGTCTTCTTCGACAAATGTAAGTATTCTAAGCGGAAAATTAAAATGATATTTACCTATTTCAAACTCCTTTCTGTCGTCCAAAATCCGCTGCCCTTGTTTGCTCCTCTTTAATATTGCTTGAATTCTTAAAAGTAACTCCTCAGAGTTAAAAGGCTTAGTCATGTAATCGTCCGCTCCAATTTTAAAACCTTCAAGAATATCTTCCTTCATGGTTTTGGCTGTCAAATATATAATGGGTATTTCCTGATTTAACGCCCTAACTTTTCGCCCCAATGTAAAGCCATCCATCTTGGGCATCATCACATCAAAAATGGCTAAATCAAACTGCCCTTTTTTAAACATCTCTAGTCCTATTTCTCCATTCTCTGCTAATTCCACGATGTAATCATGCATCTCCAGATAAGATTTTAATACATCTCCAAAATTCTTATCATCTTCAACCAACAACAGTTTTATTCCTTTAATTGTCATAAATTAATTTTTACTTTTTACCAAAAGGAAGAAAAACGGTAAATGTACTCCCCTTTCCCAAATCACTTTTAACTTCAATTTTCCCTCCGTGAGCATCGACAATAGCTTTTACGTAACTCAACCCCATTCCAAATCCCTTAATATCATGTAAATTACCAGTGTGCACTCTGTAAAATTTATCAAAAATATATTTTCTGTCTTCCCTAGCAATCCCTATTCCATTATCGGTAAAAATAACTTCTATGCCTCCCGGAGCGGACTGAGTAGCTACCACTATATTGGGCTCTGAAGGAGAATATTTATTGGCATTATCCAATAAATTGTGGATTACATTGCCAATATGGGTAGAATCTCCTAACAAAATTGAATTTTGAGCCTTCAAATCATACGTTACATTTCCATTTTTTTCTTCCACTTGAAGAGAAAAGTTTTCCACCGCAGCTTTAATGATTTCATGAAGGTCAATTTCTTTTAGGTTTAATGAAATCGTATTCCTATCCATTTGAGCCATTTGCAACACCTTTTCCACCTGATTATTCATTCGCCTATTCTCCTGTTTGATAATATTCGCAAATCTAGATACCTTATCCGGATTTCCATTAATGGATGGATTGATGATACTATCTGAAGCCAATGAAATAGTCGCTATAGGAGTCTTAAATTCGTGGGTCATATTATTAATGAAATCATTCTTCATCTCGGATAATTTCTTTTGCCTAAAAATCACTTGAATAGTATAGGCAAAACAAAAAAGAATTATTCCCGTAAATGCAATAGAACCTAAGAAATTCAACCATAAAGAACTCCATACATAACTGGTGCGAAGCGGGAAATACACCATTAATAAACCCGGGGAGATAGCGTCGCCGGGAAATAAGTTAACGCGGTACTTAGATGCGAACAATTGGCGGGTATTAGGTTTTTCATCTGCTGGCCAAGAAGTAGTGCGAACGGCAACGTCATCATTGGTCACTACAAAATTATTATTTGCTCTAGAAAAAATACCATAATTAAAGGTAATGTCAATACCTCTATTGCTCAACTCCTTGGCAATGGTACTTTGAATCGTATTGAAATTAACCCTTTCCTCAACTGGTAATTGATTCCTGTTGTCTTGCTGAAAGTAATTGAAAAACCTTTCTATCGGATCGTTGGCTTTAGCCGAACAGGCTGGGCAATCACATGGGGTATTGATGTTTTCCATGAACTGTTGAACCAACTGACTTTCTTTTATTAATTCGTTAATCTGTGGTTGGTCAGAAAACACGAAACCCCTGTGCTTGCTAATTACCTCCCTCCTAAAGTAATTAGTAGCATATCCATTAACCGAAGCATATAATTGCCTATTCATTTCCTCGTATTCCATTCTTCCCGCTACTGCAGATAAAGCATTGAAAACGTTTTTGTCAAAACGATCCTCATTTTCTTTAATAGCAGTTCGAATCAGGTCCATTTGCAACCATACCAAACCAACAACTGCTGCAGTCATCAGTCCGATAATACCCCAAATTACTCTTCTGTCCATCCTTTGATTGTTTACCCTATAAAAAAGGTAGTGAGAATGATAAAAGATTTAATATTAGGAAAACTTTAACAAATTCTAATTTAAGGCAAATCTCACTATTATACCACCAGCTGTTTCCGTCCTTGGAAACCCTGCCGAGGTTTTTGGAACATTTCTATTATAATCAAAAAACAATCGCAACGATAACCTTTGATTCATTTTATACTCTACAGAAGGGGATAAACTCAATGAATAGTTTCCTCTCGTGGGTTCTATAATTCCCTGGTCTAATAAATGATTGAAAGTAACATCATCACGCATCCTTAAATTGAAGTTGATATCCAAATCCTTACCCTGTAATTGCCCAGCTCTAGCTGGAGTACTGCCAAAATCATTACCAAACATACTGCCCCCAAATGCACCACCACCTTTTCCTGTCAGAAAAGGAATATCTACATCACGCATTAAATACCCAAAACTAATTACAAACTCTTTAGTCTGCGTCTCGCTCAATTGATTGCTAACAAAACTCATTGCTAAGTTTCTGTCCTTATTGTAGTCTAAACTTAACGACATCCCGCTTCTAGTAGTCGCACTGATGCTTACCAAAGGACTAAATGATTCCTGAATACCAATCTGTGGCATTTCCAATCTTGGATAGAAATTACCATTTAGTTCGTTAACGCCCCCATCGTTTCTAGTTCTCAGATAATCCAATCCCGTTCCAAAGCTATTTACAGTAAGCGTAGATCTATAGGCATGATCAATCGTAAAATTTTGAAAAATATCTCTAAAGAAAGGTAATTTACTGAGTCCATTATAGCTTAATCGCCAATTCACCTTCGGTAAAATATCGAAAACGTCTAGGCCTACAAATTGCGGATCTGTTCCTTCATAAGCAGATAAAAACGCAGGAATCAAGACATCCTGTTGGGTCCTTCCATATCCCTCCGTATATCCCAACTCTGAGAGTACTGGATCTGAATGATTGCCAGTTCCTATCCTCCTCGATATGACCACCCTATTGCTTTCAAAAGTTCTAAATAAATCAATTATCTCCGATCTGCTATCTTTAAATAGCGTGTTTAAGGCAGAATAAGAAACCGTTAATGAACCCACATCCTTAGGAATATTATGCGTGAACTCTGCAAATTGGTCTAACAATGTATCTTTAAAATATTCCGTATGGGTCTCCGTAAATCTCCTGGTTGCCTCCAAATCAATCCTAAAATCATTAAATGGCTCTAAAGTCATTCTCATATCCAAATTCTCCTGATAATCCTGAACGACTTCCATATTTAGAAAGACACTCTTACTGATCCAACCTTTACCAGCTGCTACGCCTAACCAATCTCTTGAAGTTCCATATTCAGATTCAGTCAGTTCGCGAATCCTAGGCTGTAATCCAGCTACAAAGTCCCATCCCGGTGCATCAAATCCCGGACTTAACCCCATTAGTTTGGCCTCTGGCATAAACCCTGGAATTGAAGTGGAATAGCTCTGCCTATAAGTTACTCTTGCATTCCTTATTAACAACAATGGTCTAATCAATAACCGCTCAACAACCGATGGCCCTCCCTCATTGCTTGAATTAGATGACCTTCCTCCATTTCTTGAATCAGTTGATGATGGCATCCTAGAATTGCTGCCTCCTCCTGAATTGCCACCTCCTCTATTAATACTCCTTAGGTACGGTATTTTGTTATATAGCGATTCAAAATTAAAATCAGCACTTAACTGTCGATCTTGACTGTTTCGAATAAAATTCCCCAAACTATCGACGTTTAATGCAGCCGCCGTCCAACCGTAACTCGATTGATATTGCCCCCTAATATTAACCCAATCCATATAAGGTAGGTAGCGAATAGGAAGCGTGTAACTTAATGATACGGTATGATTGTAATTTTTTGACCTACCGAGATTTCTTATGTTGTTCATAATACTGTCTCGACGAAATTGCTTGATATCCACTATGCTAGGATCTTCAGCCATCTCTAATTCATCTGGCTCGTCAATTACAGAGGCATTACTTGCACTGTAAGAAAACTTTATAGACTTCGTAAAATCCCATTGTAGGTTATAATCCCTATTCCAAGTAAATTTTTTATTGTAAAACGTACTGTAGCGCTCATCCAATCCAGTAAAACGATACTTGGTGGTGTTAAACCTCCTGTCTAATAGGGTTGAAAAAGTAAATGAATTGGGAAGTGGGTTTAAATTTAAATTCTTTAACAACCCCAAAAATTCATCACTTTTTATCAAATTTTTGAAAGGTTCCAAATATTTGACCGATCTGCTATACCGGTAATCCAACCCCCCATTATAGCGTTTTCTCTGGTCTAATTCTATGATTGGATCAGATACGTTGCTTTCGGTATAACCATAAGTGAGACTGATATTGGATGGATCCCATGGCGCACTATTCTCTCGCTGTTGGTTCCCGCCACCGCCTTCCTTTCTGACATTAGTGAAATTATAACTCTTTAAAGTCACTAATTCCACTGCCTGATTTCTTATAGAATCCCTCAAAGGAACTTCCGCATTCTGAATCTTTTCTTTTAAAACTATATCCAAATCATACGGATCAAACTCAGGGGTACTAACATTTTTACTAAAAGACCCATAAAAAGGTATTCTAAAACCCCAATCGGAAGGCAATAACCTTCCTAGTTCTAAAGTGGTAGCAAAATCATATCCAAAAATATCCTCCCTCGACCTTTGCTGTACCTTTTGATCAATCGCACCAAATCCAATACTAGAATAATTGCCAGACAAAGTAAGATTTCCTAAATCAGCTAATTGAACATCCATTCTGGCTAATGCAGCTACCCCACCTCTTTCATTCAGACCAGTTAATCTAAATTCATTTAGCCACACCTCCGTACTCAAAGGCAAAGTCTCACCACCTTTCCTATTCCTCACCCCAATCATCGCGATTTTGACGTACCCCAAATTAGGATTACCCTTCACCTTTATCTGATGTGCTAAGTTGGGATTGTCATTTTCAACCGTTTCTATATACTCCTCCGTTGGAGAGAAATCTACTTGATTCCTCCTTTGTTTAACAGATACTAAATCTTTTAAAGCAACATCAAATTCATTTTCGGGTCGCCAAACCTCTAATTTGTATTCCGAAGTATTGGTTGCCGTAGGTAAGTTATCTGGATCAGACATCAATAGAGGAATCTCATACTCGTAATAATTCTCCTTAAAATCACTTCCCAGACGCACAAATACACTCATATCACCAGGTTCAATAACCAAGTCATTAAGGGCCTCAGCATGAACAAACATTTTTAATCGCTCATACATACGAGTATCCAAATTAATCGTCTTAAATACGGACTTTTCTTCCCCCTCACACAACCCCTTAATATTGAGGGTCAACGATTGTTCGTTTTGTAGTGCATTGAAAACACCCAAAGATTGTTCGCGCTGAATCCCCTCAGGCAAAACATAACTGAAGGGTGCTCTAGAACTGTTTTCCTCAATATTGACAGCATCTACATCAAAATCAACTTCTGGATTACAAGAGGTATCATCTGACAGATCTTGATTATATCGCCTCCACTGATTTCTAACCAACTCCATTCTAGCAAACCTCAAAGTAACCTGATCTTCAAATCCATTGAGATACATCCTCATAAATCTTATGGACCGAAAATCCCTAATTCCCCCAACAGCCACTTTTTCAGGCCCATTCAACGGTACCCTGAATCGATACCACACTCTTCTTCCATCCTCACTTTCAATCCTATCCGTAATAAATGGGGTTCTATTTAAATCCAACTCCCTTGGGTTTAGGGGATTAGCCCTTAATGGAATTCTATACTGAAAATACGCTTCCGTCTCATTTAACGTATTATCTCGATTCAAATCCTCCGCATCTGGAATATTGGTCGAGGAAGATACCTGATTACCTCCTGCATTAGCTTGTGAATTACCCTGCGAATTATTATATCGTTTGTACCGCACATAGACGCCATCTGTAGCCTCATATTCAGCATCGTTATAATAGCGATAATCATCATTAGACGGATCCTGCTCTACTTTCTGTGCCACAATTGGGTTGGCTTGTTTTAGCGCCTCCAAATAGTCGGCAAAAGCCTGTCGTTCTAACTCATTATCCATCCCATCTAAACCTACATCTTGCAAACTCCTGGTCTCCGGATCATTATCAAATGCCCTGGTGATTTGCTGAGCAACCGGTACTACCGACCAATTGGTTTGATCCACCCTCCTATCCGGGTTAGCCGGTCCAGGAAGGCCATTTTCAAAAAACTTTCTGGAGTCTCTAAGGATATCTTCCGAAACATTCCCCAAATTGATATATAATTCCCCTTGCTGCCCATTGACATTAGGAGACGGATTAAGTGGATTCTCTGGGTCTAAAAATGGACTAAGCATCCAAAATTCTAAAAACTCAATATTAGCAGACTGAAAGTCATTATTAGTCATAGCCCGCATAATTCCACCCCACCTGGTCTGTGGGTCTCTCAAAACAGCTTCTTCCCCGACAAAGGTTAGCCCCCTGGTATAACCAGGATATCCCTCAGGAATATCAAAGTTATAAGGACCTCTTTCCGAAGGATAAAACGTCAAATCAAGGGTTTGTATATTGGGTAATT
>CALAZP010000019.1 GCA_937926355.1 uncultured Saprospirales bacterium
ATGTATCCAAGGTTGAAGTTAGCTAGGATCCTATTGACTGATGATGGTGGGTGTAGTATATATTAAACCTAATACACTATATTGCAACAAAACATTATTAATAAAAAATTATTGTTGAAATGCGCCTTACACTAATGTATGTAATCTTATTTTGTTTGAGTTGTTCTTTTGCACAGGCTCAATCTCCTAACAAAATGAGTTTTCAAGCAGTGATACGAGATTCCACTGGAGGTTTAGTGCTAAATCAAAGTGTAGGCTTGCAAATGAGTATTTTACAAGGTGGTATCAGTGGTAGCAGTGTTTATATAGAGACACATAGCCCCACTACTGATTCGAGTGGACTGATGAGTATTGAAATAGGAGGGTGAATGAATACTACTGGTAATTTCAGTAGCCTGGTAATATGCTTAAAGAACCTGGAACTACACATTGGCAAACGGACAACACTGGAGCTACGAATGAAACGGGTTTTACGGGACTTCCCGGTGGTGGGAGGGATGGCGATGGCTCCGCTGATTCCCGAGATATTACGGAGGAAGGCTTTTGGTGGACTAGTTCTCCCTATGACGTTGATAATGCTGATATCTTTTTCTTGACGGTTGGTGCCGAAATAGACCTAAATGATGAACCTAAAAAGGTTGGTTCTTCAGTCCGTTGCATCAAGGATTAAAATTTACAGCCTCACATCAACAACATTGTTTTGGTCAATGATTGATTCTGCATAGTAGTTTAGATAAATATATTATCAATCATGTTTTTTAATTGATTAGATTGGTGATTCTTATTTATGCTTTAAAATCGCCATTTGATTAAACCCCAATTGAAAAAAACCAAATTTAATCACTTGGAAACCTGTTTTATCCGCTAGCAATTCTATATCCAGTTCGTTCTAATAATGTTTATGCTCCTCAATATTTGCACCATCTAAAAGTCCTAAAGCAGCTAAAAACTCTAAAACAGGCTTAGCCATACGCGATGGAGTGGTTAAAAAAATAGTACCTCGTGGTCTTAAAATCCTTTTGAATTTGTTGAAAATTTTGCAGACCTCTTCGACATCTATGTGTTCCAACACGGCCAACATGATGATTGTATCGTACGTTTTATCCAATAAATTGCTGTGGTCGTAATTGATTAAAGTGTAATCACCGGATACAAATTGGGCCAGTTCACCTTCATTTCCTCCAAAATCAAGCACATCGCCTCTTAAATATTCTATTGATTTTCTCAGTCGAGAAGCTTGAAGGTGCCGTTCTAGTGGCAACCTAGTATTTACCATAAGTTGTACTTTAAAATGCAATAAAGCGCCCTGAAACCATCCTTCCATCCAATTTTTTTCCCTTCTTCATAAGTCCTTCCATAGTAGGATATCCCCACTTCATAAATCCTTATGCCAGGAACCCTCGCAACTTTGGCGGTTACCTCTGGTTCAAACCCAAATCGGTTTTCTTTCAATTCCAATCCTTTAATTATCTCCGATTTAAATAATTTATAGCAAGTTTCCATATCAGTAAGGTTCAAATTGGTAAATACATTGGATAAAAAAGTCAGCCATTTATTACCAATGGAATGCCAAAAAAATAAAATTCGATGTGGCTTACCTCCCATAAATCTTGAACCATATACCACATCTGCAAAATCATCCAATATAGGTTGTAACAAAAGATTATACTCTTTGGGGTCATACTCCAAATCAGCATCTTGAATAATAATATAATCTCCAGTAGCATAATCAATTCCTGTATGTAACGCAGCTCCCTTTCCTTGATTTTTATCATGCTCCACCAGATGAATAAGCATATCGGAATGGGCTTCCATGTATGCTTTTACTGCTTTACTAGTATCGTCAGTGGAACAATCATTAACTACAATAATTTCCTTTTTAATCCCATGAATTAAGTCAACCATTTTGATCTTGTTCAAAATCAAATGAATTGTCGCCGCTTCGTTAAATGCGGGTATAACAATGCTTAAAGTTTTGCTTATCATTTGTTATGTTTAAAATATAAAGTATCTTGTTATCAAAATCAAAAAATGTTTTCAGCCGAATACTCAAATCTTACAGCTACTGCCGAAAAATTTGCCAAAAGATACCAAACCAATACACCTTTTCCCAATATTTATATAGACAACTTCTTTGATTCCCATTTTTTGGAAAAAGTACTAGACGAATTTCCTAATGTAGATAAGTTAAAAGATAAATTAGCTTACACTAATCCAAATGAACAAAAATTGGCCACCAAAGGCGAAGGCCAATTTGGGCCAAACACTAGAAAATTAGTACACTTTTTAAATTCAGAACCTTTTCTAAATTTCTTACAAATACTTACAGGTATTACGGAAACTTTAATCCCAGATCCTTACTTTGAGGGTGGTGGCTTTCATGAAATCAAAAAGGGAGGGTTTCTCAAATTACATGTTGACTTCCATAGACATAGAAGGCTAAAACTAGATAGACGACTTAACCTACTAATCTACCTCAACAAAGACTGGGAGGAAAGTTATGGTGGCCATTTTGAACTCTGGGAAAGAGATATGTCAAAAAGTGTAACTAAAATTCTACCTGTTTTTAACAGAATGGCTTTATTTACTACCTCTGGAGACTCCTGGCACGGTCACCCCGATCCCCTTAACTGCCCGGAAGATAGGAGCAGAAAATCTCTGGCTCTTTACTATTATAGCAATGGTCGCCCTGAAAAGGAATTAAGTAAAAATGAGTCTAAAAGGATTACCACAACTTTTGCCGCTAGGAAAGGAAAAGACAGCTCTAAAATGAAAAGGTATAACGGCTTAGTTAACACCTTGAATCAAGTTCTTCCCAGCTCCCTGATAGAAAAAATTAAATCATTAAGGAAAAAATAAAAATAGCCCAAAAATTGTTTGGGCTATTAAATCTTTGTTTCGAAAATTGGGATGAATTTAAACCTCTTTTACGACCTCCAATCTAAATAAGAGAAGAGCAACTAGCAAAAAAATTAGAATTAACATAGCTAAAGTTTAATAGATGTTTCATTAACAATAGCTAATTTATAGGTGTCACCTGTTTTTCCCAAAGGATTGGCGTCACCTTTATAATACGGTATTGGAACTTAAGGAAACGGTAGCTTTTCTAGGGTTTATTTGAGGAAAACGAAACAGATATTTTAGTAACTATATAAAAACAGAGAATTCCACTTAAAAAAGCCAATAACAATTTCCACCTATCATCAGAAAACCACTCCATTAGGCTCAGCAAAGGAATCAATAGAATGGCGAAAATTAACATGATTAAATAGCGATATAATTGGCTCCCAAATAGGGATTCTCTCACCCTCCAATCATTAAACGCAATGAAAAACCCCATAACAACTGAAAGTGCAAACATTAAAAATACCGTTAGCAATACATTTTTATATTGTAATAAAAACCCACTTAATTTAATGGGATAACCGTCTGCTTCGGCTATTGGGTCAGCAATAACAAGAGTATCTGTGGTAAATTTTTCATTGATAACGTCCCACAATTCCGTATATCCATTGTCATAACCTAATGCCCATATTCCTATACCTTTCAATTGATTACTCAAGGCAAAGTCGTATTTTTTACCTAATGTAAAATCATCATCAAACCATAACTCAAGGGACGAACTGTCTTGAAATTCAATGAAATGATACTTAGTCATACTAGTAATGTCTATCTCTGGTTGGTAATTACTATTATACAAAGTCATTATCTCCCTAAAAGTAACCTCCTTGTCAAAAAATGTTTCGTATAACCCATTATCGCCTAGCTCGCCAGTCCACCTGGATCCAAAATAAGGAAGAGCAAGAATGGTTTTATTCCCATCAATTCCCTCGTCAATGTAATACTCCACTGTTTTTTGCAATGAATTACCATTAGTCTCCACCGTTCTCAAAGGGGCAACTGCACCATTAGATCTTCCATTACCTTGATAGTTGTATCCCATAATCACAAATAAATCCACTTGACTTTGTAACGCCCTAATTTCAAATGAATTTCGATTGCTTTGAGCCGGTAACGTAAGGGATATAAAAGGGATAGATTGATTGAGCTTCAAACTCAAAGTTTGCCGCAACTGCTCTACGAAACTTACAAAGGCCCAACGATCCCTGTATGGAATACCCTCAAAATTTAAATCTACCCCCTCCGCTTGCCTTAAATTGACCAAATTAGCTATAGAATCAGCCAAAACATTCCACGCTTCAGGATTATTCAAAAACTGCTCATTTTGTAACATTCCATGGCTGGCAACACTAAGCAATACTCTGGTCTTGTTCGCTTTTGCCGAATCTATCATGGCTGTTGTCTTCCACTCCTCAATCTGCTGTAGATTTTGATAACTTCCAGTTGCAGGGTCCACTTTGTAAGCAAAATAAGACAACGTGCTCAACAGCTTAAAAGGATAACTTTTCCAAGCATCTCCCATCCAGTATGGATGCCAGCCAAAAACTTCATAATTTGAATTAAGCTGCCTTACCCGTTCACTTTGGACATAATATACCTGATTGGTCGAATCCCAATAAAAATTATTAGAAGATAAAAGGTCTTTTTCCGAAGGATTTAAAAAATCATATAAATATCCATAGGTGTTGAGCATGTTTTTTTGTTCCAGAGGTTCTAGTTCTTCCAGAATTTCCTCATTGCTCGCCGAATCAGCCGTGTTTTGAACACCAAAAAGTTTCCCAATGCCTGTTAAGTCTCTATTAATCGTCCGTATTTGTGATTTGGTACGTCTTGCACTTCTTTTTAGGGTATAATATTCCCTGAAATCGCACCCCAAAACAGCGAGAGAGATAAAAAGTATTACAGATATTCTATATGCTTTCATTTGACCGTAACTTCATAATATTCATTAACAATAGGCACCTCAATTTCTCCCTCCTCTTCCATTTTGTTGATGGCCATTCCTACAATCTTTAAACTAACGTAATAATCGTATAGATTAGATTGATTAATACAATTGAAAAATATCCCTTCGGGAAAAGCCGTTTTTACCCAACCATAATTCCCCTTAACATCGCCCGTGTAAACCTCAAAGCTGTTGGTAACAGATCTGTCTCCACTTAAAAAAGCATCTCCCAATGATTTATTTTGAATCACCCAACTTATATCCAAGTTTTCAGCAGTTGGCAACGTAAAAGTCTTATTCAAAGCATAAGCTACCAAAGGATCCATTTCTAACTGCTCTTGAATATGATTTAATCTGTCCAAAGCAGCCTTCGTCTCTCCAACCCAAAATACCCAACCAACTAGATTTTCTACCGGAGGAATGACCAATGGTCTTTGGTATTTATGCGTATGGGAAAGATCCAATTTGGAATAAACCAAAACCTGTTCATCCATCATCGGATAAAAGACCGTATCCAACTTATATATAGTGCCTGGTCGTATTTCTATTGTCGTATCTCTTTTTAATGAAACCTCTAATTCAGGTTTTTTTCTTTTAATCCAAACCATCAATTGTCCTGCCGCCTTCAAAAAATACCTATTTGTTAAGTTAATGCTTACGATTCCATCACTCTGTACCTGAAATGAAGATTCAACTGATTCTTTTTTTGATATGTTTTTTGATAAATAGCGCACCTCCATTCCTTCCACCACTTCTAAAGAATAAAGTTTTTTACTTTTCTTATTCTCATAGGAAAAGTAAAAAGTGTCCCCGGCATTTACGCTGTACTGAAAAGAAACAGGTGTGTTGTTACCCGGAATGGTGACATACAAATTTCCAATAATTTCCTTTTGAGGTTCGGGTAAATCTAAACTTTTTAAATATTCTGCTTCTTCCGCCGTTATTATTACAGAACCCTTTTCCGCCAAATCACCAGCTATCTTTTGCTGTAAATTCAATACTTCCTCTTCCGAAGCAGAAGCAAAATCATCAATTTTCTTTTGGGTTTGTTCTTCAACTGTAGATTTCAAATTTTCGAAATCAATCTGGGAAAAACATTTACCAAAACCTATTACCAATAAAAACACTAAGTATTTTTTCATGACCGATCCTTTGGATTCAACTTCTTTTTCAAAGCCCCCCTTAAAGCTTCATGCCTTTGTAAAAGGTCGTCCCTTTTTTTATAATTAATCTTTTCTTCCATCATCCTTATTTCATACTCCTTTTCCATCTCTACTATTTTTTTATTTTTTATATACTCCTGATTCTGCGAATGAACTTTTTCCCTATAGCTCAAATCATATTGACGTTCAGTTTCTTGAATAAGCATTTCATAAGGACCCTTAGTGGACATCATTTTGGAAATTATCGGGGCGATTTCAACTAACATAAAAATCAACATAATAGCTAGTGAATAATTACCTGGCAAGTTTCCTAAAGCATCCAATCTCGCTAACAGTCCATCTGCATAAACATCGGCTATCGCCTTCCTGTCGGCCATTTTTTGTTCTATTAACTGGTTCCGTTCCGTTTGAATTTCTTTTGAAAGGAGCTCCGTTTGGATTTTAAACTCTTGATATTCTTGGTTGAATGATTCATACTTTATTCTTTTCCTTTCGCACTCTGAACCTCTTCCCCTAATTCCAGTTCCACATGTTCCATCGCATTCACATTTATAATCCAAATAATACTGCTCTTTTAATTTGAATTTGCCTTCCAGCTGTTCTTGAAGTTGAGCTACTTGTTGATCTCTACTAGCAATGTCGGAATCCCATCGACGGTCTATTGCATCTAATTCTTTTAATTGCATTACCGTCAATTGCTTATCAATCTCTTGTTCAAATAACTTTAGTTCTATAGGTTTAGAAATCACCATTGCAATAAAAAAGGCAAGAACTATTCTTGGAATATATTGCCCTATCATCCCAATTCCCCCTTCTTCTTTCCGGACACTAGAAACTAAAAACCGATCTAGATTGAAAATGATACTCATCCAAAATATAGAAAAAAATAATCGTAATAAAAATTCTTCAAATACCAGACTAAAAGCAAAAAAAGAAGAAACCAATGCTAATATTGTAGTAAAAAAAACCGAAGCCCCTATACTGGCATACTTCAAATACTCGGTAGTTGGGCATTGCACAATCAAGCTCTTCTGCACTCCCGCACAAAAAAATAGAAAGCGGTTAATTGCATTTATCTTACTTCCTGACATTATATTTTGGTTGAAACCATCTCAATAATGGCTTTCCACAAGTTGAAAATGAAAAGCGCCCGATTGCCTTTAGAATCCTGTTCTAACTCCTCTATTTTTTCCACTACATAAAATTTAAGCATTTTACTTTTTTTTCCAAACAAATCCCTTTTATGAAATTCGAAAAAACAATCTTGAAAAACCTCTAAATCCCGATATCCATTTGAAGGCAATTTCCCCCATTGAGGTGAACTTAATTTGCCATCTACACCTCCACGCCATTTAACCCTAACTTTATATCCATAAGGGACAGCAAATTGACCTTCAAATCCATCTGGACTGCGAATAGGTATAAATTGATCGAGTTCCTCTTCGAAAATTGATACCTCAACTAATAACTCTTCTTCCGGAATGTATTTTAAAAACAAGTTCCTGGCCACTCTCCCCTTTCTATTCCTAGCTTCCAACGTATAAACGGTATCGTCCGATATACTTATGGCCACTGATCCAGATGCCTCCACTTCTCCAATATTAGGCTCAATTTTTACATAATCCCCGTTTACAACCTGCCAATTAAGGTGAGAAATTTGGTTTTTACTTAAGATATCCCTATCGGACCAAAAATCAATTTCAATGTCCATTTCACTTGGTAAAAGAGGTGCCGCTGAAAAAGAAACCCTTCTAAATATCTTCTTGTATTGGGCAATTACCTTATTGGAATCGTCACAGGAAACAGGAGAGGAAATAAGTAAAATGGATTTATCTAGAATTGCTAAAGGAAATTCTTCTTGCTCAAAAGTAATTCGATATACCAAAGCACCTTGGTTTGCTAGCCTAAGTAAACTATTCGTTTCCTCTATCGATAATTTTTCAGAAGGCCGTGAATAAAATATTAATTCCATTGACCTTCTATCTTTAAGCATACGATTAAGTACTTCGAATAAAATAATAACCGACTCAATACTTACAATTAGTTGCAAGTGATATCGTCCATGCGAATAAATCTCATGCTCTAATTCTTCATAAAAATCATTTCCAAGAGAAGTTACCCTCATTGATCTGAAACTATTTAACTTCCCTAAAATTAATAAGAATCAAGCTAACTAGGTTTTAATCGGCACTCTAAATATATATTAAAGCTATAATGTGTATCTTTAGTCTGTTATTGTAGACCTATAATTATGGAAAATCCATCCAAAACGAAAAAAAATCCTTTCATAGGCTTGAGGCCTTACCAAACCAAAGAAAAGGATTTGTTTTTCGGAAGAGAACGGCAGGTATATGATTTGTTAACCTTGCTTCAATCCAATAGAATTATAGCTTTATTGGGGCCTTCAGGTAGTGGTAAAACCTCTTTAATTAATGCTGGACTTATACCGGAAATTGTTGCTGGACAAAATGGATTGGTTGGAAAAGATTGGGTTTATTCCATTTTTAGACCTGGATCTAACCCTTTAGCTAATTTTTCTTTAGCTATCGCCAAAAATAATCTCCTTAATCCATCTGCTCAAACACCTGCAGATGAAGCATTAAAACTTGAAAATGCGCTACGCACTTCCAACAAAAGCTTCACCAATTACTTCAAAGAATCCGAAATAGCTCAAAAGAAAAACTTCCTAATCGTAGTAGATCAATTTGAAGATATTTTCAAATACCCGCCAGAAAGAGAGGGTGATATTAATTTATTCATAGACAATTTAATACGAATCGATCATGAGCCCAACCTTGGGGTCTATGTCATCTTTAGTTTGCGGAGCGAATTCTTGGGCAACTTATTTCCTTTTAGAAGATTGCAAGAGTATCTGAACGAATTTCAATATTCTATTCCTAGACTTAGACGTGCAGATATTGAAGAAATTTTAAACAAGTCTTCAAAAATTTCATCGTTTACCTTTGACAAAAATACTGTTGATTACCTGCATAAAGGGATGGGTAATGACCCTCGCAATACCGCTCACCTACAATACCTTTTATTCAATGCATTAAAAAACAATCAAAATACTTCTTTATCTGAAAGCACCTTTGAAAATATAGGTGGTTTCTCCATGTGTTTTGCCCATGACTTGAGCGCAAAATATGAGCAACAGTCTGATGGCGACCAAATAATTATAGAAAAATTAATCAAAAATATATCCAATATAGATGAAATGGGGTCTTTGAAAAGACCTAAAAAATTTAAAGACATAGTAAGTCTTTGCGAATGCGATGCCACTCAACTTTTATCGGCAATAAAATTTTTTAATAACCTTGAACATCAATTCCTTAGTCAAATTCCACCACTGATTTCCGATAATTCGTCTACCAAAAACACTTCCCTATACAACGATGATTATATCGACATTAATTATCCAGAATTTTTTAAAGCTTGGGGTTTGTTTCATACATGGACTGAAAAGGAGAGGGAGTCCAAAGAAATGTATCTACGCTTAGTTGCCGATGCCCAAAGATTTAATACTGAAGCAGCTGGCCTACTCAAACCTCCTGAATTAAATATTTTCCAAAAATGGTATGAGACACAAAAGCCGTCTGGAATTTGGGCCAATCAATATCACCCTAATTTCCAAGGGGCCATTGGTTTTCTAAATAAAAGTATTCAAGCCTTCGAAGAGGAAGTAAAAGCCAAAGAATTAGCTCAAAAACATAAGTTAGCAGCTATCAAGAAGAGGTTGGTAATCATCGCTGGATTATCTCTAATAACCATCATCATAGTCTCTGGATTTTATATTAAAGCCAACCAAGCAAAAAAAGAAGCAGAAAAACAGCGTGAAAAAGCCCATATGGCACAATTGGCCACCCTTAAACAAATGAATATTGCGCAAGAAGCTGAAAAAAAGGCTTATGAAGAAAGAAAGCTTGCCATAAAGGCCAAGGAATATGCGGATTCTGAAAAGGAGAAAGCCCTTCAAGCTAAGTTAGAAGAAGAAAAAGCAAAAACTAATTTAGTTAAATCTTTAGAACAAGAAAAAGCAGCAAAGTCCTTAGCAGAACAAAAACAAAAAGAAGCAGAACGAGCCAATAAGATTGCAGAAGCTGCTAAAATCGAAGAAGAACAAGCAAAAAAACTAGCCCTCACTCGTGAAAATTTAGCCAATATTCAAAATGAGTTGTTTGTTCTTGAAAATGAACTTAGGGTAACCAATGCCAATGAAGCTCTGATTGAAAAAATAATCACCACTTTTGAGTTTTATAAAACCTATTGTTTCGCCTTGTTTGGCAAACTCAAACCAAATAATCAACTCCAAAAGTTGTTGTTTGATTTAGATCAAGACATTCAATTCTATAAAAACACTCCACCAGTTATCTCACTTTCCAATGCTGGCCTTAGAGCCCTTTCCACTTGGGACAGTAGTATTGCTGTTGGCGGAGATGATGAGAATATCTATTTCTATAAAAACGATTTCGTTGAAAAAATAAATATTTCAAAAAGGGTTAGAGCACTAAGTTATAATAACAACCTGTCTTCTTTAATCGTGGGAACTTTTGATGGAAGCGTATTATTAATCAATCCAGATACAAAAATTGAGCAATTGCTTTATCGACCAGATAATGGTGGTAATCCAATTAGATTAATCGTAATGAGTGGTGATGGTAAATTCATAGCCTTGGCCAACAAAAACCTATATTTTTTTTCCGAAACTGGAGAAATGACTTACAATATGGAATTCGAAGAAAAATTGACTTGTGGCCTATGGTTAAGTCCTCTAAAGAAGTTTTTAATTGCATCTGATAATGGCATATACCTGATTTCCGATAGGAAATCGGAACCAATAAGCCCTGCCGAAATGGTATTTGAAAGTCCTATTTCTGCAATGGCCACCCATGCCGACTTAATTGCCCTAGGCTTTAAAAATGGAAATATTAAAGTCTATAAGCCGAGCTCCATTGCACAAGGATTTAATATTGAACAACCAATCATAGAGTTTATAGACCATCAAACGGAAATCACCCGTCTCCAATTTTCCAAAAATGGGATACTATATAGTAGTGGATTAGATAAAAAAATTCATGCCTATAACATAGAATTATCAGCCGGTGAAAACACCGCTAGCTATCTCGTTAAGTTTGAAGCAGGTAAAAATTGGATTTGGGACATTACAGTATCCGAAAAGGAGGAAGTTATTGCAGTTGACGAATCAGGGCACTTATATTTTTGGGTAAATAACCCCAATCTTCAAATTCAAAAACTAAATCGTTATTTGAACCAACACTTTAACAGTAGATAGATCAATTCATGCCTTTATTATCTCTTCTAGACACTAATCACTACCTGTTTTTAATAGGCACCAAGGATAATGAGTATAACCAATACTTTTTGAATCATATACCTCAAAAATTAACTATAACCGATACATTAGTTTCTATTGAATCAGATGATTTTTTAACTGCTAAATCCTAT
>CALAZP010000020.1 GCA_937926355.1 uncultured Saprospirales bacterium
AGGTAATTCTTTGGTATTGTCGTAAATAAAATATCCTCCTGATGCGGCATTTTGAATATCCTCCCACATACTTTGTGGATTTACACTGACGGTAATATCAATGCCATCTCTTCGTCCCAGATAACCCTGGTCATTGATTCTGACTTCATACCAAGTAGGAAGACCTTGAATATTAGAAGGAAATATATTCTTAGGCGATACGGGAATTCCCATTCGGAAAACCGCCTTAGCGAAAAGGTTATTGGCACTGGCTGAACCGGTTCCATTGACGTTGGCAAACCGGACCACCATATCGTTTATTTTTATGTTAGACTCCATACATTAGATGCTTTTGAGACTTGATAAAGGTATTTTTGCATATCCCAGGCCGCAGTTGGGCAACGCTCTGCGCATAATCTGCAGTGCAAACAGACATCTTCATCCTTTACCATAACCCTTCCTGATGGCAAGTTTTCGGAAACATATAAATCCTGCGAGGTATTGGTAGCTGGTGCTAATAAGCGGGTTCTCAAATCTTCTTCAGTTCCATTATCCGTAAAAGTGATGCAAGAAGTCGGACAGATATCCATACAGGCATCGCACTCTATACATCTATCGGTTGTAAAGACGGTTTGCACATCACAATTCAAACAACGGTGGGCTTCCTTATAACCCGTTGGCAGGTCAAAACCCAATTCCACTTCCAATTTGCGGTCACTCAAAGCAGCTGTTTTATTTGCGTGAGGGACCGCATATCGAATATCAGTTGCTACCGCACTATCAAAACTCCATTCGTGAATTCCCATTTTCTGGCTGACTAAATTGGTCATTGGATCTGGTCGATCCATCACGGATTGACCAGAGCAAAATAGATCAATCGAAATGGCTGCTTGATGACCATGGGCCACGGCGGTAATGACGTTTTTAGGACCAAAAGCTGCATCTCCCCCAAAGAAAACCTTGGGTAAGGTAGATTGAAAACTAATTGGATCGACTACGGGGATATCCCAATTTCCAAATTCAATTCCCAAATCTCTTTCAATCCATGGAAAATTATTTTCCTGTCCAATAGCAATAATAACATCATCAGCTTCTATAAAAACGTCTGGTTCGCCAGTAGGCACTAATTTTCTTTTGCCATTTTCGTCATATTCAGCTTGTACCTTTTCAAACAACATTCCTTTCAATACCCCATTTTCAATGACGAAGGATTTAGGCGGCATGTTATCAAGAATAGGTATATCCTCATTCTGAGCATCTTCAATTTCCCAAGGTGAAGCTTTCATATCCTTGAATGGACTTCTGACTACTACTGTTACCTCTTCACCTCCTAATCTGCAAGCAGTCCTGCAACAATCCATGGCAGTATTACCTCCCCCTAACACAATGACCTTTTTACCGACGGTGTGGGTATGTTCAAAAGCCACATTGGCTAACCATTGAATACCGATATGAATGTGATTCCCATCCGTATCCCACCTTCCAGGTAATTTGGGTAAATCGCCTCCCTTGGGGGCTCCTGTTCCGATGAAGATAGCATCGTAGTCCTGGTCGAGAATAGACTTCAAACTATCGACATGACAATTAAATGTGGCGTGAATACCCATATCGAGCACAAAGCCGACCTCCTCTTCAAGAACCCTTTCTGGCAACCTAAAAGAAGGGATCTGACTACGCATCATACCACCCCCTCCCGGCTGATTATCAAACAGATGAATTTCATATCCCAAAGGAGCCAAATCTCGAGCTACAGTTAAGGAGGCAGGGCCTCCTCCAATTAAGGCTATTTTTTTACCATTCTTAACCTTCGGTATTTCCGGCATTAAATGTTTGACTTCCTCCTTATGGTCGGCCGCAACCCGTTTGAGTCGGCAGATGGCAACAGGTTCTTCTTCTACTCTACCTCTACGGCAAGCAGGTTCATAAGGTCGATCACAAGTTCTTCACAAGATACCTGGGAATACATTAGATTCCCAATTAATCATATAGGCCTCAGTATAGCGACCGGCAGCAATTAATCTGAT
>CALAZP010000021.1 GCA_937926355.1 uncultured Saprospirales bacterium
CTTTAATAGTCTTAACAATTTACAAATTTCTTGGTAATCTCGACTTCATTAATACTGAAGACTTCATATTCTTTCAGTTGAATCAAATGTATAGTTGAACTCTACCTGATAATTATATATGTAGGTTGTTTTTTTGGCAAACTATTGAGTATTGAAGTCTATTTTAGGGAAAAGCTTCATTGTATAATCCTCTATTATAAATTTAGCACGAAACTTTTATTTATAATTTCGGTGATATAGTTTTTATTCATAATTCTCAAGCCTATTTAGTTTAATAATCCAAATGTCCCAGTCCCCCCTATTACCACTGGGAACATCGCCGTCAGATGACCCTAAGGTATGACCTGCTAAAATATAACCCCCGTCATCTGTTATTTGTATATTCCATACCTCTTCACGTTCACTACCACCATAAGTTTTGTTCCAAACTTTATTATTCGCATAGCTTATACTAGGCACTAAAACATAATTTCCCGTGCTGATGTTCAAGGTGTCTCCAGTAATGGATACGTCTAAATTTTGTAACTCATTACTCGATGAGGTATCCGGTAAGTTCTTTACTGAATCTGCTATTGTAGCATACATCGCATAGGGCACACTCATTAGTTGACTTGTCCCAGAAATTAAGTAATTGGTTACACCGGCTGGGTCAACCTCTCTCTTTAAGTAATAAGGACCATCAGACCAATCTATACTACCGAAATCATTAGAAGTAGTTCCTCCTCCTATTTCAATACTTATCAGTCCATTGGAATTAGTAGTAGTACTATGAATCTCTGTATAAACACTACTACCACTATCACTGCCTCGTAAAATACTCATTCATAATCCTACACTTTGATTTACCACTAATCCTCCAATGGAATCTCGTATTACTGCCTGAAAACTAAGTTTATCGGGAGATTGAGCCTGTACAAAATAACTACTCAAACAAAAGAAAATTAAAGATATTAGTGTAAGGCGCATTATTATTTTTTCTAATATTTATACTAAATTCTTGTAATATAAAAATTTATATTGCAAGTATCATTTCAATATCAATATTTGACTCTTTATTGTGCAAGTTGTTTTTATAAATTTAAAAACACAAGTAAAAAGCCTTCGATATGTATTTTTTAAGTTTAGCCCCAACAGGGAGATACGATTGTTAAAATGGGAAGACTTTAGTGATGACTTAAAATATATCTCAATTGGAGGAGATAGAGTTAAGTCCAAAAGGAATAGAATAGTGCCAGTACCAGAGTTTATTCGTAAAGAATTAGTGGCTGATAAAAAGGAATACAACATCTTTACTAATGACCCTATTGAATTTAATGAGGACTATTTTAAGACACTTTGGAGTCGATTTAAAAGCCAATCAGAACTTATTAAACCAAACGAGACTCTTTATTCTTTTCGTCACTCAGGAGCAATAGATATTTTCAAGAGAACAGGTAGCATTACCAAGCTACAGAAAGCGATGGGACACTCATCTATAAATATTAGTTTAACTTATTTAAGAGGTTTAGAAATACCTGAACTTAATGAAGAGGATATGCCGATGATTTAAATATCTGGGATAATCTCAAGTTGTTGTTCTATTGGGAGTTCAAGAAATTCTAAAAACTCTTGATTAAATGCTTCAAAAGTAATTCCAAATGCTTCTTCAAAAGCACCGTAGTAACCTAAATCATTAAGAAGAGGGAACACTAATTCTTGATAAGCATCGATATTTTCAGCTCGGTTTAATAAATAGGCTATTCCCCACATTCCAAAAGTATAAGGGTCACATACATTACCGTAATTTAATTCTGATAGAATAAAATTTGGACAGTTAACTAACATATCTTGTAATTCATTCATTCTACTTCTCATTTCATCTCTGAGTGAATGGTTCCAATTATCACTTTTATCATATATACCATCATTAATCAATTTTCTAATTAAATAATCGCTTAAGTAGCTTGCTGAACCCTCAGCCATTGCAGTTGGCCCATAGGCAGGTCTAACACTATTTCCCGTTTCATCCGTTATAAAATCTTTTGAAAAAACATTAGCACTATTTACAACGTGAAAGTATTCGTGCAACACCACGAGTGTGTTATCCTCTTTAGGGATATTAAATTCATTCTCGTCATATTGGAATGGCATTGAATGAACCAAATAATGAAAGCCATATTGACGAAGTCCATTTAAGCTCGCATTCATTTGTGGTAAATTGTCACTTACTACTCTATAATCTTCAAATCCTCCTTTATAATTGCTTAAGTCATCTGTGAAAAAAGTGCCTCCTGAAGAAATATTATTATTCCAACCTAAATCTGCGTGGGGATGCATCATTTCTGTTAAACAAATTGACATAACATTAGTTAGATTGTCCTG
Source organism: uncultured Saprospirales bacterium (assembly GCA_937926355.1). Lineage (GTDB taxonomy): Bacteria > Bacteroidota > Bacteroidia > Chitinophagales > Saprospiraceae > CALAZP01. Next base: position 2,362 of record CALAZP010000021.1, read on the forward strand.
AAGTTCATTATAATAAAACAACTCACCCCTTGAAGTTCTTCTTTCGCAGTAAATTTCCGCTAGTTCTAATGCAGCATTAATGTCATTCCCTAAAATCCAGTATTCTAAAGGGCCAAAGTTACCCCATTCTGTAATTGCTAAATTGATATCCCTTCTAAATTGTTCCTGAGCATTTTGTGAAATATCATTTGCAAAGAATAATTCAGGCTCGATATCTACAATTTGTCCCCATAAATCTTCTGTGAGAGTAGAGTTTAAGGGAAAATCATCTTGAGTGTCAACAACACCGTCTCCATCTGTATCTACTTCTAAATCTGGTTCAGGTTCTGGTTCAGGTTCTGGTTGAGATGTTGGGACAACTGGAGCAACAGATTCTTCTTCAGAACAACTGTAAATAAGTACAAATGATAAAACACAAATGAATAATAAGGAAGGAGAATATTTCATTATTTAATGATTATGGTTATTTTTTACAAGATACAAATTATTCCCTGAACTTAACGAAGGGGATATGCTGAAGATTTAAATATCAGGAATGATTTCTAGTTGTTCTTCTATGGGGAGTTCTAGAAATTCTAAAAATTCTTGATTGAATGCTTCAAATGTAATCCCAAATGCCTCTTCAAATGCACCGTAATAACCTAAATCATTAATTAAAGGAAACATTAATTCTTGATAAGCATTTTGATTTTCAGCTCGATTATTTAGATAAGCAATCGCCCAAGAACCAAAAATGTAAGGGTCGCAAATATCTCCATTTAAATTAGAAAGATTCAAGTTTGGACAATTGATAATATTTTCTTGAATTGTATTCATTCTATTTTTCATTTCTTCTCTAAGTGTCGATTGAAACTCTTCACTCTTATTATATTCACCCTCATCAATCAATTTATATAAAGTATACCAACCCATATAGTCTGCTGAACCTTCTCTCATAGAAGTAGGGCCATAGTCAGGCACAACACTGTTACCTGTTTCATCTTGGACAGATTCTTTAGCAAAAACATATGAAAAATTGGTAACGTGAAAATATTCGTGAAATATTATAAATGCCATATCCTCTTTACCTATAAAGTACTCATTTTCTTCATATTGATATGGGAGAGAGTTGAGCCAATAGTGAAATCCAAATCCTCTGTGGCCATTTATACTAGCCAATATCAAAGGAGGTTCAACACCATATTCAACCCAACCTCCAGTATAATTATCTAATCCTGCTTGGTCAATATATTGGCTTACTTTTCTAGATTCTTGATTATGCCAACTTACATCAGCATAAGGGTGCATTAATTCTGACAAGCAGGCTGAATTAAATAATGAGGCATCTTGTGTTAAATCATATCCGTCTTGAATTAAACCATCAATTTCCCAAATTTGACCTCTTGATATTCTTCTTTCACAATATATTCCCGCAAGTTCTAACATTGCATTTCTATCGGTACCTAAAACCCAAATTTCAAGAGGACCAAAGTTACCGAACTCATCAATTGCTAAATTCAAATCATTTCTAAATTGTTCTTGAATATATTCAGAAACGTCACTCGCAAAAAACAATTCAGGTTCAACATCTTGCCCCCATATGTCTTCATCAAGAAAAGGATTAAATGGCCAACCATCCTCTGAATCAACAACACCGTCTCCATCTGTATCTACTTCTAAATCTGGTTCAGGTTCTGGTTCAGGTTCTGGTTGAGATGTTGGGACAACTGGAGCAACAGATTCTTCTTCAGAACAACTGTAAATAAGTACAAATGATAAAACACAAATGAATAATAAGGAAGGAGAATATTTCATTATTTAATGATTATGGTTATTTTTTACAAGATACAAATTATTCCCTGAACTTAACGAAGGGGATATGCTGAAGATTTAAATATCAGGAATGATTTCTAGTTGTTCTTCTATGGGGAGTTCTAGAAATTCTAAAAATTCTTGATTGAATGCTTCAAATGTAATCCCAAATGCCTCTTCAAATGCACCATCCCATCCCATTTCATCTATATTAGGCCATAATGTTTTCCAAAAAGCATCTTGGTCATTTACTTTATCAAGAAGATATGCTACACCCCAAGCTCCTAATCTGTAGGGAGAGCAAGTTTCTCTGGTAGAATAATTAACATCCCAGATATTAAAGTTAGGACAAGAATCAAGATATGGAACAATATCCCACTCCATAAATTCTCTCATTTTATTTCTTAAGCTACCTCCTTTACTGTCTACATTTGGAGCGTTCTCAACAGGCGTTCCATTTTGTCTTAATTTACGCTGAATGAATTCAGCATAGTAAACAGCCGTCCCTTCCGAAAAGCATATAGGTCCCCAACCAATTCTTCTTCTATCACCATCAGGTCTGTCCTCTTCATTTTTTGTGAATAAGTTTGCTGCTTGAACTATATGCGTATACTCGTGAGTCATAGTAGTCATAGCATAATGTCTATAATCTGAATTATTGGCAAAACTAAAATCATTTCTGTGGTGCATTAGGTGATACCCCAATTCTCTTTTGCCATTAATTGATGATCCAATATTTTCAAATCGCTGCTGTGAGACACAATCTTCGTAATTGCCCTGATTTCTATTAGATCTCCTTTGGTATCTCTGTCATCCATCTGGATCTTATCAATCATCTGTACCACCTGATCTAGCAACCTTGGTGTTGGAATCATGAATGTTGCTCCTTTCATGTACTCTGCAAATACACCTGCAACACTTCCTACTTGCTTCATATGATCAAACACAGTAAGATTATCTACTTGGGGTTTCACAAACAGATCAAACATCACCTCTGGATCTTCATTCTTAAAAACATGCCATCTCAAGCCTTTCTGAGCATCTGTATATAGAAGGTTCTCAACTGGCTTTCCTATCATGTTAGCTTTCTTCTCTTATAGCAACTGCCGTTCATCCATTCTCCTAATAAAGAGTAAGTAAGTGAATTGCTCGATTACTGTAAGGGGGTTGCTTATTCCACCAGTCCAGAAAAACTCCCAAACCTTATCTACTTGTGATTTTAATTCTCCTGTTATCATGTAAAAATTTCTTCTTTACTAATTCTAATGCATTTAGAGCATAGTCAACATCTTGTATAAGCTCATGTATCCTGTTTGCTAACCATAAGGTTAATAATTTTTGTTTATCAGTTTCTAAGAACTAAGCAATCCCCAACACTTGATTCTTACTTGCATTTCTACCACCAGTTTCAATTTTAGATACATGCAGTATCAACCTCTAAGTGAGCAGCTATTTGCCTAAAGAACAATCCTTTTTCTTCTCTTTTTTCCCTGACTTTAGTTTCAAACATTTCAAACTAGTTTATATCAGACTTGTCTAATCCTGTTTTAATATAGTAAATCTAAATCCTTATAAAATTCTCTAAAAGAACAGAAAAGATAGAGATTTTTACTTTAACATTAAATTGGCAAATGGTAAAATAATCCGATGTTCTGAATATTAATCCTCCAAATCTCCTTGCCAATCCGATATTGAGAAGGTTCAAAAACTTAAAGTAATATTATAATGGTTAAGGACAGTAAGGTCAACTTACTACTTTACAAATCTTCCAACCCAACCTTCCCCATTTTTATATACCTGAATCACATACAAGCCAGGCTTCAGGCTTGATATATCGATTATATCTTCCTTTTGAGATTGGATTTTAAATACCCCACCTAAAACAGAATAGATTATCATGAGGTCTGGATTCTCGATATTTATGGTCAAATAATCGGAGGCTGGATTTGGATAGATGGAAAGTGAGTTTACTTTCTCTGGAAATGAGTTCGATGAGATTGTACCCCATATCAAATCTACATATTCTGGGTTGTCTATAAAAGGATTTCGATTACCCTGAAATTCGTAAATCACTTCATTGCGATTCTTCTCAAAATCATCCACAGGGTCTTGCTGGTGCCACTTCAGGAGAGTAGAAAGTTTACCATGAAAGCCTTTACCTGGTTGATTTAGGTAATAGGTGTCCACTTCATCCACAAGTTCTAAATCAGGTTCAACTCCATCTCCTTCATATCTTGTTGCCATATAAAAGAGCATCCGAGCAACATCGCCTTTAACTTCATCTCGTGGCTCCCAGCTATCACCATCTTTTTTATTCGTTGTTGGACCATCTGCATCAATATACACAGTACCCCCCTCATCAAAGTCAAGGTTGCTTCTACCTGAATTTACCGTTCCATCGGTTGGCCTAATATGATGTGCATCCGTACCTGCCCCCAAGTCATTACCAAATTGTCCATGACTTTTTGCCCAGACATGCTCTCGTGTCCACCCATTGCCATTATTGTATTCCTGCTCTGCATCAACAGACCAACCTGTGTAAATAATATGACGTTATTGGAGTTACTCGTATCTTTATCTGTTTCTTTTAAGATGTCCCATACATCTGTCATTAAAGAGGTGTAAGGGTATTCTACGTGATTTTTTATGATGTCGTGCAATGCAATCTTGAGTTGACTCTTAGACAGTCCTTCAGCTGTTGAGTAGTAGTTGGAAGGAATTTGCCCAAATAATGGCAAATAAGATAATGCTATTAGTACACCAAGGAAGATCCGCAAGACCAGATTTTTGTACTAAAATAAAAATTGTATAACTAATAAAAAAAAGAAGGCAGCAATTAATTCCACCTCCCTATTTTCTATATATAACAGTCCTCGAACTTGTAACAACCATCTACAATCACTTCGTCAGCTTCTTCATCTGAGTAGTTTCTAGTTTCTTCTCTAATCTCAATAATTCGACCCTTAGGAACTAATTTTAGTATGTCCATAATGGAATCTCTTTTATTTTGATTTTTTTGTAGTAAACTTGGAAATTGTTCAAAAATGTCATCCATCAGCTCGTTAAAAGTGAAATCCGCTGCAATGGTAGATCTCCATCTAATGAAATCTACTACTTCTTTAGTTTTTAATTTTTTAAGTTTCATTTTAAAGGTTTTTAAATTAAAAAATTGGATAAGTTGGCTTCCCTTCCTCTATTATTTTGCTGACTTTATCACCAGGTAGCTTCTCAACTTCTTCTTGAATCTTTATAACTATTCGAGTCGGAATTTGAATCATTATGTCTTTGATAGCTTTTCCTGAGTGATTTGGGAAATGATTTAGCCTAGGAAATGCCTTTAAAACCGAATCGTATAGATTAAAAAGACTGATATCTGGGTCTTCAGCAAAGCGAAATTTGATGTAGCGATTAACTTCCATCATAATAAAATTTGAATCGATCATATTAATGCCTTTACTATAAATATATAGTGGTAGCAAAAAAATCCTATGAAATCGAAAAAAAGTTAGTTTTTTTTCAAGTTGATAATCAGCACATTGAAAGTTGAATT
>CALAZP010000022.1 GCA_937926355.1 uncultured Saprospirales bacterium
AAAAAAGAATTTGAATTACTTTTATTGATGGTAACTAAACCTGGCAAGGTATTTACCAGAGAGGAAATATTTAACAAAGTTTGGGGTTCTGATGTTATTGTTGGTAATAGGACAATTGACGTACACATTAGAAAATTAAGGGAAAAAATTGGCGACAATTATATTAAAACAATCAAAGGTATCGGCTATAAATTTGAATTTTAAATGCTGAAAAACCCTACTCCTGGACAAATCGCTGCTTTCATAGCTGTTTTCTCAGCGTTAATTTCTGCCCTAGTATTAGTTCCTTTGTTTTTTCTTCAGAGATCTAACTTCCTTTTTATAGTACCTATTATAGGATTAATCGGCACTTATTGGGTTTCAGTTTACTACCTCAAAAAATATATTTATCGGAAAATAAAAGTTATTTATAAAACTATACATAAACATAAAGTAACTCCTGAAGACAAGCAAAATGATGTTCAACTTCATTCCAATCTTATGGAAGAAATTGAAATGGAAGTTGATCAATGGGCTGAAAATCAGAAAGAAGAAATCCGCAAATACAACTCTTGGGCAGAATATAGACGAAAATTCGTAGGGGATATCTCTCATGAATTAAAAACACCGATTTTTAATATTCAAGGTTACCTTCATACATTAATTGATGGTGGAATAGAAGATCAAAAAATAAATGTTAAATTTTTATCTAAAGCCACCAAAAATGTGGAAAGACTGCAAACTATTGTTGAAGACTTAGAATCCATTTCTAGGTTAGAATCTGGTGAACTTATTTTAGATATTCAGTCTTTTGACATTAAAGAATTGACTGAAGAAGTCTTTGAAGAACTTGAAATTAAAGCGCGGGAGAAAAATATTGATTTTGATTTTAAACAAGGTGCGGCGAAAGGTTTTATGGTGGAAGCAGATCGGGAAACTATCAGACAGATACTGGTTAATCTTATCCACAATTCTTTAAAATATGGTAAAGAGAATGGAAAAACAAGAATTGGATTTTATGATATGGATAAAGTAATTCTTGTAGAAGTGGCAGATAATGGTATCGGAATTCCCAAACAACATATAAATCACGTGTTTGACCGATTTTATAGAGTAGATAAAAGCCGATCAAGGAATCAGGGTGGATCAGGATTGGGATTATCCATTGTAAAGCACATTATTGAAGCCCACAAACAAACTATTAATGTGCGTAGCACTCCAGATTTAGGTTCTACCTTTGGTTTTACCCTTGAAAAGTCTTGATTTTTTATTTTTGCAAAAAAATTAAAGTCATCCAATGATTTCTTTAACTGATATATACCTCCAATATGGAGATAAAGTCCTATTTGATAATCAGTCTCTTGTTATCGGTAATAAGGATAAGGTAGGTTTGGTTGGCCGAAATGGGGCAGGTAAATCCACTTTGCTTAAAATTATTTCTAAGAGTATTTCTCCGGATAATGGTTCTGTAACTCGACCATCTGAAAGTACCTTGGCATATCTTCATCAAGATATGGAAATTCCTAAGGGGAAAACGGTAATGGATGAAGCCATGAGTGCCTTCGATGAGGCCTTGAAAATAGAAACTGAAATAGATGCTATTAACCATTCCTTGGAAACAAGGACAGATTATGAATCGAAAGAATATTTAGACATTTTAGACCGCTTAGCAGATCTTAGTACCAAATTAGATTTACTAGGAGGGGATTCTCTTAAAGCTGAAGCTGAAAAAGTCCTTAAAGGACTCGGTTTTGAACAAAAAGATTTAAATCGATTGACCGATGAATTTTCTGGTGGATGGCAAATGAGAATTGAACTTTGTAAAATGCTTCTTCAAAAGCCAGATTACCTTCTTTTAGATGAGCCTACCAACCATTTGGACATTGAGTCCATAATATGGTTAGAAGGTTTTTTGAAAAATTATTCAGGAACTATTATTCTAATTTCTCACGATAGAGCCTTTTTAAATGCCATTACAAATCGTACTGTAGAAATAGAATTAGGAAAAATTCAAGATTATAAGGCGTCTTATGATAAATATTTGGAGCTTAGGAAAGATAGAAGAGAGAAACAAATTGCAGCTTTCGAAAATCAACAAAAAGTAATCGCACAAAAGGAAAAGACCATAAATAGGTTCATGGCTAAAGCTTCCAAGACCAAAATGGCCCAGTCCATGCAAAAACAATTGGATAAATTGGACAGAGTGGAGTTGGCTGATGAAGATTTATCTAAAATGAATATTAGGTTTCTTTTAGCTCCCCGTTCTGGCATGGTGGTTATGGAGGCTAGTAAACTTTCCAAGGATTATGGTGAATTAAAAGTTTTAAACTCCATAGATATCAAAGTAGATCGCGGTGATAGAATCGCTTTCGTAGGCCAAAATGGACAAGGAAAAACTACCTTAGCTAGAATGTTGGTAGGGGATTTAAACCCTTCTAAAGGCTTGGTAGATATGGGACATAATGTTTCCATTGGATATTACTCCCAGCAGCAAACGGAGGCGCTACCCATGAAATTAACGCTATTAGAAGCTATGGAATTGAATAGTCCTCCTGAAATGAGAACCCGACTCAGAGCAATTTTGGGAGCTTTCCTATTTAGTGGAGAAGACGTTGACAAGAAAATATCCGTTCTTTCTGGAGGAGAACGAGCAAGATTGGCTCTCGCTATTTTACTGCTTAAGCCTTTCAACCTCTTGGTGCTTGACGAACCTACCAACCATTTGGATATGATTTCAAAAGAAATTCTCAAAAATGCAGTTCAACAATTTGATGGCACTTTAATTGTTGTTTCCCACGATAGAGAATTTTTAGCAGGTCTGACGAATAGAACTATAGAATTTAGAGACGGGGCTATTTATGAATATCTTGGGGATGTTCAAGTCTTTCTAGAAAAAAGGAAGGTGGACAACATGAGAGATATTGAATTTCGGCAAAAATCTGAAAACAGCCTCCAATCGGCTGAAGTCATGGCTCCAGAAGACAGAAAAAAAATATTAAGAGCAGTAAGTCAGGCTGAAAAGCAGATCGCTTATTTAGAAAATAAAATTGAAGCCATACAAAAATTGATGGCTGAACCAGATTTTTATAAGAGAGATGACGCTTTAGAAATTGGATCAACTTATCAAGAACTTCAGAAAGAAATGGAAACAGTTTTTGAATCTTGGGAAACGGCACAAAATAAACTATAAGATTATGATAAAATATACCATTCTATCTTGCTTTTTTTTAGCGACAATAGGGATTTCTAATGGAATAAGTCAGAATAAGGCCATAACCTTAATTGCACAAAATATGAAAGGGGAAACTGGGCAATTGGTTTGTATGGGTATAGGAAGTGCAGATTTCAATAATATGTTATCCATGCAGTTTACTCTTGAATGGAACCCAAAACACTTAGTATTTCAAGAAGTTAATAATTTTAGATTGCCCTATTTCTCAAGAGATAATTTTGGCGCTCAATTTAAAGAGCAAGGCAAACTAACCTGTGTCTGGATTGACAATGCATTGGAGGGAATTACCGTACAGGATGGAGAAACCCTCTTTGATATTTGTTTTACAATTATTGGGGATCTAGGTAGTGAAAGTGCAGTCTTCTTTAGCCAAAACCCAACCCCATTTGAAGCTGTTAATAAAACCGAACAAGTTTTAACCATAGAAGGAGTTTCTGGGAAAATTAAAGTGGTAAATGAGTAAAAAAGGAAAAGTACTGGTCGCTATGAGCGGAGGTATAGATAGTACCGTCACCGCCATGTTGCTTCATGAACAGGGGTACGAGGTGGTTGGAATTACGATGAAAACCTGGGACTATGCTAATTCTGGTGCATCTAAAAAGGAAACGGGTTGCTGCTCATTAGATTCCATCAACGATGCCAGACAAGTAGCTGTTGAAATGGGATTTCATCATTTTATCATAGATATCAGAGAAGAATTCGGGGATTTTGTAATAGATAATTTTGTTGATGAATATATGGCAGGGAGAACCCCTAACCCCTGTGTCCTTTGTAATACTCATATCAAATGGAATGCTTTACTCAAAAGAGCGGATGCTTTAGATTGTGAATTCATTGCAACAGGCCACTACGCTTCGATTGAAAATAGAAATAATCGCTTTTATATTACTAAAAGTAATGATGCTCAAAAAGATCAATCCTATGTATTATGGGGTCTTACTCAAGAATGCCTGCGTCGAACTCTTTTCCCATTGGGAAAAATGACTAAACCCGAGGTTAGAAAATTAGCAGAAGAAAGGGGTTATAGTGAACTAGCTAAAAAGGGGGAGAGCTATGAAATTTGTTTTGTTCCAGATAATGACTATCGTAATTTTTTAAGGCATAGAATTGAAGGATTGGATGAAAAAGTAGCTGGTGGTCATTTTGTAGATCAACAAGGTAAGATCCTGGGATCACATTTGGGATATCCCTTCTATACCATCGGTCAAAGAAAAGGATTGGGTATTGCATTAGGAAAACCCAAATTTGTTACAGAAATTCAGCCTGAATCTAATACGGTTGTATTAGGAGATATAGAAG
>CALAZP010000023.1 GCA_937926355.1 uncultured Saprospirales bacterium
ATATACTAGTGGGTCAATTATGTGTGGCTAAAACCCATAGGGGACAAGGATTAGTAACTTCTATGTACGATTATTTCAAAAAAGTGTTATCGCCAAAATACGACTGCGTTATCACGGATGTTGATATAAAAAACCCACGCTCTTTGAAGGCACATCTCAATGCAGGATATCAAATATTGGAAACAAAAACTTATGGAGGCTTAAGTTGGAATGTCGTTTTTCAAGACTGGAGGTAAATGCTGTGTTTTTTATTAAATTTAAATCTATTTTTTAGCATCATATTAAATGGCTATTGTTCATCTGGATATTTAATCTAAAAAGACCCATCAAATTATGAATTACCTATTTCAATTTATTTTTGTTTGTCTAGGTACATTAATTAGTCAAACAAATCCTAATCCAGAAACCTATCAACTGGTTTGGAGCGATGAATTTGATCAAGCAACTGCAGAATTAGATGCCAATAAATGGTTCATGGAAACAGATGGTCCTAATGGTGGCAGATGGTATAATAATGAAATGCAGCACTACACCAACCGGATAGACAACGCGTATGTAAGTCAAGGAACTCTAAAAATAGTTGCTAAAAAAGAAGCCTATACTGATTCGGCTATTCCCCTTGAATACACCTCCGCAAGGCTAAATTCCAAATTTCACTTTACCTACGGAAAAGTAGAAGTGCGCGCAAAACTTCCAAAGGCTCAAGGTACCTGGCCAGCTATTTGGACTCTTGGAAGCAATTTAGAATCTGTAGGGTGGCCTGCTTGCGGAGAAATAGATATTATGGAACAACTTTTTGAAGAATTCGAAAGTGTGCAATGCGCTGTGCACACACCAGCTACTCATGGAGATAATACCATTGTAGCCAAAGTTCAAGTAAGTGATGTAACCGAAAATTTTCACGTCTATGGCTTAGAATGGACTTCAGATAAATTAATATTTACGGTTGATGAGGAGCCTTATTTCACTTATGAACCCACTGTAAAAACTGCGGAAAATTGGCCGTATTTTGAAGATCAATACCTTCTGCTAAATATTGCAATGGGAGGAAATTTGGGAGGAGAGATAGATCCCCAGTTTATACAAGACCAAATGGAAATTGACTATGTGAGGATCTATCAATTACAATAAACAAAAAGAATTCTGACGTTCTCCTAATTTATGCTTTCGGCTATAAAATCAGATAAATCTTTTTTAAATTTTACCATTGATGGTTCGTGAATGTACATCATGTGACCAGCCTCATAATAGGTCATAATGATATTATCTCTAATTTCAGGAGCTAAATTTAGGTGAGTAACCGTATGCTCTACTCCGTAAAATACTGTTGCCAAATCATAGTAACCATTCATAATCAGCACTTTTAAATGAGGATCCTTACTCATAGCGCTAGCCATATCAATAGCAGTATTGATAGCAACTTGAGTACCCCAACCCTGATTGCCTTTATGGGACCAGTCCCATTTGAAGTTTGAATCAGCCACGCGGGCGCTCGTTTTGTAATTTAGTTCTCGAGAGACGCCAAGATCTTCGTGAAGGTAATTTAAAAATCCTATGGTGTAAGCAGGAGAAATGGCATCACTCTGGGGATCGGTGATGGCATTTTGATTATTCAGGTTTTCATTAATTCCCAAGTAGCGTGAATCCAATCTACCTACTGTCTTACCTTCATGGCGCATTAATGCATTGAGGAATTCACTGGCTTTTACTTTCAATTGTGCCTGTAACCAAAATTCCGGATTCACCCCAGCTAGTTCTGCCATTTTTTTGGCGACAGCCTCCTTTTCACTATCAGAAATGGAGGTTCCTTTAAATAAAGCTGGCATATATTCATTAGCTGTAAACTCCCTGACTTCTTCAATAAATTGCTCAAGTGGCATCTCCTGCATAGCAGCGCTTAACTGTCCGTGATAATGGGCTGTTGCTGCATAGCTCGGGAAATGAACTACATAAGGCAAATCATCATTCGGAGGAAATGTTAAGGTACGGAGATCGAATACTGCTGAAACCATAACCACCCCGTTCATAGCAAACCCTCTGTCGAGCAGGTAATTCATTACCCCTGCATTTCTAAAGGTTCCATAACTTTCCCCCAATAAGAATTTAGGAGATTGCAATCGACCATATTCCTTTAAAAATTGAATAATAAACAGTCCAGTGGCCCTTATATCTTGGTCTACTCCCCAGAAATCTTCACCCTTACTATCTCCAATTAATTCGCTTAAACCCGTACCAATAGGATCCATCATGACTACGTCTGCCATATCTAAAATACTGTGAGGATTATCTTTTAAAGTATAGGGAGCAGCTGGATTATAAGTAGGATCCTCTACGACAATCCTCTTGGGACCCATGATGCCCATATGTAACCAATAAGAGGAAGATCCTGGCCCTCCATTAAAAGAAAAAATTATTGGTCGATCTTTTGAACCTCCCTCCTTAAAATAGGCGGTAAATCCATGAAGTGCTATAGGCTTATTTTTTTCATCTTTCAATTCCATCGTCCCCGCCAATGTATTGAATTTTAGGGTCTCCTTACCAATAGTTAAGGTTTGGATGCTCTCAAAGACTTGAGCTTGGGGCACGCTGCCTTCCTGAGCATTCATGTAATATACTAGCATCAAAAGAGATACTAAACCAGATACCTTTTTTTTCATTTGTAATTATTTAAATATGATGAATTGAATTTCTCAAATAAAAAATAACCTTACAAACTCTTCCAAGAACCTCCGTTTATACAAGAGATCCCTCGTTTAGAAAGCATTCTTTTTGCTTGACCACTCCTCATTCCACTTGCACAAACTACTATGATCTTTTCTTTTTTGGATTGAATATCATCCATTTTTTGGGAGAGCTTGGGTAAAGGAATATTTATTGAATTTTTATAATGCCCCGATTGGTATTCCTCTTCACTTCGGACATCGAGTATTAACGGATTCTCCTTTAAAGCTTGCTTTAATTTTTTCTTCCTGGATAATTTGATTCCAAAATAAAGCAGGTGCACTCCAATTAAAAGGAGAAATATGGGTTTGATTTCCATAACTAAATATTATTCATATACTTTCACAATCATTTCAATTTCATCAGCTGGTCCTTTTCTCTTAAAACTTTTTCTATTAAAATAGATGAAACAAGTGTTCTACTTAATTCAAAAAAGT
>CALAZP010000024.1 GCA_937926355.1 uncultured Saprospirales bacterium
TGGTTGGGAGATCTGTAAAATCCACCTAATTCTACTCTTAAATCTTTTTTGAAATTAAATGTAGCGCTTCCCCTTCCGCTCCACAATACTGCTTCATTACTTAGCGACAATCCCTCAATAGTACTTTCAGCATTATAGGTAAATAAGTTAAAATTACCCCTTAGGGTGAGGAATTTTTTAACATTTACAGAGGCAAATAGATTGAAACCAATGGAATTGTTGACCGCAATATTTCGATAGGTGGTATAAGTTACTCCCTGCTCATCCACTTCCAACCAATTTTCAATCACATCGTTGGTTTTTCGATAGTAAACCGAAGTATTCAATACGGTACCCTTTATGAAAGTATTGAGGCCTATTTCGTATTGGTCCGTAACCTCAGGCATCAATGATGGATTACCATAAGAAATGTCTCTGGGGTCACTCAAATCTACATAGGGATTGACAAACCTTAAGCCTGGTCTAGAAATTCTTTGATTATAGCTAAATTTCAGGTTAGAGAATTGGCTAAAATTATAGGCGAGTATAGTACTTGGTAGTATATTGGTATATTGATTTTCGAAATCATTTTCTACATTTTCGAACCTTCCCTTAATTTGAGTTTGCTCTAATCTCGCACCAGCCACCAAAGCCCATTTGGGAGCTAATTGAATATTAAATGAGGCATAGCCTGCATAAACATCCTGGTTGTAGTAAAATATATCTGATCTCACGGGATCGAATACATATTGGTTGGCATTGAAATCAAAGGCATCGTATCTGAAATCGCTATCTATTCTTCGAAGCACTGATTTTACGCCAGTCTCCATTTTTAGTTTGCCAGAAAAAGGATGCACATAATCTGTTTGAATGGTATATTCTAAGTTTAATCCATCATTGGTGTTGACTTCATCTCTTAGTAAACTCACATCATTACCATCTTGGATAAAATTATTAGTGGTATTGCTGTTATTCCCACTGACCTGAAAAGCCACTGAAAATTCTTGTTCTTTCTTTTCAAAAGTCTTTTTATAATCGGTTGTCCAATCAAAATTTCCATTGAGGCGGGAATTTTCATTAGAGCGAGTATAATTCTGATAAATCTCATTGATGGGGTCATCAAAAACGGCATTGGT
>CALAZP010000025.1 GCA_937926355.1 uncultured Saprospirales bacterium
TGCCATTTCAACTGCTGCCTGCTTAGCCAAAATTTGAATACCCTCCTGCACATACCTATTATTGTCTAATTCTTTCTTCCAATCCTCCGACTGTTCCTTCGGTAAAGTTTTAATTCTTGACATATCCATCATTTTTTCAAAAATCGTACCCCGAAACACCTCTGGCACTGATTTCAGTTTAGTAATATTCTTAAACAAAAACAACCACCGATCCAATCTCGTCTCCAACTCCTCCAACGGCTTGTCAAACGCACCCAATTCTACCGTCACAATAGCTCCTTCATCGAATCTATAAAACTTAACCACAGACCCCTCTACAGAAGTTCCCCAAAACCCGGAAAATTTAAAATTCATCAGTGCAATCAAAATATGCGAAACGCCCCCCGAACTTTCAATCCCACGAATCAAATATTTTAGCATTCTAAGATCCAACCCCTTGTGCGGTGCTTTTTGCATTTCTATAATCACCCGATTTCCATCCGGCAACGCCACATATACGTCAAATAAAATTTTCCGAATCGAATCCTCTTCTTCTCTAGTAATCAACTCCACATTGTGGTATACCAATGGGATGCCATCACTTACTTTTTCATCCGGAAAATTCCTCCCCATCTCCCCTCCTAATATTGAGCCCAGCCCCAGTACATTAACTCTTTGCCTAAGGCCCTCGTCTTCTTGATTTTCTTCACTGATGTCCTCTTCCTCGCTTGATAACTCCCTCACTTTCTCATGTACCTGCATCTCCCTTTCAACCTCCTCCGTCAAATCTCTCAAAAACGCAACCAAATGCTCCGCCACCGCATCTCTGGCAAATAACCACTTAAAACCTACATCAGACTTCCAATCTATAAAAACAAGTTCTTCCACCCCTGACTTTCAACAATTAAACTACAAGTCTAACCTGTCCCTATCAAAAAGTCAAGTTAATGACGCCAATTGACGCCAAAAACAACTCATAATTAATTTTTCATCCCATAAATCTCAGCTGTGTTTTAATTAATAATTATATACTATATTAACAAAAAACATCTTGTCTCTCAAGAATTTTATAATATTTATCCTGTATGGAGTCATTAGAAAAAATAATACAAGAGCGCCGACCTAAAAAAGAAATTCTGGAATACCTCCATATCAATAATCTTTGGGATGAATTACCAAACTTATTATTTAATGAGGATGCCCACCTTTCATGGAGAGCTACTTGGCTGTTGTCATTAGCAGATGACCCTATTGTACAAGCATTAAATTTGGACCCACACCATTTAATCACACATGGGAAAAAGTGCCCCTCCTCTCAAAAAAGAGAGATACTCCGTCTTTTAGAAAAATTAGAAATTCCCGAAGCGCTATTGGGAACTTATTTTGACTGGGCCTTGGAGATGTGGATGGATCTTAAGTTAAAGTCCTCCTTGAGAGTGACTGCATTGCAAGCCATGAGTAGAGTCGGCAAACTATTTCCGGAACTAAACTGTGAAATTATAGAATTAAATATCCCCGAATTATTAAATCCACTTACCCCTGCTATTAAAAAACAAGCGGTAAGAATATTCCAAACTGTTTCTAAAAAAATAGTTTAACGCTCCAAATCATTAGCAGCCTCCAGCATTTGCCTGGCCACTGCTGAGGCGTGTATAGGTCTTTACTTTTTGGGCATTAAAAAACTAAAGAGGGGAATGAAACTATGCCATTCGCTGAAAAAACGGAATGGCAAAGTAAAGAATCAAAGAAATTAAATCGCTTAGCCAATCAAAGTGTCAATCCTTGATGCAACGTACAGACATGCCTTCTTGCCTGTTTCCAACCTGCGTTAACAATTGCATATTTTGAAATGTAAGCTGACGGTCATTATGACCGTCAACATTACTCGACTTATAATGGCCCCTAGAACCCGAATCGATAATACCAGTTCTGCCGTTACGTTCGCCTGCTTTGGGCAATTTAAGCAGGGAGGCAAAAGCACCGGCATCATCAGGCGAGCTCCAAGTTGCAAATTCTGCCTGCCATTCTGCTTCGGTTGGTAAGCGGTAACCACTTGGGCAAGGGTTGTTGGTGCCATTAACTCCCTGCCATAAATTATCGTTTTGTGGATTACGCCAATCATGAGGAGAAGAGCTAGTTGTAATAAAATCACCATGCCCGGGGGTATCGCTACTGCTCAAAGTACTTGTTGTTTCTGATGTACGACACTGATG
>CALAZP010000026.1 GCA_937926355.1 uncultured Saprospirales bacterium
TCAAAATGCCGCATCAGGAGGATATTTTATTTACGACAATACCAAAGAATTACCTATAGATTGGAAAAGAGACGATATTCATTTTATCGGGATTCCTATGACCAAATTGTGCGCCGATAATTTTACCAATCCCAGACACCGACAGCTATTTAAAAATATAGTCTATGTAGGCGCATTGGCCACCTTAATTAATATTGACTGGGAGGTATTGACCGGAATCATTAAGGACCAGTTTAAAAAAGTCGAGAAACTTATCCCACCCAATATTTTGGCATTGGAATTGGGTAGAAATTATATTGTGGAGCATGTTGCTTATCCCCTCCATTTGCAAATAGAAACTAGAAATTTGACCGCGGGAAAGATTATGATGGACGGCAATGCTGCCATTGGCTTAGGTGCTGTGTATGGAGGAGCCACAGTAGCTGCCTGGTATCCAATTACCCCATCTACTTCAGTAGTCAATGCTTTTGAAAAATTTGCAAACAAACTTCGAATAGACCCAGAGTCCGGTAAGAAAAAGTTTGCTATAGTACAAGCTGAGGATGAACTAGCGGCCATGGGAATGGTCATGGGGGCGACTTGGAATGGAGCCAGAGCTTTTACCGCAACCAGCGGTCCTGGTGTCTCTTTAATGAGTGAATTCTTGGGCTTAGCCTATTTTGCTGAAATCCCGGTAGTTTTAGTCAATGTGCAAAGAGGAGGTCCTTCAACGGGTATGCCAACGAGAACGCAACAGGCAGATCTCATATCCTCTGCTTATGCTTCACATGCAGATACCAAGCACGTTTTATTATTCCCCTCAGATCCTAAAGAGTGTTTTGAAATGTCCATTCAGTGTTTTGATCTAGCAGATCAATTGCAAACCCCTATTATACTGATGACAGATTTAGATTTAGGAATGAATGATCATTTATCTTCTTCATTTGAGATGGTCGAAATCCCCAAAGAATATGATAGGGGAAAGGTTTTGTCTGCGGAGCAATTAGATGCTTTGGAAGTTTTTGGAAGATATCTTGATGTGGATGACGATGGAGTATGTTACCGAACCTTGCCTGGAACCCACCCCACTAAAGGATCATTTTTTACTCGTGGTACATCTAAGGATGAAATGGCGAGATATACAGAAAAGGGTGATGCCTATGTAAGAAACGTAGATCGGTTATTGAAAAAATGGGAAACCGCAAAAATGATGGTTCCCTCACCTGACCCATACTCCAAGGCTCAAAGAGAAACCTGGGGAATCTTGTATTTTGGAACCAGCAAGCATTCAGTAGAAGAAGCGATAGATCTTCTGGAGTTGGAAAATCATCATTTGGAAGGATTTAGGATTAAGGCTTTTCCGTTTTCTAATGAAATCAAAGCATTCATAGACCAAATGG
>CALAZP010000027.1 GCA_937926355.1 uncultured Saprospirales bacterium
AAAAATGGCTCATCCCCGGAGTTGGTTAATTCTAGTGAAGTATTTTGTTTATTCTTAGTTAGGGAAATATAAATAACCGCAGAAGATAATTTATATATAAGACATAAGAGGGTCAGTAGTATTTGAATAGGTATTAAAAGTTAGATATTTTTAACAAAAGTCTATATCCTGGTTGACTTACCTCAATTTCAGGGAAATCGCTTTTTAATTTTAAATATTTAGAATTGAAAGATTGTATAAA
This sequence comes from uncultured Saprospirales bacterium, assembly GCA_937926355.1. Taxonomy (GTDB): domain Bacteria; phylum Bacteroidota; class Bacteroidia; order Chitinophagales; family Saprospiraceae; genus CALAZP01. The sequence goes on from CALAZP010000027.1 coordinate 242, forward strand.
CCTATTCTGTACTATGGTTCCTTTTGATATTCTAGTAAAATGCTCTTTGGGAAGTATATCCTCTAATTCCCTTAGAGTGGAGCGGTGCAATATCTTTTTTTTACTTTCTAAGGTTAATTGAACATAATTGTCTTCTTTTTGCAAATAAACAATTTGATTAAAAAAAATTTTATTCATTGTTCGTCCCCACTTTATCATAATATAATTCTCTTCTTGATAATTCAATGTCTTATCAAAATTGTTGAGTATAATTTCAATAGAGGCAAATAAATCCTCTTTAGAAAATGGCTTAACTATATACCCGGAAGGCCTAGATAATTTAGCTCTAGATAAGGTCGCCTTATCACTATTTGCTGTAAGATAAATGAAAGGGATTTGGGGGTAATTTTCATTTAAAAATATCCCAAGATCTATACCGTCTTTAATGGAATTTAAATTGATATCTATTAAAAGTAGATTTATTTCATTGTTACTAATTAATTCCAAGCCTTCTTCGTAATTTAAAGCAGGCTCCAAAACATCATAATCTAAGTCAATGAGGATGTCTTCTATGGTAGCTGCAATGACCATTTCATTTTCAATTATGCCTATTTTGGGTTTTTTTTTCATCATTTCAAAAATAGACTTTTAGCCAAACTTGTGATTTAAAATGGTTGGATATGGACCATTTTAGGTTTATACGGATTAATTAGGTTCTTTTTATCGAAATTTCTTTGAAGTTTATACAAAAATACCCACCGTTTCGGTATTCATATCTGGCCTTTCCTCCTAATTGTTTGGCTAATCCTTTTATTAATTTAAGTCCTAAACTTTTGACTTTGTTAAAATCAATACCCTCTTTTAAGCCAGGACCATTGTCTTGATAAATAAGTAAAAAGGTATCTTCCTTGGTTTTTGTAATGGTAACATGAACTGAAACTTCCTTGGTATCTGGTAAGGTGTGCTTGTATGAATTGGTAAGGAGTTCATTCAAAATAATACTTAAAGGCACAGCGGTATCCACATCAAAATGCCAATTTAAATTACCCCCCGTGATGGCTAGGGTTTTTTTCTCGTTAGCAAACAAATCTTTTATTTGAAAGATTAAATCTTGAAAAAATTGCCCAAAATGAATAGTTGCCAGTTGTTCATTTTCATAAAGATTTTGGTGAATTAAAGCGATACTGTTTATTCTGCTTTGGCCTTCAATTAAAGCCCTCTGTCCAATTTCATCTATGATGGATTTTTTTTGAAGGTGCAAAAGACCGCTTATGATTTGTAGATTATTTTTAACTCTATGGTGAATTTCTTTTAACAGTAAATCTTTATCCTTTAGTGCTATTTTTAAATCATGGGTTTTTAGATTAATTAAATGATTCAAAGATTCATTTCTCTTTTTCAATGAATACGTTCTGAATCGAAAAATAGAAATAAAAACTACCAAAATAGCTAGTCCAAATGCCAGTTGATTTTCTGTTTTTTTGTGAAAAGGCTTAATCACAGTAATAGGAACCTTCATAATTACATCTCGCCATTTTCCTGTTGGATGACTAGCTTTTATTTCGATAATTTGATTGCCGTAAGGTAGTTGGAACAAGCGAATGTTATTTGAGCTTAAATTATTCCAGACACTTTCTACATTTCCAATTCTATAAGTATAATTTTTTTGGTCTTTCGTATAATTAAGTAATCTGAAATCTATGTTGAGGGATTGATCGTTGGGCTCAAATATTATTTTTTGTGAAAGCTGCCCCTCTCTGATTTGTCCTTTTTTATTCCGAATGGTTATAGCGTTTACGACCAAAGGAAAAGTTTCAACCTGTTGGCTTTTAATTTCAAAATCAAACGGATTAAAATTTGTAAATCCATTTATTGAACCAAAAATAATTAAAGAATCATTCACGTTTAAAGAAGATATTCTATTGAATTCAGTTTCTATCAAACCATCATCCAGGTCATAAAAAGTAGATTCCTTAGAAGATGGTTGGTAGCGAATAAGTCCACGATTAGAAGAAATCCATAGAAATCCTAATGCATCTTTTTCAATTCGGTATAATACAGAGGTGGGCCATCCAATTTCTTTAGATCCTAAAATTTCAGGATTTTCAATCTGCCAATTTTCCCAATCAGAATCAAATTTCAATAATCCTTTATTGGAGGCTGCAAACCATCCTTCTTCAGCCACCTCAATAAGATCGTAGATCACCGTATTCTGTTTTTCCCAAATTGGAATTATTAATTGTTGTAAGTTAATTAGGAACAAGCCGTTTTCGGCAACAATCAAAGTTTCACCTGAGGAGAGTGGAATGAATCGATAGGGGATAAAAGGATAAGTAGTTGAAATTTTGGATTTTAAAGGGTTGAATTGACGAGTTTCTAGATCATATTCTGCAATGGAACTTCTACTTCCTATTAATAAAGTTTTATTTCCTTTAGAGGCAATAGACCAAATTTCTTCTCCAAAAGTATTGGTTTCAGCCAATACCTTTTGCGAAAAGGGATCTATTTCAATTATTCGATCTGAAGCGATATAAATGGTACTATCGAGGGTAGCCATTGGAAATAAAATATTTTCGACAGAACAAATAATTTTTGCCGGTTTATCTTTTTCAAATAACAATAGTTTGTTCCAAAAATTCGCATAAATATTTTTACTGCCTAAAGGAAATTCAATTAAGCCTCTGCATTGGTTAAGTAGTAAGTCGTTTTGGGTTTCCCTGGTATATTGATGATGAAAAAAAATGGGTTTTATCTTAATTTTTAGTAAGCCTATAGAGGTACTGATCCAGAAAAGAGAAGTGCCATCTTTTCTTATTTGATTAAAGCGAAAGCCTCCAAACTCTGATAGTTGTTCTGGTCCAAAAATCTTATAGCTCAGGGACTCGTTAAAATAATTGAGTCCATTTGTCGGAGAATTGAAGAAAAATTCTTTACTATTTATACTTTTTCCTTAGGCAGGCAACCCAGTAAAATTTCCAAAGTTGGATTCGCGGTTTATTGGTTCAATAACCCATTGCCTACCGCTAAATTTCCATCTGTAATTCAAATGGTCTTTCTCTAAATAAATTTCATTCAGTGAAAGATTACAATATAAAAAATCAAACTGTTGTTTAGGCAATAAAGTATCTATACCTTCTTAGTCTATATATAAATGTTGACGAAAACTGATTAAGCTACCTATATCGGAAAAACTACTGTTTAATATTTCTAAATCGGTTGGCTTTTTACCTGTAAAAGTTCGACTTTTACGAATTCCATCTTTTCCTAACTTTAGATATTGTAAAGGTTGCTTAGTGATACAATGCCAGATTTCCTGTTGATCTTCTTTTTGAATCCATAATACTTTTGAAGAGGGAATGGATGATCCAGGAAGTATATAAAGTAAATTGGATATTTCAAAGGTATATGGATTTATACTTTGGTATACTGAATCTGCCAATAATTCAAAACTCCTTATACCATAAGTAATAATTATTTCATCATTTTCAGATAGGGTCAGATTGATTATTTTATTTCCATGTAAGCCATTTTTTTCCAAACTAAAATGAAGGAATTCCTGTCCATCATATCGGTTCAATCCATTATTGGTACCAATCCACAAATATCCGCGAGCATCTTTTAGGGTACAAAATATTTCATTGGCAGCCAAACCCTCTTTCAAAGTTAGCAACTCATACTCCACTGAAAAATTTGGTGGGTTGTTTCCAAGTAGCAGTGGTATAAAAAATAAAGAAAGTATTATTATCCTCATTTTTAAATATAAACTTAATTATATTGGAATAGTACAAAATGAAAACATTAAGCAATGAATTTGAAATTAAAAATT
>CALAZP010000028.1 GCA_937926355.1 uncultured Saprospirales bacterium
GAACCATCGGCATTTAATTTTAAAATCCAAATATCTGAATAACCTTTATTAGGCTGGCTAATGTCACCCGACACCCCTGAAAAAGTTTCACCAATAATTACATAACCACCATCAGAAGTTTGTCTCAAATTTTTAGCAGTTTCAGCACTATTTCCGCCATATAAGTTTAGATGGTTGTTGAACGATGGAAAATTTCTAGCACTTACCCCGGGGATTATGACATAGTTCCCCTTACTGATAAAAACGGTATCTCCAAGGATTGAAGTGGACAATTGCTGGAGTTCATTGGTTGAAGAATTATCCGGACTATTGATTAAAGTATCTGCTGTTTTGGTATATAGCGCATAGGGTACACTCAATAATTGACTTGTTCCATCTTCTATATAATTGGAGTCTTCATCAAGTTTAACTTCACGTTTTATAAAATATGGTCCTTTCGACCAATCTATACTGCTGAAATCATCAGAGGTCATTCCTGTACCCATCTCTGCGCTTATCAATCCACTTGAGTTGGTGGTTAAAATATGATTTTCCTCATAAATGCTGCTTCCTGTCATATTTCCTTGCAAAATATTGATTCTCAATCTAATTTCTTGATTGATAACCAATGCACCCTCAGTATTTCTTATGGCGGTTTGATAGCCCATTTTTAGAGGGGATTGAGCGCTTACACTTATGTAGAAACATAAAAACAAAAGAAAAGTGGTTAATCTCATTGAAGGAATTTATCTGAAAAGAACTTCCAATAATATTAATTTTAGATAGCAACAAAATAGTGAAAATTGACCAATAATTACTTTAGAAATTTTGTTTTTAATATTAAATGATTTGTAGCGCTTGATTAACACTAAGGACCACGGCATTAATCAAAATTTTCATACCTATAGCAATCAGGATAATACCGAAGACTCTTTCCATTATGGTTAATCCAACTCTCCCTAGTTTTCTTTGAATATATCCTGCGGATTTTAAAAAGATATAAATAGCGATAGCGTTGGCAATTATGGCTACTACAATTGTTATATTATTGAAATCCTGATTCAGTGAAATAATGGTGGAAAGCGTACCTGGGCCTGCAATAATTGGAAAAGCAATGGGGAAAATGGATGGAGGCATGGGTGCTCCTGATGCTTCCGATTCAATGCCAAGGACCATTCTCACCCCAAAATAAAGGATTAACATAGAACCAGCCAAGGCAAAATGAAATACCTCTAGGCCTAAAATTTGGAACAAAAAATCTCCAAAATATAGCATAGTTATCATAATTATAGTGGCTACTATGGTAGATTTTGCGGATTCAACTTCTCCATTTTCTTTCCTGAGTTTAATGATTAAAGGAACATTTCCCGGCATATCTATGACAGCGAAGAGGGTAAGAAAAACTGTTAATACGTTCAAAAAAAATTCCATTATCCTATTGTATTTTCAAAAAATGAACCTCTGATTTAAAATTCCTTTCCATAACTGAACCGATATGTAAAAAGTTCAAAAGTCATCTTTGGATTTAGGTGAAAAAGAATAAATAAATGCGAACTTTTGTATCTTGATAAAAAAGAATTGTACCAATGAGAAAGTCATTCATCAGAATAATATTTGTTTTCATTGCTATTCTGTGGATTATATCCTGTCAAAAATCAACCAAATGGGCGGGTCAAAAACCAATACAAGTAGTTCCTACAGACAGCAGACCAGTCCAAAAACAATGGAAGGGAACATTTGAATTAGGGGGTGGGATTTATGCCTCTAATGATTTTGAAGGGGCTAGACTTAATGGAATAGTGAGAAATAATGATACCCTAGTTACTGTATTAATCACTTCAGAAAATACTCCAATCAACCCCAGTCCTTGGTATGCCTTCAAACTTTGGTCATTGGAAGAGAAGGAGATTAATCTTAGGTTAACCTATCAAGACGGAAGTTTCCATCGGTATTATCCCAAGCTTAGTTATAACGGAAAAGATTGGACACCGATTGATTCCTTGCATTACCTGGAAAGTGAGGAAAGAATACAAGTAGCTTCTCGTAGCTTACCCAAATTCATCAGAATGCAATTATCTGTGGGACCGGATACCTTGTGGGTCGCTGCTCAGGAGCTGATTACTTCTTCAAAGGTACACGATTGGATAGAAAGAATAGGAGTGCTTCCTTATGTAAGTAAAAGTGAAATTGGAAGAAGTGTAGAGGGTAGGCCAATTGAATTGGTTAGGGTAGGAGAGAGTGATGATAAGAAGATGATATTTGTCCTTTCCCGACAGCATCCGCCAGAGGTCACTGGTTATCTTGCTATGGAAGCATTTGTGGAAACGATAGCTTCTGATGATTCCATTGCTGAGTCATTTAGAAAAAATTACAATACTTATATAGTTCCTCTTGCCAATCCGGATGGAGTTGATAATGGACACTGGCGACATAGTACAGGAGGTATTGATTTGAATCGGGATTGGGCGAACGTCAACCAACCAGAGGTGGCCGCTATTCAGGGTTTTATGAAAGAAAAAATAATTAATTCTGGGGGAACTTTCTTTTTTGGGGTTGATTTTCACTCTACTTGGGAAGATATCTATTACACTATAGATACTACCCTTCAGGGAAATAGGCCTGGATTGGTGCCTAAAATGATTAGCGGCATGGCTCAAGAATTGGGTCTGGATCCAAATATTAGACCCAATAAAATGGATGTACCTAGTATTAATTCTTCTCGGTACTTTTTTGAAAAATTTGGAGCCGAGGCTTTAACCTATGAGATAGGGGACGATACTCCTCGGGACTTACTGAGGAAAAAAGGGGAGTTCTCTGCAAGAGAATTAATGAAACTGCTATTGGCTGAAGAATAAAAATAGGATTATTTATTCCTTATAATTATCTAATGGACTCTTTCTGTTTTGGATGGAGTCTTTTGATAGGTGTGTAAATCAAAACTATGCCTTAACATGTGTAGCGTAGCTGGTTTGTTTATTTTGGGTTGGTATACTAAGTAGTAATCCCTCAAAAGCAAAAGGACCTTATTTGATAAAATCGTATATCTATCTTTCTTTCCTTTTGTACGCTTTATGTGTATCCAAAAAGGATAAGGCTTTAATATAGCCTTAAATGATTTATGATTGAAATAGTTTTTTGTAAATATCAAATATCCTTTATAGCTATTAATAGTTTGTTTGCTAAAACGTTTTAACTCTAAAATTTTAACAAATTCCTTTAAAATGTTCACAAAAAAAATAGCCCTTTTTAATGAATTTCTAGCAGATTAAGACATTGATATAATGATAAAATTTAGTTATTTGGTTGTATTTGTATTAACAACAGGTTAGCGTTCATGCTAAAAAGACATTAAATTCATAAATTATTAATGAGAAAAGACATTACAATACCAGATGCAATTGGCTCAAGGATTGAATACAAAAGAAAATTCAGTATATGGGAAATGTATCGTTCCTTTATTCTGATACCAAATGCTGCTGCAAAGATGATTATAAAAAAAAGAAAAAAATAGTCAACAAAGACTTTGTAGAGCGATTACAATTGGCTGTAACTGAAGTAAACGGTTGTGCTGCATGTTCATATGCCCATACATATATGGCATTAAAACAAGGAATGAGCAATGAAGAAATAAATAGTTTTTTAAGCGGAGACGGAGCATTTATAAATCATGACGAAGCCAAAGCAATAATTTTTGCTCAACACTACGCTGACAAAAGAGATTTTCCTAAAAAAGTCGCATACGACTCATTGGTAGATGAGTATGGAAAATTAAAGGTAAAAATTATTATATCCGCAATACAATTAATGCATGGAGGAAATATTTACGGTATACCTTTTAGTGCAATAATATCAAGACTCAAAGGCAAACCATATAAAGACAGTTCATTGATATATGAATTAGGAATGCATATTGGTGGTCTAATTTTTTTTCCAATATCTCTGATTGATGGATTTTTAAGAGGTATTATGGGATTTTCAAAAATTAGACTTGATAACAGTACAACAATAGAATAGAATTTATGATTTAAAAAAGCACGAAACGCTAACACAAGGTATAGTACATGAG
>CALAZP010000029.1 GCA_937926355.1 uncultured Saprospirales bacterium
CGGTATTTTTCTGGGAAATTAGCTCGGGTTCCAAACATCACGTTGGTTGGTGATCCTTGTCCTATATTGAGGAGTGCTGGTAAATTATCCGGCCAAGAAGGACTCCATTTTTGATTGCCCGTTCTCCAACCAAATTCACTACCGCTTGGTACATGGCAAATACGAGTGGGTCGATACCACGGCATCCCAAAATCCCACTCCATATCCGAATCGTAAGTAAACAAATCCCCAGCTTCATTGAACGCAATATCATAAGGATTTCTAAAACCCGCACTTATGAGTTCCCATTGCTGGCCTTCAGGGTCGATCTTAGCTATCCAACCTCCCGGTGCCATTCTAGAATTGGCATGACCTCTTGGATCTTTGATTAATGGAAATATATTGTCCTCGTTCCAAGTGCGAGGCAACCGATAAGTGTCCATCTCGGGAACGTCAATATGATTACCTACCACCACATATATCGATTGACTATCCGGGGCTACCACCATACTGTGTGGCCCATGCTCTCCCGGCCATCCGTCAAACGATTTTAATAAAGTTATTTGGTCAAATTGGTCGTCTTCATCGGTGTCTTGTAAACGGTACAACCCAGTTCCTTTGTCAAACTCTTCATTGACATTGTGGTTGACCATCACATACAAACTATTGAACGCATAAAGCAACCCTTGTGCATAACCCATTTCCAATTTGGAGCCGGAAGCACTGTCCCCCACCATTAACTTCTCTACCTGGGTGATAGAATCTCCAGAACCTATAGCAGGAAGCACTATTCTATATAAAGCTCCATATTGGTCAGAAGCAATCATCCTTCCTTGATCGTCAAAAGTCATACCCACCCAAGAGCCTTGATCAGCTTCTTGCGGACTATACAAATGTTCGACAACAAAATCCTCCGGAAGGGATAACTTACCAACCTTAGGGTCTAAATTCTCTTTAACTACAGGAGTTTGCTGGCACCCCAAAAGAGTGATTCCCATCAATATCACATAAATTAAGGGTTGAAATGCTTGTTTCATATTGCTTTACTTATCTAATTTCCCTATCAAAATAGTGAAAAGTCAGCAATCTGATTGGTTAGACACAAATTTTTATTTGAAATTCAGTGCTACCCGTATTCAATGCTTATATTGGTAAAGAATAAACCAATTACTTATGCGTCTTTTTGCTATCCTTTTCTTATTTGGGTGGGTCATTCAAAGTTGCCAATCACCTAAAGAATCTCCAGTAAAAATAGATACCGATATATACGCTGAAATTCAACAAGCGCTTCTTGACGCTGAGCCAGGAGATACGGTCTTTTTTCCGAAGGGGAAATTCGAATTCGACAGACCTCTTTCTCTGGAAGGAGTTGAAAATGTAACCCTTTTAGGTGCGGGCATGGACGCCACTATTTTATCTTTTAAAGGCCAGAAAACAGGAGCTGAGGGACTCAGAATCACTGCTGACCAAGTCGTACTGCAAGATTTTACGGTAGTGGATTCCAAAGGAGACGCCATCAAATTGATTGATTGTGACGGCATAACCATTCGATCAGTTAAAACGACTTGGAGTGGGGGTAGCTTAGAATCTAATGGGGGTTACGGCCTTTATCCGGTATCTTCCAAAAATGTATTAATTGAGAAATGTGAGGCGTGGTTTGCCTCAGATGCTGGGATTTATGTAGGCCAATGTGAAGATGTCATTGTAAGAAATAATTTGGCCAGCGGCAATGTTGCAGGAATTGAAATAGAAAATTGTATCCGCTCTACAGTTTACCAAAACACAGCTGAAGGGAATACTGGGGGCATTTTGATTTTCAACCTGCCTGATTTGCCAGCTGGAAATGGGAAAGAAGCCAAGATTTTTCAGAATATTATCAGAGGAAATAACCTCAAAAATTTTGCCCCTGCGGGAAATATTGTGGCGAGTGTACCCCCTGGAACGGGCATTATCTTATTAGCAGCCGAGGAAGTAGAGATATTTAATAATGAAATAATTGATCACAAAACAATGGGGGTTTCTATTGCGAGCTATTCCATTTTTGACCTTCCTTGGGAGGACCAGGAATTTGATCCCTTTACCAAATCTGTAACGCTATTCAACAATACTTATCAGCGAAAAAAAACGCTTCCGGATTTCACCAGTGATTTTGGCCGTATGATTAATTTTTTATTTCCTGGAAAACCTCAAGATATTATTTATGATGGCATTTTTCCCGAGGGCACTGAGGGGGTCAATCCTATGAAGATTTGTATAAATGAAAAACAGGATGACTTAAGATTTGCCTCGGTTGACTTTGCCCATGAATTTGAACACGTAAACCAAAATATAAGTGATTTTGCTTGTAAATAGACGATTCATATATCTTGTTTTATTGGGAGTACTTGCCTGTACTTCCCTACCGAAAGAGGGTCTTTTTGATGAACCTATGAGTAATTTGTTATTGGAAAGAGTACTACCTCCTTCTCATAAAGCACCTTCATTTGATCCACAATTGATCCCCTATTCTAAATTTTCAGACTATGATTTGTTTGAAGGCCCCATTGCAGGCTTCCAGCCTAGTAAAGGCGTTCAACTGTATCGCCCTGCCAATGAGTTATTTTCCGATTACGCCTCCAAACTAAGGTTTATTAAAGTGCCAGAAGGGGAGAGGATAACTTGGGACGAATCTGGTAATTTTGAATTTCCTTTGCATACGCTGCTTATCAAACATTTCCTTTATCCCGATGCAGCTCAACTATTGAAAGGTCCTGTTCAAATGATGGAATCCAGGATTTTGCACCTTTCCAATGATGGCTGGAAAGCTTATACCTATGTTTGGAATGACAAAGGCACCGAAGCCTTCTTGAATCAAGTTGGCGATTTTAAGTCCGTTAATTATACCCATTTTGATGGGAAGAAAATGGATATTGCCTATGTGGTGCCCAACAAAAATGAATGTAAAAATTGCCATCAGCGCAGTAATGAAATGGTACCATTAGGGCCTACTCCTGAACATTTACAATATTCTTGGAAAGATTCAGGCATCAGTCAGTTGGAGCGTTGGGTGGAATTAGGGATTTTAGAACGTCCAGAATCTGGGTTTTCCCATCTATCTTCCCCGGTACTTTGGAATGACTCTTCTACAGGAGCCATCCATGAAAGAGCATTGGCTTATTTAGAAGCGAATTGTGGACATTGCCACCATCCAGAAGGTTCAGCTCATACTTCTGGCTTATTTCTTCAATTGGATCAAAAAGATCCGCGGCGGTTGGGGATTCTGAAACCTCCGGTTGCTGCGGGTAAGGGCAGTGGCAATAGAAAATACAGTATTGAACCTGGACATCCGGAAAACTCTATTCTTTTGTATAGGATGACTACTAATGAACCCGGGGAAATGATGCCAGAGTTGGGTCGGTCGGTCATTCACCAAGAAGGCATTGAAGTGATTCGAGAGTGGATTGAATCTATGTCATCCGAACTCGTCAAATAATAAGAATGAGGTTGGCCATCAACCTTTTTAACCTCACTTAAAACCAATCCACAAATTTTAGTTTCTTTCCCATCTTAACCCCATTTTTGGAAAAAAACTTAACTGAATAATCATCATAATACATTATTAATCTGTCATAAAACTTAAATATCTACTACCTTTAAAGATTAGACCTTTTAACAGCAACAATTGATTTAAAACGTTAATGCCAATAAACTAAATTTCCATGCTCAAAACCTTAGTTTCTACCCTTTTATTATCGCTAACCTTTATGTGGGCCTGCCAATTTGCTGTTACGGAGCACCCTTTAACAACCATTTATTTGGTTCGACATGCTGAAAAAATAGAGGATGGTTCCAAAGACCC
>CALAZP010000030.1 GCA_937926355.1 uncultured Saprospirales bacterium
ATTACAAATTAACAAAAAATTTAAATGGCTGCCAAGACTCTTGGGGTTAGTATGTCTATGGGGTTACTTTTTTATTGCATCACTGCAAGGACAAGACCGGCCTCCTGGGGTAATACTTCCAGATAGCCTTCAAATAAATTCTGGTGCGTCTGAATTTTTGCCGACAGGCACTACGGTCAAAATTTCAAAGGATTCGATTGAGGAGACGATAGAATATGATGGAAAGGACTCTTCGATTATGGATGCACGTGGGCAAAAAGTCTATTTATATGGCGATGCGTTTGTCAATTATGGTTCTATTGAGTTAAAGGCGGATTATATTGAATTCGATTTGGAATCCAAGACTGTTTTCGCAAAGGGTTTGCCTGATTCCACAGGTACAATAGTAGGAAAACCAGAATTTAAAGAGGGGGATCAGCAATTTACCGCTGAAGAAATTAGATATAATTTTGAAACCGGAAAAGCGTATATCAATAAAGTAATTTCTAAGCAAAATGACATCTACATATTAGGTGAGCGGACCAAATTAATTACTGGTAAGGGAAAAGATGGAGAAGCTGATGAGGATGTTTTGTATAGTCAAGGATCAATTTTTACTACTTGTGACCATCCGGAACCGCATTTTGGTATTCTGAGTACCAAACAAAAAATAATCCCCAATAAAATGGTAATTGTTGGGCCTTCTAATTTGCGGATTATGGGTGTACCTACCCCGTTGTGGTTGCCATTTGGTTTTTTTCCTATTTCCCAGGGAAAGCGGACGGGACTTTTATTTCCAAGGGACTATGAGTATTCCGATCAATGGGGTTTTGGGTTAAGGGATATCGGATGGTATTTTCCTTTGGGGGATCATTTTAATTTTGCTTTGAGGGGCAATATTTATTTGAAGGGCACTTGGGGAATTAATGGATCTTCTCAATATCGGAAGCGCTATAAATACTCAGGTAATGTACAACTGGGTTTTGATAACAGACGGACGGAAAATAATGATGGTACGATAAGTAGGCAAAAGTCATTTTCGTTTACCTGGTCGCATCGACAGGAAAATGGGGCCCACCCAACCAATCGATTTGGGGGTTCCATCAACATACAGACCAATGGTTACCAACAGCGAGTCTTCAATGATGCCTCCAGGGTATTAGAAAACCAATTGAATTCCAATTTTTCCTTTCAGAAAAACTGGTCTGATTTACCTATTAATTTGAGTGTAGGGTTAAATCACAATCAAAATAATGCTACTGGGAATATGACTATTAATTTCCCCAATATTCAATTTCAAACACAAGCTTTGTATCCCTTTAAAAATAAGAATGGTGGAAGTAATCAAGAGAAGTGGTACGAGAGTGTGGTTTTTAGATATTCGGGAGAAACCAGAACGAGAATACAGGGAAAAGATACCACCATTTTCAACAATTTTAGCCAGACGCTTAAGGATGCAGAATTTGGGGCGAAGCATGATTTAACTTTAGGAACTTCTTTTAAGGTGTTGAAGTATTTTAATCTAAACCCCAATGCGAGTTACAAAGAGGTTTGGTATCTGCGCTCACAAGACCGTCAATTTTACGATCAAATCACCACCGATACCTTATTTAATGATCAAGGCGAATTCTATATAGATACTACGGGATATGGATATATCGAAAAGGTGACCAAGAATGGTTTTGTCAGTTACAGACAATTCAATGCTGCCTTGAGTTTAAATACACAAATCTTTGGAACTGTTCAGTTCAAAAAGGGGGTTTTGCGAGGATTGAGGCATGTCATTAAGCCGGCTATCAGCATGGTATATGCTCCTAATTATTTAGATCCTGGATTGGGCTACTATCAATATTTGCCAGATCCCAATGACCTTGAAGAATTGGATAGATATCCCGTTTTCGAAGGGGGCATTTACGGTAGTCCTCCAGCTAGTGATCAACAGATGGCCATCAGTTATTCCATTAATAATATTTTCGAAGCCAAGTATTTTTCCAAAAAGGATTCAGCGGATAAGAAGCTCAAATTGTTTAATAATATTATAGTGAATGGGAATTATAATTTCGCTGCAGATTCATTGAAATGGAGCCCAGTTAATGTAAGTGGAACTACCCGATTGTTTAAGGGCATGTCCACTCTTTCTGCCAGGGCACAGTGGGATCCTTACACGTTAGATGAGAATGGAAGAAGGGTGGATAAATTACAATGGCGGCAAAATGGAAAGGTTTTGAGATTTGTCAATGCGGCAGTAAATATCAACTCGAATTTGACGGTATCTAAAATACGAGATTGGATACAAGGAAAAGAGGAAGAGGTGGTAGTGGATGTGCGCAATAACCCCACCAATTCAGGGGTAACTGATTTAACTGATTTCTGGAGTTTGTTTGATAATTTCAGTATCAGACACAACCTAAATATGTCCTTAACAGGATTGGCTGATGGGAGTGATACTTTTCGTATTACCACCAACTCCATTAATATTGTAGGAAATATTAATTTGACTGATAATTGGACCATTAACGTGGGTAATTTCGGATATGATTTTGCCAGAAAGGGCTTTTCATATCCTTCTGTTTCTTTCAGTAGAGAATTACATTGCTGGGATATGGGTATGTCTTGGCAACCTACTCGTGGTACCTATAGTTTCTTTTTAAGAGTGAAGCCAGGGTCATTGGATTTTATTAAAATTCCTTACAATAAGAATAATGCAGACGGAATAAGATCTTTCGGAGGTTATTAACTTCTTCTTTACTCAAACTTTACACGCTATTAACATCCAGCTAGATAGTTGACTCAAAACTTAACATCAGATTAAAGGGGAGTTAATATCGGACTAGTTTCTTTGCAGCAGATTTTAAACCAAAAAGAAAATTCTGCAATTATGAAAAAGATTATTTCGCTACTTCCTGTTGCAATAGGACTTATGCTGTCTGCCTGTGAAAAGGAAGAGGTTTGTAACCTTACTTGCGGTGCAGGTGAAGTATTAACTGCTGATTGTACCTGTGCTGTGGTAGATCCATGTGCAGCAGTAACCTGTGCTGCTGGTGAAGTTTGCGATGACGGCACCTGTATTACTTTAGTTAACGACCCTTGCGCCAATATTACTTGCGAAGAAGGTTATGCTTGTGCGGATGGAACTTGTGTATTGGTTACTACAGATTTGGTAATCGATAGAAATATTACTGCCGATGAAACTTGGTCCAAGGAGAATACCTATATCTTAGGTGGTAGAGTAACCGTTGAAACTGGTGTTACCCTTACTATAGAAGCAGGTACAGTAATCAAAGGTCAGGCAGGTACAGGGGTTAATGCTACTGCACTTTTAGTTGCCAGAGGAGCTAAATTAATGGCAGAAGGTACTGAAGAATCTCCAATTATCTTTACCTCTATTGCTGATGAAATTACTGCAGCTGATATTGCAGATGGTAATTTTGAAAGCCCTAATTTAGATCCAACTGTAAATGGACTCTGGGGAGGAGTAATTGTCCTAGGTAAAGCTAAAATATCTACTGATAACGATGCTGGAGAAGATATCAGCGAAGTTCAAATCGAGGGTATTCCTACTTCTGATGCCAATGGCTTGTACGGTGGAAATGAAGACGAAGATAATTCTGGTGTTATCAAATTTATCTCTATCAGACATGGTGGTGCTAACATTGGTGCAGGGAATGAAATCAATGGCCTCACTTTAGGCGGTGTGGGTTCTGGAACGGTAATCGAGAATGTTGAAGTGATTGCTAACCAAGATGATGGAATTGAGTGGTTTGGAGGAACAGTAAGTGTTAAAAATGCTTTGGTGTGGAATGCTGGAGATGATGGAATGGATACTGACCAATCTTGGGCAGGAACTTTGGATAATTTCGTTGTCATTACTCCTAATGGTCACAACTTCGAACTAGACGGTCCTGAAGGATCTTACGAAGCAGGTCATGTCATCAAAAATGGTTGGGTAATAGCTTCTGTTGGTGATAGAGTTTCCTCAGATTTAATTAATGTAGATGCTAATTCGATAGTGGATTTACAAAATATCTATATCACTAGTATTGCCGACGGTCAGCAAATCAATAGGGTAACTGCTGCTGGCGTGACATTCACTGGAATTGAATTAGATGTTGCAGCTGATCAGTTAGCTAATTATGTTAATGGTGAAGTACCTGCTGGAGTAACAGCTGCTCCTGGAGGGCCTACCCAAACAGGGGCTGATGTAACTGTTTTCGGTTGGACTTGGGCTAAGAGGTCTGGACAATTTTAATGAATAGACTCCCAAAATAGAATATTTAAAAGAGGACGCACTGCTTTTGTGCGTTCTCTTTAGTTATTTAAAGATGAATGTTATGAAATCATTTTTTTTAGTTGCAGTTGGTTTTTTCTTTTTGAATATAAATATAAACGCCCAGACAGGTATCGTCAGAGGAAAGGTAATAGATGAGGAAGCTGGAGAGACACTAATAGGGGTAGCAGTAGAGGTGATTGGTTTGGGAACAGGTACCATCACTGATTTTGATGGAGATTTTGAATTAGCCTTGGAGCCGGGTACCTACAGTTTGAATTTCACCTATTTAGGATATGCTGATGTAAAAGTTACTAATATTGAAGTGTCGGGTGGAGAAGTTAATGTATTGGATAATATTTTTATGAGTGAAGAAAGTGAAGCTTTGCAAGAGGTGGTAGTAACAGCTGCTGCAATTAAATCTTCAGAAGCAGGGGTAATGATGTTGAAAAGAAAGGCTACTAATCTAGTAGATGGATTATCTGCGGCAAGTTTTAGGAAAATAGGAGATGGTAATGCCGCTGCCGCGGTAAAAAGAATCACTGGGGTTTCCATTGAAGGAGGCAAATACGTATACGTCCGCGGTTTGGGCGACCGATATACGAGTGTAACCTTAAATGAAGTGGCCATTCCAGGATTAGATCCTGATCGAAATAGCCTTCAATTGGATATCTTTCCCACTAACATCATTGGCAATGTAACCGTAGTTAAATCTGCATCGGCAGAATATCAAGCTGATTTTACAGGAGGTTTGGTAAATATAGAAACCAAGGAATTTCCCGAAGAAAAGGTATTTGATATTTCACTCGGTTTTGGTATCAATCCCAATATGCACTTCAATAATTCTTATTTGACCTACCAGGGAGGAGCCACCGATTTTTTAGGATTTGACGATGGAACCAGAGCATTACCTACAGGAGCGGAGTCTCCCAATATTCCTACGCCTATCAGCGGTAATACTATGGATGAGGTCAATAGGTTTATCAATGGTTTTTCACCTACTTTGGGGGTAATAGAGCAAACTAGTAATCTTAATTTTGATTTGGGGGTATCCTTAGGCAACCAAAAGATGCTTAAAAACGGAAAAAAAATAGGGTATATCCTTTCCGGAACTTATAAGAAGGATCAAGTTCATTACGATCAAGTTGTTTACAGCGAATTTCAAAGGTTAGTAGATCCCACTGTCTATGAATTTAGATATGCAACCATCCAGAATGGGGTATTGTCGAAAAATAATATTCTCTTGGGTGGATTAGGAGGAGTTACCTATAAAGGGCAGTATGCTAAGTATAAGTTAAGTGTTCTTCATTTGCAAAATGGGGAATCATCAGCAGGCTATTTTGATATTGACAATGATGGACAAGCCGTTGGACAATCGGGATATATTGCTTATTCAAACAATCTGGAATATAATCAAAGGAGTTTGACTAACCTGCTTATAAATGGTCAACACAATTCTTCTGATGGATCTTGGAATGTGGATTGGAGATTATCGCCCACCATTTCTAAAATGACAGATCCAGATATCAGGAGAACCGCTTTTACCGTTGAATCTGGAAAAGTAAATTTTTCTGCAGGGGCAGGGGGAAACCCCACGAGAATATGGCGTTATTTGGATGAGGTGAATCTTTCAGGTAAGGTCGATTTGACTAAGAAGTTTGTTGCGTTCAATCAAGACGCTAAATTGAAATTTGGTGGATCCTACACTTTTAAGGAAAGAGATTATAATATCTTAAGTTTTGATGTTCAATTTTTTGGCAATCAAGGCAATTATGCCGGAAATCCTAATCAAGTATTACAACCTCAAAATATTTATCCTTTAGGGAGTATTTATTATCAGTCCGGTAACAATGACCCTAATCCTAATCAGTATAATTCTACTGTTTCTAATATAGCGGGATATCTATCTGGAGAGTTTATTCTATTCAACAAACTTAAAACCATTGCAGGAATAAGAGCCGAAAAGTACGTGCAAAGACATACTGGGCGAGATGTAGAGTTTGCCAACTTTGGTACTGGTAATAACTTGGTAGATGATAAAGTATTAGATGCCTTAGATTGGTTTCCCTCTGCCAATTTTATCCTTCCCCTTACAGAGGATAAAAACTTGAGGTTGTCGTATTCTAAAACTATTGCTAGACCATCTTTCAAAGAACTTTCATTTGCTCAAATCATAGATCCAATTACCAATAGAATATTCAATGGCGCCTTATTCAAATATGGAGATTGGGATGGCAATCTAACGGAAACCAGAATTAATAATTTGGATTTTCGTTGGGAATACTTTATGTCAGAAAATCAACTGATCTCTATAAGTGCCTTTTATAAATCTTTCGATAATCCAATAGAATTGGTAAGAATCCCAGAGCAGCAAACGAGTACGGAATTTCAGCCCCGTAATGTAGGTAATGGTCAGTTAATTGGAGTAGAAATGGAGTTTATTAAGTCTTTGAATTTCCTAAGTGAATCCTTATCTAATTACCGTTTAATAGGTAATTTCAGTTACATTCAATCAGAAATTGACATGACTGATAGGGAATTTAATGCGCGTAAAAATTATGAAAGGGTTGGGGAAACAATTACTCAAAAACGGGCAATGGCTGGCCAAGCACCTTATTTAATCAACGTAGGACTATCTTATGATAATGCAGATAAAAATCTGGATGCCAGTTTGTACTACAATGTTAAAGGAAGAACTTTAGCTATTGTAGGGGTCGGTCTTTATCCTGATGTATATGCTGCTCCTTTCCATAGTTTGAATTTCAATCTAAATGCTGGAATAGGAGAGAGTAAAAAGACTACGGTAAACTTTGGAATAAATAATATACTCAACGATACCAGAGATGAATTGTACAGTGGATACTTAGCAAAAGATCAATTCTTTTCTAGTATCAATCCAGGAAGAACTTTTCAGATGGGTATTAAGTACGCTATTCGCTAAAACTAAAAAGGCAGTTCTTGAAGAAGAACTGCCTTTTTTATAATTACTGGGAGGATTAATTCATTGCTCCAGCCTCCAAACTTCTCAAATAATTGTTAAGTCGTTCCATAGGTTTAACGATGGCTACTCTTCCTGACCGAACAAATTCATAAATTCCAATTTCCTCCAATTCACTCAATAAAGCACTGGTTTCATCTTGGTGCCCGGTCTTTTCAATGACTATATATTCAGGTTCGATTTCAAGAATTCTGGCATTATGTGCTCTTATTATTTGTTCTACACGATTGCTATTAGAAAATATCTTAGTGGGGACTTTATACAAAGCAACTTCTTGATAAATAATTTCGTCATTCTCGTAAGCAAATGCTTTGATGATGTCAATTTGCTTTTCGAGTTGTCCGATAAGTTTATTGACCTGCTCCTCCGTTACGTTGGCCACTATAGTAAATCTATGGATTCCTTTTATCGAAGATTCAGAAGTCGTCAAGGATTCAATATTAATGTGCCTTCGAGTAAAGATAGACACCACCCTTGACATGATTCCAGTCTGATTTTCCGTAAAAACGGTTATAGTATATTCTTTGATTTCCATGAAGTTTTATTTAGTAGTTTCTGGTTCCAAAACAATTTCATCAACCGCATATCCAGTAGGAACCATTGGGAAAATATTTCCCTCCTTTTCTACTCTCACATGCAATAAGTAAGGTCCTGGGGTGGCTAACATTTCTTGTATCGCCCCATTGAGCTCAGCTGGATCTTGAATGGTCTTACCTGGAACGCCAAAGCCCTCAGCAATTTTTATAAAATCGGGGTTTTGTAATTCTACTGAAGAATATCTTCTATCAAAGAAGAGTTCTTGCCACTGTCTGACCATTCCGAGGAAATCGTTATCTAAGAGAACTATTTTAACCCCTACCTGCCATTGAGCACACATGCCTAATTCTTGGATAGTCATTTGAAATCCTCCATCACCTATATAAGCCACCACTTCTTTTTCGGGAAAAGCGAGTTTAGCTCCAAATGCAGCTGGAAGTCCATAGCCCATAGTTCCTGCTCCTCCAGAAGAAACCCATTGATTGGTATCGAAAAAATCAGAATATCTAGCGGCTATCATTTGGTGTTGTCCAACATCGGTGGCAACTATGGCTTGTCCATTCGTTTGTTTGGATATCTCCCGAACGACCATTCCCATTTTTATATGGTTACTGGAAGAGGGTTGCATATCTTTTTGAATTACCTTATCATATTCAATTTGGGCACATTGGTGAAAACTTTCTATCCATTCAGGATAGGTCTTTTTTTCAACAAGCGGTAAAAGTCCTTCTAGTGCCAATTTGGCATCTGAATTGACAGGTACTTCAGCCATCACATTTTTATTGATTTCAGAAGGATCAATTTCAATATGAATAACTTTGGCTTGTTTGGCGTACCTACTTAAGTCTCCGGTGACGCGATCATCAAAACGCATTCCTACTGCAATGAGCACATCGCATTCGTTTTGTTTGATGTTTGGTCCATAATTTCCGTGCATGCCTAACATACCCATATTTAAAGGGTGGTTAGAAGGAATGGAGGAGAGGCCTTGCATGGTACATCCCAAAGGAATTCCAGTTTTTTCTACAAAAGCTTTGAATGCTTCTTGAGCATGGCTAATTTGAATCCCATGGCCTGCGAGGATGAAAGGTTTTTTCGCATTATTAATTAATTCTGCAGCTTCTTTAAGGGCAAATGGGCTAGGCTTTTTGAAAGGGTTATAGCTCCTAATTGGCTTCATGGGGCCGTAGGCGAAATCGAAAATTTCATTTTGCGCATCCTTTGTAATGTCTATGACAACTGGTCCTGGTCTTCCTGAATTAGCAATATGGAAAGCTTTGGCAAATACAGCTGGAATGGAATCGGCTTTGGTGATTTGATAGTTCCATTTGGTAACGGGCATGGTACAATTGATAACGTCCAATTCCTGGAAGGCATCTGTTCCCAATAGTTTACTAATGACTTGCCCCGTAATGCATACCAGAGGAGTGGAATCCAACATGGCATCTCCTAATCCAGTGATTAGGTTGGTTGCGCCGGGTCCGGAAGTAGCTAAGCAAACCCCTGTTTTTCGAGTTACCCTCGCAAAACCTTGAGCAGCGTGAATAGCCCCTTGTTCATGTCTAGGCAGAATATGTCGTACTTGGTCTGAATAATGAAAGAGTTTGTCGTAAACCGGCATAATAGCTCCTCCTGGATATCCAAATATAGTATCTACCCCTTCAGCCAACAGACATTTTATGACAGCTTCTGCACCTGTAATTTGTTCTTTACTGGCAGATTGGGTTGGAACTTCTAATTCTGGCAAAGCTTCTGTATTGCTCATATTCATTCATTTTATTAGGCATCTGTGACACAGCCCTCGCTAGCCGAAGACACAGAATTTGCATATTTTTTAAGTATACCACTAGTTGCTTGAATAGGGGGTGCCTGCCATTTGGCTTTCCTTTCCGCTATCATTTCTGGTAAAAGGGTAGCTTCTAGAAGGTTGTTTTCGGCATCTATAATGATCTCATCTCCGTCCTCTAATAATCCAATTAATCCGCCGGTTTGAGCCTCTGGAGTGATGTGACCAACAACGAAACCGTGGGTTCCTCCGGAAAATCTCCCATCGGTAATTAAGGCCACTTCTTTTCCTAGTCCTTCACCCATAATTGCGGAGGTAGGTTTCAACATTTCAGGCATTCCCGGGGCTCCTTTAGGCCCACAGTAACGAATTACAATGACATCTCCTTTTTGTATTTTCTTTTGAGCTATGGCTTCATTAGCGGCATCCTCTCCATCAAAAACCCTTGCCGTTCCTTTGAAGTATAAGCCTTCTTTACCAGTAATTTTGGCCACCGATCCTTGTTCTGCTAAGTTGCCATAAAGGATTTGAAGGTGTCCCGTAGATTTGATGGGGGATTTTAAAGGGAAAATGATCTTTTGCCCCGCTGCTAAGTCATCCACCTCGGCTAGATTTTCAGCCATGGTTTTACTGGTAACGGTTAAACAATCTCCGTGTAAGATACCCTCTTGCAACATCATTTTTAAAACTCCGGGAACCCCACCTACATGGTAAAGATCCTCCATAACATATTGGCCGCTAGGCTTCAAATCTGCTATAAATGGGGTAGTATCACTGATTCTTTGAAAGTCGTCTATGGTCAGTGAAACATTCACAGATTTGGCAATCGCAATCATGTGCAAAACCGCATTAGTAGAACCTCCTAACAAGATGATCAACCTAAGGGCATTTTCAAAGGCCTGAGGAGTCATAATATCTGAAGGCTTGATATCTTTTTCCATCAAATTCCTTATCGCCGCGCCCACTTGAAGACATTCATTGATTTTGTCAACACTATTGGCTGGAATGGAAGAGTTGAAAGGCAAACTCATTCCTAGGGCTTCGATAGCAGAGGCCATTGTATTAGCTGTATACATTCCTCCACAAGCACCAGGCCCTGGGCAGGCATGTTGCACCACCCCCATAAAGTCTTGATCGTCAATTTTTCCCGCTATTTTTTCTCCCAATGCTTCAAAAGCAGAGACGATATCTAATTTTTTATCTCCGTAAAAACCAGGACTAATGGTGCCTCCGTAAACAAGAATAGAAGGTCTATTTAACCTTCCTAAAGCCATCATAGCTCCCGGCATATTTTTATCACATCCTACTACTGGAACCACCGCATCGTACCATTGTGCAGATGCTACCGTTTCAATAGAATCTGCAATAATATCTCTACTAGGGAGGGAATATCTCATGCCATCCGTACCCATAGACATCCCATCACTGACTCCTATGGTATGGAAAATTAATCCAATTAAGTCGGCAGTCTTGACCCCTTCCTTAACCCGTTCTGCTAATCCGTTCAGATGCATATTGCAGGTGTTTCCTTCCCACCCAGTGCTGACAATCCCCACCTGGCCTTTTTCCATGTCTGCTTCCGTTAATCCAACACCGTACAACATTGCTTGAGCAGCAGGCTGCCCTTTATCCTGTGTGATTCTTCTACTATATTTATTGAGTCCTTTCATCTAATGTTTGTCATTTATTCAAATGTAAAAGGGTTTACTCCTTTTAAGTAATTTATTTAAAAAAATGTTACGAATTATCATCCCCTTTAAATATTCATAATAAACTATAAATCAGATTATTAATATAATTTTTCTTACAATTTACAACTGCTTTTTGGGTGGTTTTCAATGGACCGCTATCTTAGAATCGCAACCGAATCCCTCCAACAGCGGTGTAGTTTTCCGTATTCACATAATCTACCGTTGCACCCGTACTGCTGGGGGTTAATTCGAAGATGGATGCATCGAATAAGAGTGTTCCGGCTATAAATGGCTGTAGAGACCATCTTGATATCAGCGGAATATCCCATCCCAAACTCATTGAAAGGCCGGTAGCCAATCCTGTCAAATTGTAAGTGTTGAATGAGTCAGAATATTCGTAATTGGTTCGTTGCAAAGTTGGACCTACCCCGATATTAAAAGACCTTTCGAACCAGTTTGATTGGCTTCCAAATGTGGGACAATCACAATCTTCGTTTAAATTTAGAGGATATATAACCATCCATCCAGTTACCCCATATTGGACTTTCAAACGTTCGCCTTGGCCATAATTAATCAGAGGCATAAAAAATAATTGACGGTTACCAATCTGAAACCTTCTCCCTAATTGAACCTCCCAGCCCTGTTCTCCGTTTATATCCGAAGTTGAACTAAACTGTTGAGTGGTAATCAATGTTTTGTACTGATATTGGTAACCGCCTCCTAATATCCATTGGGCTTCAGCAACTGAAATAGAAATAAAAAAACTACATAGCAAGCCAATGAATACCTTTTTTGTAAAAGTCATAGTGATAAGTGTTTAATAATTAAAGTTCGGAATGCAGACTAAACTGAAAAGACCCGATAAAGTCAATGTGGTAACGCTAGGATGTTCTAAAAATTTAGTGGATTCGGAAAACATAATAACTCAGTTAAGAGGGAATGATTATGAAGTAGCCCACGACAGTAACGAGGCTGATGCTAATATTGTTATAGTAAACACTTGTGGTTTTATAGATCTCGCCAAACAAGAATCTATAGATACCATTCTTTCATTTGCCGAAATTAAGAAAAGGGGTGGAATTGAAAAATTATACGTCACTGGATGTTTGTCTCAACGATACAAATCAGATTTAGAAACCGAGATTCCTGAAGTAGATGCCTTTTTCGGAACGGTTGAATTGCCTGCTTTGCTAGAGAAATTAAATGCAGATTATCGGCACGAATTAATAGGAGAAAGGGATATTACCACCCCCAGCCATTATGCCTACTTAAAAATTTCAGAAGGCTGTAATCGAACTTGCAGCTTTTGTGCGATCCCTTTAATGCGTGGCAAACACCAATCTAAACCCGTTGAGGCTTTGGTCAAGGAAGCTACTCATCTCGCCAAAAGAGGCACCAAAGAATTGATTTTGATAGCGCAAGAATTAACTTATTACGGATTAGATTTATATAAAAAAAGAGGGTTATCCAACTTACTGGAAGCCCTAAGTCAGGTGGAGGGAATAGAATGGATCAGATTACACTATGCCTATCCAAGCAAATTTCCCGTAGAAGTTTTCGGAACGATGAATCAGCTTCCTAAAGTTTGCAATTATCTTGATATTCCCCTTCAACATGCTTCTAATGAAGTCTTGCATCGGATGCGCAGACAAATTACCAGAGAAGAAACAGAGGAATTGATTCAATTGGCTCGTCAAATGGTTCCAAATATTGCCATCAGAACTACTTTTTTGGTCGGTTTTCCAGGGGAAACAGAAAGCGAGTTTGCCGAACTTTGTGAATTTATAGAAAAGATGGAATTCGATCGGGTGGGTGTATTCTGCTATTCTCATGAAGAAAATACAGGGGCGTATCAGTTAGCCGATGATGTACCGCAAACGGTAAAAGAAGAGAGAAGGAATGCTATTATGGAAATTCAACAAGGGATTTCTTTAAGAAAAAATCAAGAAAAAATTGGAAGGCAATTGCCTGTTTTGGTCGATAGAAAAGAAGGGGAGTATTTTGTAGGAAGGACAGAGTGGGATTCTCCTGAAGTGGATAATGAAGTTTTAATTGACGCCGCTAATATTTATCTCAGAAAGGGGGAATTTGTAAATGTTGTAATTAAAGATGCAAATGAATATGATTTATTTGCTGAACTAACCTAAAAGAAAGATGATGGAACAAAAGATTAGAATATTTGAATGGGCTTGGGAAATGGAGAATCCTTTTGCGCAATCCGTTGGTGCGATAGGTTGTATTTTGGGGGTTATTTTGGGAAGTTTACTTATTGATATTTCCGGTCTAGTAGATATTTCCAATCGGTTTCCATGGATGACGGTTGCGGTCTTTATGTTGTGTTTTTCTGTTTTTAATAGTGTACTTTCTTTAAAAATCAAAAGGCCTTCTATTTATTTTGCAAGATCGGTTTATGGCTTTTTGATAGTGGCTTTTACGGGTGCCCTTCTCGCTTATTTGTTTTCCGGATTGGCTATTGGTGAAGCTGGATCGTATCAATGGATCTTCATTGTAGTGACTGTTTGTTATCTTATTTTTTTAACCATGGTTAACTTGATGAAGAAAATAGTTGACTTCGCTATGAAAGAAGAATGGAATCAACCTAGAATTAAAAATTCAAGAAAAAATCGTTAGTTATGAAGAAAATATTTCAGTGTTCTTATTTTTTATTAGCTCTTTTAGCATTTGCTTGTCAACCCTCTGCTCAAAATAAGGTCGTTTCCAAAAACGGAAAGGGTATATATATAGATTTGAATGGAGATACGGTAAGGACCCTAGATCGTTCCAATAGAGAATGGAAAAAATTATTAGATCCCTTCCAATATGAAGTAATGAGGGAAGAGGCGACCGAGCGAGCATTTACTGGCCAATTACTTTACAATAAAGAAAAGGGCATATATACTTGTGGAGCTTGTGGCCTACCCTTATTTCACTCTAAATCTAAGTTTGAATCAGGTTCTGGCTGGCCTAGTTATTACGAACCTATTAATGAATATAACGTAGAGGAAAGAATTGACAATAAATTGGGAATTACTCGTATTGAGGTAATTTGTGGAAGGTGCAAAGGTCATCTAGGTCATGTATTTGATGACGGCCCTAAACCTACGGGATTGAGGTATTGTATCAATTCTGTTTCTTTAGATTTTGTGCCTCAATCGGCTTCTATATTTGACCGTTAGAAAACCTGAGTAAGAGCAGATTGCAAATCTTCTATGAGGTAATCTACTTGTTCTAAACCAGCGTAAATACGTACCAAATTGAATGGGTATTTGGGTGGTAATTTACCTTCGACACCGTAATAGGCTGCTAATGGAAGAATCAAAGATTCTGATCCACCCCAAGACACAGCAATTTTGAATTTCTGGAGGGACTCTGCAAAACGCTCCACGGTTTTAATATCGGTGGTATCTAATTCAAATGAAAAAAGCGCTCCGGTTCCTTTCATCTGGCGACTTGCCAACTCGTATTGAGGGTTATTCGGAGAAAGCGGATAATGGACTTTTTTAATTTGAGGTTGTCGTTCCAAGAAAGAAACTAATTTCTGCGCAGTTTGATTTCCCCTTTCCATTCTTAATTCTAAAGTCCGAAGCCCCCTTAGAATAAGTGCTGCGTCATTAGCAGATAAAATTCCTCCTAGGGTCATATATTCCGACTTAAATAATTGGTCAATAAGGGTTTGATTCCCGCATATTGCTCCTCCCATGGCATCCCCATGTCCATTGATAAATTTAGATAGGGAATGAATAATAATATCTATTCCAAACTCAGCTGGTTTCTGAAAAATGGGGGTTGCATAACTGTTATCGATACAGGTTAGAATTCCGTTAGACTTGGCCAATTGGGAGATAAAGGTCAAATCTTGAACCTCAAAAGTATGGGAAACTGGACTTTCCAAAAAGATTAATTTAGTATTGGGTTGTATGGCTGCTTCAAACGCTTGATTGTTTTGCCCATCTACATAGGTGGTCGTTACACCAAATCTTTTAAGAAATTTTTCAAATAGCTTGTAAGTCCAGTTGTAGGGCTCTGCTATTGAAATAATGTGGTCACCTGATTGCACCAAACCAATGATGGCGTTAGCAATGGCTGCACTTCCGCTTCCAAAGACTACTGCATCATCAGTTTTTTCCAAGGCAGCTAATTTTTTTCTTAGTATTTCTACAGTGGGGTTATTCCCTCTGGAATAAATCCTATATTTTTTTTCATCACTTTTGGCTTTTCTAAAGTCAGCAACAGTAGGAAAGCTAAAATTACTTGATTGAATAAGCGGTGGGGTTAATGCATGGAAGTACTCTTCATTATTTTCACCGTGGTGGTTGATGATTTCGCTGAGGTGCATATGGGTGTTTTATTCAGGAAAAAGAAATGAGGTATTTATTTTTTTTACCGTTTTCCACCATCAGGTACTTGCTTTTTAGCAAATCATCTTTTGTTAATTGCATGGAATGGTCTGCGATTTTTACTTTATTAACGGATAGTGCATTTCCTTGGATGGAACGTCTAGCTTCTCCTGAACTATTAAAAATTTGAGTGTATTGGGTCAATAATTCAATAACTCCAAATGGAGCGTTTAAAATTTCTTTGTTCAATTGAAAAGATGGAATTTCGGCCATAACAAATTCCAGTTCTTTTTCGGATAATCCCCACAGCATTTCTGCATCTGCTTTTTTATTAAACAGAATTTCAGAAACTTTTTTAACTCCGTCAAAAGCTTCCTGTCCATGAATTCTAACCGTTAATTCCTCAGCCAACCAGGCTTTTAATGCTCTTGGATCTTCAGCTAAATTTTTTTCTGTAGTTTCGATTTCCTCTCTGGATTTTAAACTAAAATACCGTATAAATTGTGGAAGGTCAGCATCATCGGCATTGATCCAAAATTGGTAAAATTTATAAGGAGAAGTCATTTCAGGGTCTAACCAAATATTGCCCTGTTCACTTTTACCAAATTTCTTACCATCTGATTTGGTCAATAGAGGAGTGGTTACGGCATAGGCTTTTTCTCCTAAGTTTCTTCTGATAAATTCTGTGCCAGAGGTGATATTTCCCCATTGATCCGATCCCCCCATTTGTAACTTACAGCCATATTCGTTGAATAAGACTTGATAATCATACGCTTGAAGAATTTGATAACTAAACTCCGTAAAAGATAACCCTGTTTCCAATCTATTTTGAACTGAATCCTTAGACATCATATAGTTTACGGTAAGAGTTTTTCCAACATTTCGAAGGAAATCCAATACGTTCATGTCCTTGTAAAAATCAAAATTATTGACCATTAAAGCCTTGTTATCCCCGTTTTCGAAATCTAGTAGATTTTTAAACTGTTCCATTTGACGATGGAGGTTTCGATCCAACTCCTCAGTAGTTTTCAAAACCCGCTCTTTATCTTTTCCCGAAGGGTCTCCTATTCTTCCAGTTGCCCCGCCCATCAAAACAAGTGGTTGATGACCACTCATTTGAAAAAACTTTAGAATCATAATTTGAACATAATTGCCTATGGTTAGGGAAGGGGCGGTGGGGTCAAATCCTATATATGCAGTTACCCGTTCTTTGGACAGCAAATCCTCTATGCCTGGAGTCTTATCTTGAAGCATTCCTCTCCAAGTCAGTTCTTCTATGAAATTCATTTTTTTGCATTTATGAGGTGGCAAATTTAAAGGAATACCATTGATGTTTTACTAATTTTAGAGGATGAATATTGCATATTTCATTGCGGGGAGGATCGTCAATGGCCAGAAAGGGTCTTTTTCTTCTATAATCATTAGGATAGCTGCGGCTTCCGTAGCATTAAGTGTAGCTGTGATGATGGTTACTAATGCGATGATTACTGGTTTTAAATTCGAGATTCGAGAGAAAATATTTGGATTCTGGGGGCATATTCACCTCACTCATACTACTGCTAATAGGTTTCTTTTGGAAAGTGTACCCATCGAAAAAGATACTGCACTATGGACTATCCTGAATCAATCTAAATGGAGCAATCAAATCCATGGTGTCAAACCCTATGCGGTTAAACCCGGGATAATAAAGGCAGGAGGTGCTATTGAAGGGATTATTCTCAAGGGAGTTGGCCCTACCCAAGGCGGTGTTGATCCCGCTCAAAAATTTATTGAATCAGGGCTTTATATTCCAATTGATGATGATGTAGCGAGTAATGACATTGTGATTTCTCGTCAAACTGCAGATCGTTTGCAGGTTGAGGTAGGGGATGAATTGTTGATTCATTTTATTCAAGAAGGCAATCAACTCAGGCGTAAATTTTACATCAGTGGTATTTATAAATCGGGATTGGAGGAATACGATCGAGAATTTGCAATAGTAGATATCCGAAAAATTCAAGAAATACTGGGATGGCGAAATAATCAAGTGGCTGGACTTGAAATAATCACGACCCCATTGGCACAAGTGGATTTAATCATCGCTTTTCTCCAACTTGAGGTCATTCCCATACAATGGTATGCGGAGAGTATTCGCCAAAAACTTCCGGAGATTTTTGAATGGCTGGATCTTCAGGATGTCAACGAAATCGTTATTATGACCTTAATGATTATTGTGGCTGTAATCAATATGATAACCGCTTTACTAATATTGATACTGGAAAGGACCCAAATGATTGGAATTCTCAAAGCTTTGGGATCTACTGATAAAAATATCCGATCTATATTCCTCTATTACAGCTCTTATATTATCGGTATGGGTTTATTCTGGGGAAATATAGTTGGACTGGGTGTCTGTTGGGCTCAAAAAAAATGGGCTTTCATCCAATTAGATGAGGCTAATTATTATCTACATACAGCACCTATCAAAATTGAATGGTGGCAATGGCTTTCCATTAATATCGGAACTTTTGGAATTACCCTCCTTTTCTTAATCATTCCTTCCCTCTTAGTGGGACGTATCCATCCTGTAAAGGCTATTAAATTTAACTAACAGGCCACTACTACTTATAAACAAACCTAATTTATTAATTGACAGGTATTTAGGTACTTTTTCCACACCATGTGGAAAAATACATTAGGTTATCCATTAGAGCTTAATTTTCTTTGAGGTGTTTTAGAGTTTTACATAGTTGTCTATCAGTTTTTATCCTCCTAATTTATTTACTGATACTTATGTGGTGGCTTCGGCCACCATTTTTTATTTAGGGTTGTTTCCAATTTATAGTGGCAAACTGCGTTTTATAATGTGGTTAAATGTTTAACTTTAGGATTTTCGCAAATGGAATCATGAGGTTTCTTATCATTATTGTTATCACCCTGTGTCCTCTATTACTATTTTCTCAATTGAGATGGGAGGGTGGCTTTTTTATGGGGGTGGGCAATTATTATGGTGATCTGGTAACTAAACCCTATCCAGAGATAAAGGAATCGAAATTGGGAGTTGGGGCTTTTATGAGATTAAATCTGGATAAGGAGTGGGGGATTAGATTAATGTTTACTCATGGCTCCATAAGTGGGTCTGATGAAAATGCCGTTGATCCAAGTTTGATTGCAGATCGTAATTTTTCGTTTCAATCAAATTATTCAGATATTGGTCTTTTACTGGAATGGGATTTAGCGGGAAATAGAAGATATGACGAAAAGGGAAATTTCCATTCTATTTTTTCTCCTTTCCTAGGCATTGGAATGGGAGGTACATTCTTTCAGCCTATTCCCATTTTTTCAAAAACACCTGAGTGGGAAAAAAATCCTGAAATCACTAAAGATCTAGAGCTTGCTTCACCCACTTGGCGGATTAGTTTGCCGCTAACTGCAGGTGTTAAAATAGATTTGAGCCCCGCTGTAAGTTTGTCGCTTGAAGCCTCCGCTAAATATCCTTTTTCAGACTACCTCGACGGAATCAGTTTATCTGCTAATCCTTTAAACTACGATTGGTTGTTTAACGCAGGTGTTGGAATAAATGTGAGATTTCCCAGCCAATCAAAGTCTTCAAGGTCCGAGGAAAAAGTTCAAGAATCAGCATATTTTAACGAAGTCAATCCAATAGTCAATAGTATTTCCGATGACTCTACAACCAAGCGCTCCGATATTGATGGAGATGGAG
>CALAZP010000031.1 GCA_937926355.1 uncultured Saprospirales bacterium
ATGCCTCCTCTTTTCTTTGGATTGGTTACCGCAGGTGCAGGAGCATCTATTCGAGGATTTAGAGAATTTGAAACGAAAAAAAAGGAAGAGGAGGAAGCGAATAAAAAGCGGTTAGAAGCGGAATTGAATTTACTCAAATCCCAAATAAACCCTCATTTTTTACTCAATACCTTGAATAATTTATACGGATTGGCTGTAACGGAGCCTGAGAAAACGCCCGAAGCACTTCTTAAATTATCCGCTTTGGTTAGATACCTGCTTTATGAATGTAACGTACCAAACGTTCAATTATCTTCAGAGGTCAATTTTATTCTCAATTATATTGATTTACAAAAATTGAGATTGTCCTCCAATAATCACTTGATGCTGGATTTCCCCGATGCTATCCCTTCAGATGTTTGGATAGAACCAATGATTTTACTCCCTTTTATTGAAAATGCCTTTAAGCATGGAATTTCTGGTAAAAAAGAGGGCACTATTGAAATTAAATTAGAACTGGATGAGGGCACATTAACCCTGCTAGTTAAAAATCAACAACTGAGGCATCTCGAAAATATGAATCCAGCGGGTATTGGATTGAGCAATACCCAACAAAGATTAAATTTCAGTTATCCCAATCAACATTCCTTAAACATCAAAGATGATGGAGATTCCTTTCAAATTTATTTATCCGTTAATTTAGTGGGATGACAGCATCTAAATACGCCTTCATTGCGGTTGATGACGAACCATTAGCACTATCTATTATTCAAAAGTATGCGGAAACATTGGAGGAATGGAAACTGGTAGGAGTATTTAGTAGTGCGGCCGAAGCCAGGCAATTTCTAGCGGATAATGTGATTGATTTGGTCATCACAGATATCAATATGCCGGAGGAAAATGGGCTAGAGTTGGTACGAAATTTTAAAGCGGAAAAACCACTCATTATATTTTTAACAGCTTATAAGGAATATGCTCATGAGGGCTATGATTTGGATGTCATTGATTATTTAGTCAAGCCAGTGGCACCAGATCGTTTTAAAAAAGCCATAGAAAAAGCAAAAGATTGGCTGGCTTTTAAAAATCAATCACTGCCCGAAAGGTTACCTCCTATAGAGAAAATTACTGTTTTCTCTGACTATAAAGAGGTGATTATTCCTGTTCAGGAGATTTTATACATAGAGGCTATGGGGGATTACGTCAAAATTTTCCGTGAGGGAAAATCCAAACCAACGTTAACCCTCAAAAGGCTTAAAGATTTGGAAATACAGCTTCAACCTGTGGGTTTTTCAAGAATTCACCGCTCATATCTGATTAATAATAATAAAATTGAATCCCGTCTTAAAACTAAGGTCAAAATTATGGATCAGTGGTTGCCTGTGGGGGAGACCTATCGCTAACGGCAATAATTGGAATATTTCAATTGAAAATGGTGGATAAACCTTATTTTTGGGTATAACCTTAAATTCTATTTATATGCGCCAGTTTTCCAGATTTATTTTGTTGATGATGTTCATAGCTCCAGGGATGCTTCAGAGTCAAACTTCTATTCAATCCTTTACCGAAAATATGGAGCGTATGGAAGGTTATTTTAATCTTTATTACGATGCAGATAAGGGAAGCTTATATCTTGAAGTCAAGGAGATCGGGGAGGAATTCTTATATGTCAATTCTTTGGCAGCTGGAGTGGGGTCTAATGATATAGGATTGGACAGGAATCAATTAGGAGATACTCGCGTTGTTAAGTTTTATAAAAGTGGTCCTCAGTTATTAATGGTCCAACCTAATTACGATTACCGTGCGGTCAGCGATAATGAGGAAGAGACTAAGTCTGTTAGGGATGCTTTTGCATCATCGGTGATATGGGGATTTAAGGTAGTGGCAACGGAAGGAACGACTTTATTAGTAGATGTCACTTCTTTTTTATTGAGGGATGCACATGGAGTGGCTAATAGAATCGCGCGTGCTCGACAGGGTGCCTATAAGGCGGACGCCAGTCGTTCGGTTTTATATATGGAAAACACCAAAAATTTTCCGTTAAATACAGAAATGGAAGCCATGGTTACTTTTTCTGGAAGTCCCCAAGGAGGCTATATTCGTTCAGTGGTACCTACTCCAGAATGGGTTACCGTTAGAATGCACCATTCTTTTGTGGCCTTACCAGATGATCAATATGAGCCACGGGAATTTGATCCCAGGTCAGGATATAATTCCAGAAGTTACAGCGATTATGCCACCCCTATAGACCAACCTTTAGTTAAGCGATTCATTCCACGTCATAGATTGGAGAAAAAGAACCCTAATGCGGAAATGAGTGAGCCTATAGAACCTATTATTTACTATTTGGATCGCGGGGCTCCAGAACCCATTAAGTCTGCGCTTATTGAAGGAGCATCTTGGTGGAATCAGGCATTTGAAGCAGCAGGTTATAAGGAAGCTTTTATAGTGAAAGAGCTCCCGGAGGGGGCGGATCCATTGGATGTCAGATACAATGTTATCAATTGGGTTCACCGAAGCACTAGAGGGTGGTCTTATGGAAGCAGTGTTACAGATCCTAGAACTGGGGAAATCATCAAGGGCCACGTTTTATTGGGAAGCCTCAGGGTTAGGCAGGACTTTTTAATTGCCCAGGGATTGGTTGAAGCTTATGAAAATGGGGTGGATGCAGATCCTCGCTTATTAGAAATGGCTCTGGCAAGACTTAGGCAATTGTCCGCTCATGAAGTGGGGCACACCATAGGTTTGTCGCATAATTTTGCCGCCAGTTATAACAATAGAGCGTCAGTTATGGATTATCCTCATCCATTAGTGCTGTTAAATGAGAATGGAGAGATGGATTTTTCTAAGGCTTATGACGTTGGTATAGGGGAATGGGACAAGAGAACCATCATATATGGATATCAGGATTTTCCCGAAGGGACAGATGAAAAAGCGGCCTTATTAGATATTTTGGCCACCAACCATAAAATGGGGTTACAATATATTTCAGACCAAGATGCCAGACCTGCCGGAGGAGCGCACCCACTGGCACATCTATGGGATAATGGAGAATCCGCTGCAGGGGAGTTGAAGAGATTGAGTGCTATAAGAGCTACAGCACTTAAAAATTTTGGGACTAAGAATATCCCTTTGCATACCCCTATGGCGACTCTTGAAAATGTTTTAGCTCCTTTGTTTTTAGCACATCGTTACCAGGTAGAAGCTACTGCCAAAGTGATTGGAGGGGTGGTTTACACTTACGCTGCCAATGGGGATGGTCAACCGGTAAACGAGATGGTGGATGATGGGCAACAAAGAGAAGCATTGGAGGCCTTATTGAAAACGTTGGATGCAGAATTTTTGACTTTGCCCGAGTCTGTAATTAGTTTGATTCCTCCTCAGCCTATTGGTTATAGCAAGGGACGAGAATTATTCGATACCTATACCGGAATGACGTTTGATCCTATCGGGGCGGCAGAAAGTGCTGCTCGTCATACTATTCAATTTTTATTACATCCGCACCGAATGGCCAGATTGGTTGAGCAATCAGGAAGAGCAAATGGCCGATTAGGTATGTACGAGGTATTGGAGGCATTATTTGCGCAGTGGAATGGAGGATCAGGCCTACCAGGATTACAAGGAGAAGTAGAGCGAATGACTGAAAAAGTGGCCTTGCATCATCTATTGGCATTGGCTGGAGATTCAGAAGTTATGCAGCAGGTTGCTGCCGTAGCACATTTGAAAATCAGCGAGCTGGTTCAAAGTTATAGCGTTAAAATGAACCAAGCTTCAGACTCTTCGGAAAAAGCTCATTTTCTTTATTTAGTCAAAATGATTGAAGGTTTTTATGAGAACCCAGGAGATTATAAAGTGCCATCCTTCCAAGAAATGCCTGATGGATCTCCTATTGGTATGGCCTGTTTTGATGGAGAATAAATGGCACAACCTTGATAGAGGAGGCGCTGCAATGGGCTGAAAAAAAAGGTTGGACTCCGTTTGAGTTTCAGATAAAGACTTGGCGTCGCTACTTTGATGGAGACTCGGGTATGGTCAATGCACCAACCGGTAGTGGCAAGACTTATGCGCTTTTACTGCCTATTTTACTTGAGCAAAAGCATCTAGGAGGTGATGGAATTACTGCGATTTGGATCAGCCCCATCAAGGCATTAACTCGCGAAATAGCTGCTTCCGCTGAAGCGGGAATAGCAGATTTGGAAATGAGGGCCACGGTAGGTTTGAGGACGGGGGATTCTACTGCAAGTCAGCGAGCGAAACAAAAGAAAAATCCGCCTCATATTTTAATTACCACCCCAGAAAGTTTGCATCTCCTGCTTGCCTCCAAGGGCTATGAATCGTTTTTCTCTTCTTTGCGAACGATAGTAGTAGATGAATGGCACGAGTTATTGGGTACTAAGAGAGGGGTGCAGGTAGAATTGGCGCTATCTAGGTTAAAACATATTCAACCTCGGTTACGCATTTGGGGAATTTCTGCGACCATTGGCAATTTGAAGGAAGCTGCCCGTATCCTTACGGGAAAGGAATCTTTCACCATTGTCCGAGCATCTATAGAAAAGAAAATTTCGGTTATACCGGTATTGCCTAGTGAAAGAGAGCGATTTCCTTGGGCGGGGCATTTAGGAATTAAATTGATTAAGTCGGTAATTCCAATTATCCAGTCAGGGAAAAGCACCCTTTTGTTTACCAACACCCGAGCGCAATGTGAAATATGGTACCGGGCACTGCTTGAGGAGGCTCCCGACCTTGCCGGATGGATGGCTATGCACCACGGGAGTTTGAGCAGTGAAATTAGAGATTGGGTAGAGGAATCCTTGCACGAGGGTACACTAAAGGTAGTAGTATGTACCTCGAGTCTCGATTTAGGAGTTGACTTCAGGCCTGTAGAAACGGTGATTCAGATAGGCAGTCCCAAAGGGATAGCCCGTTTTTTACAAAGGGCGGGAAGAAGTGGCCATCAACCAGGCGCTATTAGTAAGATTTACTTCGTCCCCACTCATGCCTTGGAACTCATAGAAGCTGCGGCATTAAGAGCAGCTATTGTTCAAGAAGAATTAGAGCATAGAATTCCTTATGTCCGTTCATTTGACGTATTGATTCAATATTTGGTTACCCTAGCCATTTCTGACGGATTTAAAAGTGAGGAACTGTATCGGGAAATTAAATCTACGTATTCATTTGAATCGATTACTCCTGAAGAATGGGGATGGGTACTTGATTTTATTACCACTGGGGGAAGTTCCTTACAGGCCTATGATGAATATGCCAAGGTATCCATTGACGAAAAGGGGGTCTATCGGGTAGACAATAAAAAGGTAGCGATGCGCCATCGGTTATCTATTGGCACTATAGTTAGCGATGCCGTTCTTCAGGTCAAATACCTCACTGGGGGATGGTTGGGAACCATTGAAGAATGGTTTATTTCTCAGCTCAAA
Organism: uncultured Saprospirales bacterium; assembly: GCA_937926355.1. GTDB lineage: Bacteria > Bacteroidota > Bacteroidia > Chitinophagales > Saprospiraceae > CALAZP01. Next base: position 5,409 of record CALAZP010000031.1, read on the forward strand.
CCCGGGGATACTTTTTGGTTTGCCGGACGACCACTCACACTAGTTCGGGTGAAGGAGATGACTGTATTGGTTAAAAGAGGAGGTAGTAAAAAGGGGAAAATTCCAGCGTGGTTGGGAGGCAACCTGTCCTTGTCTAGTAACCTTTCAATAGAATTACGTCGGCAGATGAGTCGGTTAGCGAGCCAAACCTTCGATGGTGTTGAGCTAGAAGCCTTGAATCCTATTCTAGAGGTTCAGGCCTACAGATCCGCAGTTCCCAAAGACGAAGAGTTATTAATCGAGTATTTTCAGGACAAAGAAGGGTTTCATTTGTTGTTTTACCCCTTTGAAGGCAGGTATGTCAATGAAGGATTGGCCTCTTTAGTGGGGTATCGAATTGGACAGCAACTTCCGATTAGTTTCAGTATTGCGATGAATGATTACGGGTTTGAATTGCTTTCTGACCTCCCCTTATCGTTTGAGGAGAAGGATATTAGGCAATGGCTGAGTAAAGACCATCTCACCCGAGACCTTCAATTAGCAGTGAATGCTACTGAAATGGCCAAAAGAAAATTTAGAGATATTGCCAGTATCGCGGGATTGGTCTTCAAAGGATATCCCGGTAAGCCTAAAAAAGATAAGCACTTACAATCCTCTGCCCAATTGTTTTTCGAGGTGTTCAGCGATTATGATTCCGATCATTTATTACTTTTACAAGCATACGAGGAAGTGATGATTTTTCAACTGCAAGAAGAACGACTTAGGAAGGCATTGGATAGAATAGGGCAACAGCAGTTGAAAATAACTTTTCCTCAAAAGGCCACCCCTTTTAGTTTTCCGATTGTAGTGGACCGGTTGAGAGAAAGTATGAGTTCTGAGAAATTGGAGGACAGGATTAGGAAAATGAAATTATTGTTGGAAAAGGATTGACATGCCAGATACCATTAAAAGAACCTTGGAACTGGTCGTAAAGGGACAAAATTTTTTGCTTCATCCCCAGAAAGCGCTTTTTTGGATGGAACAAAGGGCCTTGGTCTTGGCTGATGCCCACTTTGGGAAAGGGAGGCACTTTCGAAAAAATGGAATTCCTGTTCCACAAATGCAAGCGGAAGTAGATTATGACCGATTCATAGGCCTGCTACTGGAATTCAAACCTGCACAGGTGATTTTTTTGGGAGATTTATTTCACAGCTCTTATAATGAGGAATGGACCTCCTTTAGCGAGATTATTCAAAAATTCCATACCACCCAATTTATTTTGGTTAAGGGCAATCACGATATTTTAAAGCCAGCCATTTATGAGGCAGCGGGAATCATAGTGAAAGAAGAGCCCTGGAAATTGGGTCCTTTTGCATTGTGCCATCATCCCTTGGAGCAGCATCAAACTGAGTATGCTATTGGAGGACACTTGCATCCGGGGGTCCTTCTGAAAGGCGTCAGTCACCAACGATTGAGACTTCCTTGTTTTTATTTTGGAAAGACACAAGCTGTACTGCCAGCTTTCGGTTCCTTTACTGGGTTACACTTGGTTCAACCTGAAACGGAAAGTAGGGTTTTCGTTATAGGAGATGGGCAGGTTTTTGAAAAAAGTTAAGGGAGGGAATCAAATGAAATGATGTGCTCCAAACTTTGTAATCGATCGGTAAATTCATTAAACAGGAAAAAAATGAAAATCATTCCTTTCCCCTCCTTATATAAGGCCAGTAATTTACATTCACTATAAAACGTGCTGCTGAATTTGGGTTTAAAAAAGTAAAGCCCACCCCAATCGGCTTGATACCGTTGGATCAACACAGAAGGATCTATCGGCACGCGGCTGATGACCCCTTCATCATCATTACTGGCTATTTGTGCAAGCCACCTTCCCAATTGGATATTAGGGTAATCCTGTAGGGTAGTATCTAGGACAAATTTTATTTCTATTTGGTCCCTTCGGGAAAAGGTTGAAAAATGGGAACCCCAGTAAGGTTCCTCCAATGATTGGATGGAAGAATAACCTGCGTCCAAGGGAGGATAGTAGGATGCCCCTAAGGTTGAAAGCATAGGTTGCCATAAGGGCATTTCCTTTTGTCCCTGAAGGGGAATAACTAAAGGAATAATCAGAATTAAAGGTAGGAGAACCTTTTTCAAAGTTTAAGAAGTGATCGGATTAATCTTTTGTTTGATTTGCTCAATCAACTGTGGAGAGGGTTTGGGACGGTTCACTTTTGCCTTGAGAAAGGTGCTGAATTGTTGGTCGTGAGAAGGGGTGGTTTTTTTGGTAGTTTGGAATGAGGTATGCCCGAAGTTAGTAGTTGGTTTCATACTTAAGATTTATTAGTTCTTTGACTCCGGCGGTAAATTTAAACCTTTTTACTGGGTAAATCAAGAGCGGTAATCCTCATACCCTTGTTGTTTGGCGTAATCATACAACAGCTTTTTCAACGCATTACGGGCTCTAAAAAGTCGGGAACGGACTGTACCTATAGGTATTTCAAGAATTTGGGCAATTTCCTCGTAGGAAAAGTCTTCTAAATCCGACAGAACAATAATGGTTTTGTAATCTTCTGGCAATTGATCCATGGCCATTGAAATTTCATCTCCAAGGATATTCTCAAAAATAGTTTGACGTAAATCAAAATATTGATCAGGAGTATGTGCTAATTCTTCTGATTGGTAACCCAATTCTTCCTCAAATTCTACGCGGGTCCCCTTTTTAGTTTGACTGCGGTATTTATTGAGAAAGGTGTTTTTAAGAATGCGAAATAACCAAGCTTTGGCATTGGTACCTTTTTCGTAACTGCTAATGAATCGCTGCGCCTTGAGGTAAGTATCTTGAACCAAATCCTCCGCATCTGTTTGATTTTTGGTGAGGTGATAGGCAAACGCATATAGGGCATCCAATTGTGGTAGGAATTCCTCTTCAAAAATATTAGTGAGTTGGTCTTTGTCCATAAAGGAGTTCAACTTATAGGTAAAGCGCTTGTTAAAAAGTTGTTAAACGGGATTTTGTTTATAACAAGTCCAATATTTAAATGGTTATGATTTTCAAAAA
>CALAZP010000032.1 GCA_937926355.1 uncultured Saprospirales bacterium
ATCCCAGATAAACAAGGAGAGATCCTTGTTATTCTGGGTCCTCCTGGATCTGGTAAAGGAACAGTTTCAAAAAAACTTGTTGAACGGAATAATTTCACCCACATTTCTACTGGAGAACTAATTAGGAATTCTGATGACAAGGAGCTAAAGAAAAAAATAGAGAAGGGAGAGTTTATACCAGATAGGGTGATGGTTCGAATGCTTAGAAAGGCACTCGGTAAGGCTGACCTCGAGCGAGGTATTATTCTTGACGGATTTCCTAGAAACGTTAAACAGATAAAATTATTGGATTCTCTCCTGGGAAAACTCGGGGTTGGTCTCAGTCATGTAATTTATTTGGATCTGGAAGAAGATAAGGCCAAGCAGAGAATCATGAAAAGGGCTGAAAAGGAAGACAGAGCTGACGATAAGAATCCTGAAATCATATCAAAGAGATTCAAGGAGTATAAGGAGAAAACCCTTCCCCTTGTTAAAAAATACAAGAAGAGTAGGAAACTAGTTAAAGTCGATGCATCTAAGAAAATAGAAAGCGTTTACAAGCAGTTGCTAGACAAGATAGGAATTTCTTACAAACCTGAGAATGAAAAAGGGAAAGAAAAAACTTCCTGATAACATTGTCTATAATGGGGATACTGGAAAATATGACGCTTTTCTTAAGCCGTATGCAACATCGGTATCTTCTCCTAAAATAGATGTTTCTGGTTTAGCACTATTCAAGCAACGTGCGGCAATCCACTCTAACCATAAATTCGGAAAAAGGGCTGAGGAGATCAAGGAACAGATTTCAGATCTTCTGCAGGAATTTGAAGATAATGATTTAGTTTGGAACTCGAATATGTCATTCGAAGCTCATATCGGGACTGAGATATATCTATATGAAAATTCAAAAGGAGAAACTTTTGCAAGTTTAATTTCACCCAATGAATGGAATAACAAGTTCCGCTATTTTGGTCACTTTAAACTAGACACGGATTTTTCCTGGAAAAGAATAAAAGAGTAGGATGAGCACACATCATGGCAAATTAGTGGATGATTTCTTGGCAAAGGTCGAATCTGAGATAGAACACAAGAAGAAGGTCAATCTCTCAGAGATCGAACAACTTGAAACTATTCTGGATATAGTATTAAACTATTTAAGGTACTTTGCTGAAATAGATGTTAAAGAACCTAAAATCATTGGTGGAAAACACCCTCATTTAATTTTAGATATTCCAAAAACCGATGTGGATGATCTTGTCCCTATAGTTGAAAAGTTTTTAATGGAATTGGGGATTAGATTTAAAAGACATCGATTTCAGGGATCTTTACCCCTACTTTCCGCAAAAAACAATACTGTCCCTGGACTTGTTTATGGTAGGGGATATTTTTTAATGACCCCTTCTACTAAGTTCAAAAGGAAAGGTTCGACTTTAAGAATTGAATGTCTAAGAGAGAACCAAGTTGTCAAGGTTTTGGATGGTAAATTGGATAACTTAACCCTTGTTTATTGGAATGGTAAGGGAATGAGTAGAATGGCTTTTGACCCTGTTTGCGAAGACGAGAAGAAAAGGGCAATAGAATATCCAGACGATCAAACTGGGCTTGTTACCCTTGACTTAGTTGCAAGGAAAAGAGAGAAAAACCTTAAAGCTGTGGGAAATTTCACTTTAACTCTAAATGACGAACTAATACTTGAAAGAATTACCTCTTTAGCCCGGGGTTAAGGTGAAATCTTTCTAATTTTTGGGATATAAATAGAAACGACAATCATTTAGTTCTATGGCTAAGAAAAGAGAAAAAAAGAGCTCCAATAAAAACTCCACAAAAAATCATAAACCCAGTGGTCAAGCAATTGCACAACCCCCTGTAGATTTAACGAAGCAAGACATTTCATTGTGTCTTGTAATGATTGTAAAAGATGAGGGTGACACAATTAGAAGGTGTCTTACGCAGGTTGCTCCATATATTTCTTATTATGTAATAGTTGACACTGGATCTTCTGATAATACCATAGAGGAAATTAATTCCACCATGGAATCCCTTGGTATTGATGGTGAAGTTCACGAAAGACCATGGGTAAATTTTGAGGTAAATAGGACTGAGAGTCTAGAACTTGCAAAGGGTAAGTGCGATTATAGATGGATTATTGATGCGGACGATACTTTCCAAGTAGCAAGCCCGAGTGTAAATCCATTTAGTAATTTGCCTAAAGAAAAGGTTGATTGCTTCCAAATTTTATATAAGCTTAATAACCTTCAATACCATAGAGCACAGATTGTCAGATCTGACCAGGATTGGGTTTATAAAGGCGTATTGCACGAGTACTTAGATCTCCCTGGAAAAGAGCAGTTAATTCAGTACCAGATTCCAGCGGATAAGTGTTATGTGAATGCAGATATCAGTCCACTTAAAAGAGCAAATACTCTGGAAGAAAAATATGCTAAAGATGCTGAGACCCTAGAAAAAGCATTGGAGGATGAACCTGCCAACACGAGGTATATGTTCTATTTGGCTCAAAGTTATCGAGATTCAAACCAGAAGTTAAAAGCTATAGAAGCTTATGAGAGAAGAATAGAAGCAGGTGGATGGGAAGAAGAGGTTTATTATTCCATGTACATGATTGGTAAAATCAAAGAGCAATTGGGGAGACATCCCGATGAAGTTATACAAGCTTATTCAAGGGCATGGGAATATAGGCCGGAAAGACTTGAATCAGTTTTCCATTGTATGAGAAAATTAAGGGAAAGAGGCAGATGGGTCTTGTCTTTTACCTATGGTAATATGGCTGTCAAAAACCCAGGAACCTCTGATATTCTTTTTGTTGAACCCGAGGTTTGGCAGTGGAGACTTTTAGACGAATATTCTCTTGCAGCTTTCCATACAGGCAACCCAGAACTGGCCTTTGAAAAAATGGATGCAGTAGTCCGTATGGATTTCTTTGAGCATTTACCCTCTCACGAGAAAGAAAGAATTCTTAAAAACTTGGATCATTATAGACAAGCAGCAGCGAAAAAAGCTGAGGTCTTGAAATCTAAAGAAGGTGCTAGCACATAATAAATCTATATTCGATACATAGGCGATATATAGATTATGAAACTAAGAAGCTTTACCTCCTATACATCCGATACAATAAGTGAATCACTAAAGTATCATTTAGACGAGGGCCTTTCTTTAATGGAGAGTGTTTACAGGATTGAATCAGACTCCTGGCTGGATCTTATTAAGGAATCAAGAAGACTTTGGTTAAACGAAGAGATTGATTTAGAACTTGATGATGTTTTTTTAATAAGTACAGATGCAGGAGAAAAAGCTGATTACAAGGGTCGGATGGTTTTATTGGATGTCCCCTTTGAAATCAACGAGGAAGAATATCGGGGTAGGAAGGTAAAACTAAATAAGCCATTTAGAACCCCAGGGGAGACCAGGAAATTCGCAGTTTACACTAAGAACGGTGAGGGAAAAGTTGTCAAGGTGAGGTTTGGACAGCCTGGACAAAGGATCAAAAATGACGACAAAAAAGCTTCAAAGTCTTTTAGAGCGAGACATAGATGTACCGATCCTGGTCCAAAATGGAAACCGAGGTATTGGTCTTGTAACGTTCATAGATATCATAAACTTTTAGGGCTTAAATCTAGCAACCCTTGGTAACTCCATTTTCAGAACAGAAGATCTCAAGCACGGAATTTATAAGATGCTTCAACCAGGATATAGATCCAAGTGAATTAAAGTGGCACCAGGATTGGGAGGACAGGACTATTAATTTTTTAGAATCCAACGATTGGATGTTCCAGTTTGACAACGAACTTCCGATCCCATGCAAAGGTGAATTATTAATTAAAGCTGGAAGGTGGCATCGGGTGATCAAGGGAAGTGGTAATTTGAAGTTAAAGATTATTAAACATCCTTCTGGTGGAGATATATAAACAAAGAAATTTTTCAGCATGAACAATTTAAAATTATACGAGGAGTTTGCTAATTCAATTTATGAGGGAGTAACCCCAGTCTATGACGAGTCTAAGTTTAGAAAGAATGTAAACGTAAAGCCCGAAATGGAGCTTAAACATTCTCAGGTAATTCCAACCCTTCGTGATTTGTTAGCACAAAAGGAGGCAGGTCAAATCGAGGATATTACAATAATTGCAGAAGTTCCTACACAGGGAAAGGGCGCTCCGGATTATGTAAAAGATATCATTAATCAAGAAAGAGAAAGACTGGCAAGACAATATAAATCGACTATTGGAAAGTCCATAGATCAAGAACTAGATGCTGAGGAATTTGATTTTGACTTAAATAGATTTGGTGATAAGAGAACGATCTTCTTCGATTCTGAGTTTATTGTTGATCGCGTTGAAACTATTGAGGGAAAGGATTATGTCATCGGAATCCCGGTTTCGCTTAAAGAAAAAGGTTACGAAGCAAAGATTCTACCGATCAAAGTGGAAGAAATTTATTACGAGCCGGCTGGAAAATAATCAGCTTGCATAAAGAGGTGTAAAAGCGGGTCTTCCCGCTTTTTTTGTGAAATTAAATCAACCACTAAACATATAACCTCAAATAATCATAATTAATGGCTACTAAAGACATTCAAGTATTAACCGATTTTGAACACATTTTAAAAAGGCCAACTATCTATGTTGGTTCAGTTAAACTCAGCGAAGAAGTCGTACCCATCGTTAAGAATGATAGAATAGATGCAATGGGATACCAGATTTCTGTGGGTATGTACAAGCTCTTTGATGAGGTGTTCTCAAATTGTGTGGATGAAGCCAAGAGGATGAAAAAAAGCATGGGATCTATTACAATTGAGGTAGATTCCAAGACTAATACAATTAAAATTACTGACACCGGGGAGGGATTTACAAACGGGTCTGAAATTAATAAGAAAAGCGGACTAACAAATATTGCAACTGCGGTATCCATGTTGAGGGCAGGATCAAATTTTGATAATGATAATGTTTCTGAAACCCTTATTGGAACTAATGGAATGGGTGTAAGTCTTGTGAATGCAATGTCCAGTTTTTTCTCTATTGAGACCACTAACTCAAAGGAATATTATTACCAAGAATGGAAAAACTTTAAACCACAAAAACCAAAGATCCTTAAAAGAGGAAGAAATAAACTTGGTACTACCATAAGTTTTACGCCGCTCCCAAATATTTTTGATAAATGTAAGTGGAACAAGGATATTCTCCTCCCCCAATTATTGCTTAAGAAAAGGGTTTTAGAGACCGAAGATAATACAAAAGATATTAAGCTGAATTTTATTTGGGATGGTAAGACAATCCCTGTTGATACATCAACGTTTAAACAAATTTCCTATAAAACAAAGATTGGTGAACTTCTCATATGGGAAAAAACTCCAAATTCTGGTTCTTTTTCTTTTGTGAATTCTGCTATCTGTACAGGAATTCATCAGAAAATTATAGCAGATCAGATTAATAATACGTTGGATGATTCCCTCGCTCACCACTTTTACGACTTTTGTTTAATAATAAATTTACCTCCGGCTTTGGTAAAATTTGGTGACCAGAACAAAACTAAGTTTGTTACTAGAAGGGAAGACATTGAGAATATAATTGTAAATAGCTTTGCTTCTTCTCTAAAGAAATTCTATAGTACGCCTCTCTTTAAAAAAATCAGGAAAGAAGTTGAGGCAAGAAAAAGAGATGCAAGTCTAAAGAAAATCAGGAAGGAGAAAAAGAATACTCGGGTAAAATTTTCCAATAAATATTTTCCGCCAACCTCCAGAAATGCAGAGAACCTTTTCATAGTTGAGGGATTAAGTGCCATGGGATCTATCCTACAAAAAAGGAATCCGACACGGGACGGAGTTTATGCCCTCAAGGGTAAAATTAAAAATGCTAGAATCTTATCTGATCTTGCTGACAATAAAGAGATTCTAGAATTAATGCAGATCCTAAACCTGGAACCAGAAAGACCGGATCTTGCTTGTCCGTATGATAATATAGTCATTGCAACAGATCAGGATCCCGATGGTGCTCACATTACCTCTCTACTAATAAATCTTTTCTTCAAGTGGTTCCCGTGGATAGTAGAAAATAAGAAATTGAGTTTTCTGGAAACCCCTCTAGTTTCTGTAGGAGACCGAAGTAAGACGTATTACTATTCTTTAGAGGAATTTAAAACCAAAAGCCAAGGTAAAAGGATTTCTAATGTTCGATATCTAAAAGGGCTAGGATCTCTTTCCCTTGACGATTGGGATCACGTAATGAAGAATAAGAAAATCACAAAGATTGTAAAAGATAGAAAATCCAACGCAATGCTTGAGATGGCTTTTGGTAAATCTTCCGATGCAAGGAAGGTTTGGTTATCAAATTTTTCCTGATTCATTTTTTACTAACCGGGTAAAGCATTATTATTACCCCATGGAAAGAAAATTCGGTTATTGCTGTATTAATCTCTCTCTAAACGAGGGGGTCAAAAAGAAGGACAGGATTACAACAAATAGATCTGTGACCAAGAAGACTTTCCTTTCGAGGGGTATAGATTATGCTTCTGAACTTGCCCTACAAAACGTAAAGGATCTCAAAACCATTTTGAAGTGGAATCACGAGAACAATATCCTCATGTATAGAATGAGTTCTGATATGTTCCCTTGGTGTTCTGAATACGAGTTCAATGCTTTACCTAACATTGCTAAGATTAAAGAAACCCTGTTTGAAGCTGGTGAAATAGCTTTATCCACCGGGCAGCGAATAACTTTCCATCCATCACCATATTCGGTTTTAGCTTCCTTAAGAGAAGATGTCGTAAACAACTCTATCAAGGAGTTAAGACAGCACGGGGAAATTATGGATATGATGGGTCTCCCGCAAACTCACTACTATCCTATCAATATACACGTCAATACCACACAGCCATCAAAGGAAGAAGCTGCTGCTAGATTCTGTTCTAATTTCTCAAGACTACCAGAATCGGTTAAGAAAAGACTTGTTGTTGAGGTCGATGATAAGGGTTCTCAATATACCTCAGTTGATTTAAGGTCGATGGTGTACGAAAAAACGGGTATCCCTATAACCTTTGATTATCTTCACAATAAATGCAATCCACCAGAGCATCTTTCAGAGATGGAATCTTTGAAGGTTTGTTTGGATACGTGGCCGGAGGGAATTACCCCCTTAACACACTTCTCTGAGTCTAGATCCTTGTTCGAAGATAGTTCTGCAAAGAATCTTGCTCACTCAGATTGGATACACGAAAGGATCGAAACATATGGGCTTGAATTCGATATAGAGTTGGAGGTGAAACAGAAAGATAAAGCCCTTTTGGATTACCATCAAAATATCGAACAAATCCTATGTCTAAAGAGCTAACAAAGGAAGATCTAAAAAGATTTGAAGAATTTGAAAAAACAATCCTTAACCTAAAAGATTCGTCCGTAAAATACAAAAAGGACGTCGAGATGGAAATGCAAATAAAAAGAGATGTACTTTATTCAAACTTTGGGAAGGAAAGAGTAGATCTTGTTTTAGAAAAACTTAAAGTTGATTTTAGGGATTTAATCGAACAAAAGGTTTATATAGAGATATATAAATTTTTAGACTCATAACAAACCAATGAACCTAGGACCTGGAAGCTATCATTTTTCTGATTGGGGGTCGTCTTTTGACGAGCATCCCCAATATGCTATATTGAAGTGCCACGTCGAAAGAGCAGTCCAGGATCTATTTCTCAATGCTCTCCGATTGCAATCACAGGATTTCGTCTATATTTTCGACACAGAAGAAAAGATAGACGATTTTTGTAGTAGGATGATCTCATACTGGGAATCTGAAGAGGATTACGAGATTTGTGGAGAGATAGTTTCTCTTAAGAAGAAGCTAAAGAAAAAGTGGTTTGATATCCCTCCGGTGGATAGGGGGAAAGAAATGGTAATTCGAGAATGGCTTAAATCCTCCTTTTAAGGATATGAGATGAAGCCAGATTACTACAATATACTCGGAGTAAGTAAGAATTCTACCCCCGAAGAAATAAAGAAAGCTTATCGAAAGCTAGCTCTCAAATATCACCCAGACAAAGCAGGTGGGGATCCGGAAGCTGAGAAAAAATTCAAAGAAATATCTGAAGCTTACGAAACTCTAAGCAATCCAGAGAAAAAATCAAAGTACGATAATCCTAATCCTTTTGGAGGATTTGGTAGAAACCCGTTTGAAGGTGGTTTTGGTGGCTTTCGGGGGAGTAATTTCTATGAAAGTGATGTTATCAAAAAAGGTAACAACATAAATGCAAAGGTTGAGATTACCCTGGAGGAGGTACTGAACGGGACAAAGAAAAATGCCAACCTATATCGAAAAATGCAGTGCTCCGATTGTGAGGGAACCGGAGCTCAAAATGCTGAACTTGACACCTGTCATGTTTGTGCTGGGATGGGGGTTAAAAGAAAAATTATAAACACCAATTTCGGACAGATGGCCATGGATGAGACCTGTTATGCCTGTGAAGGTACGGGGAAGATTCCGAAGTCAATTTGCAAAACCTGCTCCGGAGCAGGGGTAGTTAGAAAACCCGATCAGATAGAAATCCAAATACCTAAGGGATCTGTCACAGGAATAAGTTTTAGAGTTCCTCAAAAAGGAGATCATGCTAAATCCCCCTCAGATCCAGGAGATCTCATTGTTAACGTTTATGATAAAAAACATGACTTCTTTCGAAGAGATGGGTATAATTTAATTTGTGATGTTGATCTGACGTTCCCAGAAGCATGTTTGGGTAAAGAAGTCCAAATCCCTAACCTCATATCCGGGGGAGAGTATAAAATTACCATACCTCCTGGCACATCTCCCGGAAAGATATTTAGACTAGCAGGAAGGGGGGTTCCTGAATTCAATTCTACATATCGCGGAGATATATTGGTTAAGGTTGGGGTAAAGGTTCCTAAAAACTTATCCCCCGAACAGCAAGAATTTATTGAAAACTATAAAGACAAATTCTAATGAAAGACTTATATTTTATACTTATTGCCTGGTCAATCACTTCGATTCTAGTGAATGGGACAATTTTTGACCAGTTAAGGGTTTACCTTCTAATCAAAGCACCTGTGCTACATAAGCTATTCTCGTGTATGCAATGCAGTGGTTTTTGGGTTGGCGTAATTTTAGGAATTTTGGCAACTGATGGAATTATCTACAACCCACTAGGACCTCTTTTCCCTTCTCATCTTAACTTTTGGGTTGATTATCCACTAACTACGCTTTCGTATGGATTCTTATCTAGCGGAGTTAGTGTTTTATTGAATAGTCTCGTCGTATTCTTTTATTCTTTCAGTGGTAAAGAATAACAGGCCATTGGATATATAGGTTAAACATTTTCCAACCAATGGGAAGAATAAGATCTTTTGGCGAATTCCAGAAAAAATTAAATGAAGATGTGGCTTCCAGCGCCGGAGAGTTTATACAACAAGCGACTGGAGAGGCTTCTTCACGTACTTCTTCTTCTGCATCTTCCGCATCCACAAGTAGTCAAAGCGGAGGAACAGTTTTTGGAAAGGGAAAAATATCTGGGTTGGACCTTCTAATGGCAACTAAGGTTGGCCAGCAATTAGAGGATTGGATCTTATCTAATTCTGATATTGAGAGCGGGCGAGCTTCAGATTCTCCTCAACCTGCTGATGAAATAATTTCACAAATCAGTGGAAATCGGTCGGAAGAGGAAAGGGTTAACAGAAATTTAGAGGTTGCTAGGAGCAAGAATAGCTCTTTTGAAGTGATAGAGCCAAATGCTTCTCTTCTTCCCCCAAGTTCTCCTTATACATATAGGAATATTGAAAAACTAACCTGGGATAAGGTTAAGGGATTTTTAGAATCCTCTGGAGAGTGGAATAAGATCGACAAGGACAAATATACCCTTGTTGCACTTAGAAATAAATTGAGTCTAAAGAGAAGATCTCATAACCATTTTATAGATGCATTGGTATTAATGTCTCCAGAGGACGATAAGAAAGTTTGGGCATACAAGGCAACTACTGTACCTGGGTCAATGTTCATGGTACAACAATTCAGAAATTGGTATACTACCCACGGCAGGGGTAACAATATAAATCCAAAGGGACTTGCAATTATCCAGCCTGGTGTATATGATTACAAGATCGGCAGGCACAACGGATACCCGGCTTTTGTACAGGACGGTAATGTTACGGTTGACCGATATGAGCCAGTAAACGGTCCTAGAGAAGTCGAGTTTAGGACTTTTTCTCCAGGTAACACTGAATCCGGTAAATTTGGAATTAATATACACAGATCGGGTTCAAGCGGAACCTCTCAAAATGTAAACACGCATTCTGCTGGGTGTCTTGTTTTCGCAAACGCTAGGGATTTGAGCGAGGTAATAGATAAGCTTAGGAACTCCCGTCAAAGGACTATCAAGTTGGCAGTTGTTCAATTGGATGACGTCTGATAATTAGAAACAAACATTTCACATTACTATAGAACTACCATAAATCAAATATTGGTGGCGAATACTTTAACTATTACAGAGCAGATTAATGAGAAGTACAGGGATTATGCCTTTTACGTCTTACAGTCAAGGGGAATCCCAAATTTCTACGATTCACTAACTCCTGTTCAAAGAATCATTATTGAGAATAGTCCTAATTCATTTAACAAAACCATTGGACTTGTTGGTGAGGTTATTAGGACGGGTCTTTATCATCATGGGGATGCTTCTTTGGCTGGTGCGATTTCAAAATTAGCTAGGCCCTTTGGGTGTTCTTTTGAAATTCTAGAGGGAGATGGGTTTTTTGGATCTCCGGTTAATCCCAATCCTTCTGCCCCAAGATATACCGCAGTTAAAATTAACAGGAGCATTAAGGATATTGTTGAAAAGCATAAAGATCTTAATGAAAAAAACGAGGAGGGTGGATATGATTGGCTCCATCTGGAAATACCAATAGGTCTGCTAACTCACATAGTGGGAATTGCGGTCGGATACAGAAGCAATATCTTGCCACGTAAGGTAGAAGATATAGTTGAATATCTAGAGGGTAAAAACAAACTTCTCAAACCATATTTCAAAGATTTCTCAGGTAAGATTTATAAACTTGATTCCGATGATTCGTGGATTATAGAGAGCGGATTCGAGATAAATGAGAGAAAAAAGACTATCCGGATCTTTGACCTTCCCCCGATCATGAGGTACGAGTCTTTTATGAAAAAACTTCTTACCAAACTCGAAGCATATGGATATGAGTATTACATGGAAAACAACTCCCAAAGCAAGTGTGACGTTGGTATATCACTGAAGAAGGTTTCACCAAAGGAATTTAATGAGGCAGTTGATGTTATCAAGAAGCAGACACAGATAGTGGTGAGAGAAAATATTGTGTTTATAAAGGATGGAGCGGTAGCACAGTTTGATTCCTTAAAATCGTATCTGGATTCTTTTAAGGTTCATTTAGAAAATATTCGTCTTAAGAGACTTATGAAAGACGAGGTGGATCTTAATTTAGATTTGGAATTTCTTGAGGCAAAGCTTAAGTTTTTAATCTTTATGAGCCAAAAGAAGAGACAAAATAAAGAGATTGTAGAATTCCTTGGCAAGTTTAATAAATGGATCTCAACTAGGCTTTCTCAGATTCAGATAGTTAAGCTCTCTTCAGATCATATCAAGGAAACTGAAGATATGATTAAGGATATCAAGAAACGTATCCAAGAAACCAAAGAGGCAATCACTAAGCAAAAGCAGGTTGTTAAAAAGGTTACTGATGCTTTAAAGAAAATCAAATCTGCATCCCTGATGCCTAAATCAGTAGTTCCCAAGAATATTTCTATAGACCCAGAGATTGAGATTTTCGATCTGGAGGACGAAGATGACGAAGAAGCTTAAGAAAAATATACTACATGAAAATCCTAGCCAAAAGCTAAGATTTTTTTTGTGATAGACGAAAACAATTCGCTTTATATCTGTAGAAGATTAAAGTTAAAACATTAGAAATGAAGATTAGGGTAACAAGCACAAACAATCTCATAGCTTTCCTTAAAAAGCTTAAGGTCGTTGATAAGAGTGTTCTTTTGGAGTTGAATGCAGAAAAGCTATTCTGTAAGGTACACACTCCAGACAAATCGGTTATGAAATACTCCTCAGTAGATATTAGTCAGGTTTTTGAGGAGGTCCCTGGATTTGATGATCTTGGATGTGATCGGATTAAAATTGGTCTGATTGACGTAACCCGATTAATGGACTGTTTTAAACACTTCCGTCCGGAAGAAGATATCCATTTGGATCTAAACATTAATGAGGTTGACGGAGAATGTGTTGCATCGGAAATGCATGTTGTTTCTCCATCTTTAAAGATCAAGATTCGATGTGCAGATTTATCCCTGCTTTCTTATGTTGAGGACACAATCTTAAGTATGGTTCATTCACAGGAAGATGCACTTTCAAATTTTAAGATTTACAGCTCAGATTTTTCTTCCGTAATGTCACTCTGTGGTCTAGAATCAAACTCTGAAGAATTACTTGTGTATCGTGTTAATAAGGAACAAGTAAAGATTAATGGAGATTCTTTTGATTATAAGTTGAACATAGGTCCATCTGAGATTGAGGTTCAGGATCCTCTGGAATCTTCAATCTATAAATCGCACCTTAATTACGTTGATGCTGAATCCTCGTCTTGCTATGTCCACGAGAATCGAATTGTTTTCTTCTCCGAGCAAACAGAAACTTCGACTGCAGTAGGAATCATAGAAAAATAAAAGAATGTCAGAAGTACAGGAACTAAAGGAAAAAATAGAAAGGCTCACTGCTTTAAAAAACGAGCTTAAGAACGAAGAACAAGCCATCAAGTTGACTATGAACTCTATCTATGGAGCGATTGGTAATAGCTGGTTTGTTTGCTTTAATCCAGAGGTTGCTGAAGCTGTGACTTTGCAGGGGCAAGATTTAATCAAGCATTCCGAAAAAATTCTCCACAAGTACTTCCACGAATTTTGGCACAAGGACAAAGAGTTGCACGACAAGCTTGGCCTTACTAACGTCAAAAAAATACACCGCCCTATGGTAGTGTATGGGGATACGGATTCCAATTATGTTACTTTCCAGGAGGTCGTTGCTTCTTGTGAGGGCTGGGGAGGAAGTGATAAGGATTTAATTCTTGCCATCAACGAACACCGATTGGTTGGTTATCTTAAAAAGTGTTTTGACATCTACGCAGAAAAATGGGGCACGGATAACTATCAGGACTTTGAGATGGAAACCCTTTCTATTAATGGCATATTCCTTGGTAAGAAGAAGTACGTTACGAATATTGTTTATTCTGATGGGGTACACTCGGAACCTCTTAGTTCTATCAAGACAACTGGGGTTGAAATGGTAAAGGGTGGTACCCCCTCGTTTGTGAGAGAAAAGCTTATCTATCTAACCAAATTTATCTTTAGCCGCGGTAGGTCTTTTGAATTAAGGGAGTTTGTCCAAGAACTTAAAACAATTAAGAAAGACTTTAAGGCACAGGAACCCGAAAATATATCGGTTGCTGTAAATGTCAATAATTATCAGAAGTTTGTGTTAAACGATACCACAGCTTTGGAAGTAGCAAAGGGATGCCCAATTCATGTAAGAGCATCTGCTTATCACAACTTCTTACTTAATTCAACTAAGTATAAGGACAAATATCCGCTTATTGGTGGTGGTGAAAAAGTAAGATTCTATTTTGTTAAGGTTAAGAACCCAGGAGACAATAATGTTTTTGCTTATTCGCAAGGTACCTATCCATATGAATTTGCTCCTCCGATAGATTTTGATCAGCAGTTTACAAAAACTATTTTGGACCCGATCAATCGATTTATAGAGGTAATGGGTCACAATCCAATTTCACCAAACCTTTTTATGATTAACACTTTGTTTTAAAATGGGATTCAATAAGAGATATTTGCCTGATTTAGAGCTGTTACAAAAAATAAGAAAAGAAACTGGGGATGATCTTAGTTTTCTTACAACTTACCTTTACCGACCAGATGGTATAATTGGATCTCAAGGAGCTTTGGATTTTCTTAAAAATGTTGAGGAAGAACTTTTAATAAAACAATTATATGAAGCAGAGAAAAATAGCAATTAAGGCAGAGTACAGAAAAGACTCTGAATCTTTCCCTGAGTGGCTGAAGTATGAAGTAACTATACTTAAAGACGATGGAACAACAGAAAAAGTACCAGCTTATGGTAAGGATCTCCAGGACGCACTCTCTAGGGTAGTACATGACGAAAAGGTAAAAAAAGTTGGTGAGACAACCAAAAAAATACCAGACATAATTTGGGCTGTCCTGTGGTTTGGTTATATGGTGGGACTTGTTAACGCAACCCAACTAATGTCAGGTGATGGAAAGTTTAATGGTATATTTTTTGTCGGAGGTCTAGCAGTTTTGAGCTTGGTAATTTGGGGAGCTAAGAGTTGGTTAAGAATGAGAAACAGAGACAAAATATGATAGACCCCTTAACTGAACATCTCTTTGATGAAGGATTTGGGGAATATCGGGACTTCATGTACACCAACTATGATGCTATTATCAAGCACCGATCATTCTTCATCTCAGATAAATATTTTTCAACCTCTTTCAAGTGTGAAAGGGTAAAGGAGCTTTTGGATTTTTTTGAACTGGAAGAAGATTTTGAGAAGTGCTCCGAGTTAAAAAAATTGTATGCTGCTGTTGAGGTTGATCACCTGTTTAGTGAAATTGCAAGTAAGATTAAGGTAAGCGGCAAGGAAACCAAAAAATAATTTTAAGTTGGATAAGCCCTATGATTATATTATTGTTGGCTCTGGTCTTTTTGGAAGCGTCTTTGCACAACAACTCACCGAAGCTGGAAAGAGGTGTCTTATTTTAGAGAGAAGGAATCACAACGGGGGGAACTGTTATACTGAAAATGTTGAGGGGATAGAGGTTCATAAATATGGACCACACATTTTCCACACATCAGATAAGGGGATCTGGAATTACGTAAACAGATTTGCAGAATTTAACAATTTCGTGAATAGACCAAAGGTCATGTATGGTGACAAGCTCTATTCTTTCCCCATTAACTTGATGACCCTTCATCAGTTGTTTGGTGTTACAACACCAGAGGAGGCTAAAGAAAAACTTGATGAGGTAAGGATTAAGATCAATAAGCCTTCTAATCTTGAGGAATGGGTCCTGAACGAGGTGGGTGAGGAGATTTATGAAACCTTTGTAAAGGGATATACAACAAAGCAATGGGGAAGAGACCCTAAGGAACTTCCCTCTTTTATAATTCGTAGACTTCCAATACGTTTGACCTACGACGATAATTATTTCTTTGACCGGTATCAGGGAATTCCTGTTGGTGGATACACAAAGATGATTGAAAATATCCAGGGTGATGTAGAGGTAAGGTTTGGTGTTGATTTCCTCCAGGAAAGGGAATACTGGGAATCACAGGCACATAAGATAGTTTTTACTGGCCCTATAGACGAATTCTTTGAATTTTCTGAGGGAGTACTAGAATATAAAAGTCTAGACTTTGAAACCTCAGTGTTGGATATGGAAGATTATCAGGGCAACGCAATTGTAAATTACACGGAGGCTGAAGTACCCTGGACTAGAATATGTGAGCACAAGCACTTTGATCTGCATAAGACGGATAAAACAGTCATCACCAAGGAATATCCCGCAGAGTGGAAGGTTGGTAAGGAGAGGTTTTATCCAGTTTCCGATGAAAAGAATAAGGAGCTGCATGGAAAGTATAAAAAACTTGCCGGTCAAATTGCAGACAAATACATATTTGGTGGACGGTTAGCCGAATATAAATACTACGATATGCACCACGTTGTTGGTAGTGCATTGGCAAGATCCAAAAGGGAAATAAGAAACATCTCTGAGGATATATAGGATAAATTATTTCTCTTGATGAAGAGGGTAACCCCTGCTCTTAATTTTGAATCTTTTCTGAACGAAGCCAAGGATAATGGGATGGTAGACATCCTTATTTTAAGCGGGGAGTCCAAGACCAGCAAAACTGCAAAGTCTTTCCTTGAAGAATGTAGTAAAAGAGATATTCCCTGTAATGTAGTAAATGTCAACAATGTGGTCCTGGAAAAAATATACAACGGACACATTGTTAAATTTTCTGAGGGTGAAGAAACCAAGGAGATTTTAATTAAGCCTGAGACTACTGCTATAATTCCAAGAAGGGGAGTAATTACAAATTCTTATACTAAGCAGATAATGAGAGACCTGGAATCTGCTAGGTACTTTTGTGTCAACACTCTGGAATCTATTGAAATTTGTGAAAGTAAATACCTCACCTCAAAAGTTCTTGAGGAAGAGGGACTACCAATACCAAGATATTCACTAGTTAATGGAATAGAGGGGCTTGATAGAGCTTTGGAAGAAGTTGGTGGTGAATTTCCCGTTGTTATGAAGCTTCTTTCGGGTGCACAAGGAATCGGGGTTTCTATTGTTGATTCATACGCTTCACTAAAATCGGTTTACCAAACTATTGAAAAGCTTGATCCAGAAGGAGAAATCCTTTTACAGGAAAAGATCGATTCAAACTTCGATGTTAGAGTGCAAGTAATTATAAAGAGGTTCGATCCGCTAAATCCTGGAGTTGAGAATTGTGAGATCCTTGGAGCCATGAAAAGAGAAGCGGTTGAGAAAGACTTTAGAACTAATTACACATTAGGTGGTGAAGTATCAGCTTATGAAATAACGGAGGAGATTGAAAAGATAGCATGTGAAGCTGCAAATGCTGTTGCTTGCCATTGGTGTGGTGTTGATATAATGATAGATTCTAAAACCAACAAGCCATACATCTTGGAGGTAAACTCATCTCCCGGAACGGGTGGAATTTCACAAGCAATAGGAAAACCTATTGTGGATGATGTGATTAACTATGTTGTTAAAAAAGACAATTGGTCTCAAGCTAAGCTTGAAGTTGGGTATTTAGAAACTATTGAGATTCCACAAGTTGGTAAGATGGTAGCTAAATTTGATACCGGAAATGGATCTACTGCTTCCTCTATACATGCAGATGAAATATCTGAAGATGGCGATACACTTACCTGGAAGATAGGTGACAGCGAAATGAGCGGTAAAATCATTGGCCGGACAAAAACCGAGATTGGCAGGGATACGGAGGAAAGACCTATAGTAAAAATGGATATTCTATTTAATGGAGTTAAGATCCCTGGGGTTAAAGTTGCACCGACAGATAGAATTTCTAAAAGTACTCCATTCTTAGCAAACAGGCCGCTTATGAAAAAGCTTGGTGTAATGGTTAACCCTCACAAAGCATTTGTAGTGTCGGACCGTGTTAATGACTATTCACCAATGCAAGCTAAAGGTGATCCTTACGGGGGAATAGAATTTATTGAAATTTCTGACCAAGAGGATTAAATATATAAAGTAGAAATAAATTCCAATTATGGCAAAAGGAGAAGATAAAACAGAAAAAATCCAGGTCCTGTTATCAACAGAAGACCTGGAAGAACTAAGTAAAAAGATTTCTAAGAAAGCTTTGACTTCTGGAGAACCCCCAGTTTCAATCTCTCATTATGTGAGAGATCTAATCCGGAGGGATCTTGGGAGATCTAAGAGGGACTAATCTCTATTGTTAAGAAAATCTTCAAACCTCATTACTCTTCCGGGTGATGGGGTTTCTTGTGACTGTTGAACTGGTTGCTCTGGAGTCATTTCTCCTGTGGTCTCTGGAACATTAGGTTCTAAAGGTTCTTGCGGAGTTTCAGTTTGTTCCGCAGTATCTGCTTGATCCATTTGTTGTGGTTCTGGTGTTTCAGCAGAATCCGCAGGAATCTCAGATGCTACCTCTTCTCCGTCAGTTTGTTCAAAATCATTTACCTCTGGTGTAATTTCTTGTTGTTCTGGAGATTGCTCTTGTGTAAAATCAACCCGATCTTCAATTTGTGTATCTCTTTCTTCTGTAGACATGCTAATTATAAATTAGAGCTATTGAATATATATCAAGTAAAAGAATAAGTGTTTCGGCTATGAGATTGATTAGAGAATTTGATGACTTTATGTCCAATTTATCCTTAACCCAGCCAGAGCAGGCTATGATTAGGGATTTTGTAAAGAAATATGAGAAGTATTTCAAATTTCACGACCCGGCAGAGTTTGAGAATTCGCTCGACAAAATAGTTGATGATGTGATGTCCACTTATAGTTTTCCACCGGAAAAGAAGGAGGATGTTAAAAATTACATCTCTAGCCTTCATGATCTTTCCGATGGCATCTCTGTTGTTATGTCTCCAAATCCACAGATCATATATAGAACCCAACCCGACATGGTTCAAACCATACTTATCTAGAGGAATAATCGTTCGAGTTGAAGCTATAACTAATAAATAACAAACTATGACAGTAGAAGAATTTAAGCAGGAACTTTCAGAAAACAAAAACGCATTGGTTGATTTTTGGGCACCTTGGTGTGGCCCCTGTAAAATGATGGGACCTGTTTTGGAAAAGATTGACACTGAAAACCCAAATCTAAAGGTTATCAAAGTGAATGTTGATGAATCTGGAGAATTGGCGGGCATGTTTGGAATAAGGAGTATTCCAACCCTTACCATGTTTAAGGACGGTCAGCCTACATCCACTAAAACTGGTGCTTTACCTCAAGCTAAGGTTCAAGAGTGGATCAATGAACACATTGTTTAACCAACATGAATTTCCTAAAAGAATTAGAATTATATTTAAAGGAGAAGGAGGATTTTGATACCCACTTCTCCGATTTTTTCCAAAAACCATCCGGTGATGGCGTTCTTTATATTCAATGCATTTGCCCTGTTCACGGGAAATGCACTCTGAGGTGTAAATTTTCAAAAATGATGGGCGAAAACAAACTTGTTTCTGTAAAGCCCATGGTAAGACTTTCAGAATCTCAATTTCCTTGGGATAGCACAATAAAGAATGTGTATTCTTTGTATAGTGGAATTGCTGGTGTGGGTGGGGTAGCTCACAGGTCTGTTAATAATTCCCTCATTTAAATTTTTTTTCTTCGTTGTTTCCTGATAGTTTTGTAGTATAATCCAAAACTGTATAAAATGGAAAATGTAAAATATATGCTCCAAGAAGCAGGTGCAAAAGTAAATTCAGCTATTGGGGATATTGAGGATTTGACAATATCTAAAAACCATAAGGTCAACATCCTTGACGTCTTGGAAGAATTAAAGGCAGCTAGGGAAATAATCTATCACTTGCAGGGTAATATTAATACCGATGAGGATCGCTATTTTATCAACATGGAAACTGGGATGAGAGAACCATTCAAACTAGATTATTAAATGAGTTTATCCCACACAGTCAAACTTTAGGAAAGCTTAAAAAAGAAACATGAGAAAAGACTTTGAAAAATACGCAATGAGTGAACACCGCATCGGTTCCCTTGACGTGCACAACTATTCTAAATTTATCGAGGGTTCTCTAACCCCATATATTTTGGAGGAGAGAGAATTGAGAGCTACTCAAATAGACATCTTCTCGAGATTGATGATGGATAGGGTTCTTTGGGTTGCTGGACCTGTTAACGACAAGATGTCAACGATAGTACAAGCCCAGTTGATGTTTTTGGATTCTGTGGATAGCAAAGATATTACTATGCATATCGATTCACCAGGTGGGTCCGTTAAATCTGGGCTTTCTATGGTGGATGTTATGGATTACATCAAATCTGATATAGTTACTGTAAATACAGGTATGGCTGCTTCGATGGGGTCTATTCTTCTCGGTGCTGGTACAAAAGGTAAAAGATATTCGCTAAGATTCTCTAAAGTAATGCTTCACCAATCATCCGGTGGTTTTAGTGGTAACATCCAAGATGCTAAGATTGATTTTGAAGAATGGGAAAAATATAACAAGATTCTTTTTGAGTTGTTGGGCGAATATTGCGACAAAGATCCTAAACAAGTTGCTGAAGACGCAAGTAGGGATTTTTGGATGGATGCTAAAGAAGCTGTTAAATATGGCATCATAGACGATGTGATCAAAAACAAAAAATAGATGATAGAGACCCAAACAACATGTCTGGATTCAACAATAAAAAACAGTTATAGGATTTCAACAGACTTTCAAGAGATCACTGGGTACTATCGAATAAGACACATACTTTAATAATATGGGAACAAACTATTACAGAATTCCACTCGAATCCGAAATGGAAGAGCGTAGGGACAAACTTAGGGTAAGGCTTATTGGTCTCAAGATGACACCGGACCTTATATTTGGCAGATTTAGGTACATTGATGCTGGTTTAGATGATGAAGTTTTTGGAGGTATTACCCCATGGGACGAATTTATCGAGGGAACAAGCATTCACCTGGGAAAAAGAAGTGCGGGGTGGAAATTCTGCTGGAACTTCCACGACAATAAGTATTATTCCAATAAGCAACAATTAATCGATTTTGTCAAGAGTGGTCGGGTAGTTGATGAGTACGGTGCAGAGGAGGAACCCCAAGCATTCTTAGATATGGCATTTGAGTGGGGAGGACCTAATGGTTTGACTGTTGATGCTGAATATTATAAAAACAACGAAAGGAGTTCCCTGTTTAACGATCCTAAATATTATGATCGTGAGATTGATGGCCTAAGAGTGTGTAGTTCAACTGATTTTAGTTAAATATGAAAGCACAAGCAAATTTCTTAATCAAACACTACAAATACTTTGACGAAAGGGGTAATCTCTCCAATGAGTATTACTACATCCAAGAATGGAAAAAGTTCTTATGGTGGTCCTATTGGAAAGATATAAAGCATGAGACTTGCGGATATGGTCACTGTTATAAAGTGAGAACTACCTTTAAGACTCTTAAAGAGGCACAAGACTTTGTGAGAAATGTACTCTGTCCAGAAATACCAAGGGATAGTCGTAAAGAAACAGTAGTAGATGAAATGGTTTGTAAAAACGGAAAATCAAAATGGTAGGTGAGAAATTCTGTAAGGTATTTTTAATTGACCTCCCATAATAAATTTGAAAGTTTGGGCACTAAAACAAAAACAGTAGATACCTCGATATTAAATGGCGACCAAAGGCTGGCATTTGGGAAGCTTGTAAATTATGTTAGGAACCCAACTGACAGGTCCATCTATGTGCTTAGAGGTTGGGCCGGGACGGGTAAAACATTTTGCGTAAGTCTTTTGGTTAACTACCTCTTAACAGAGCTTTATTGGGATAAGGGGTGGTACAGAATTGCAGTTACGGGTCCAACTAATAAATCAGTCAGGGTGATTCGTAGATCGTCTGATATACACGATACCCGTGTCTCTTTCCAAACCATTCATAAGTTACTTGGATTAAAGGAGAAGATAACACTTGATGGAAAGCAAGAGTTTGTCAAGGATCCTGGATTTCAGCCGAAGATATCGAAAATTAAGCTTCTTATAATCGATGAGGTCTCTATGTTGAATGATGATCTCTTTGAAAAAATAATTAAGCACAGGGAAAATATAAAGGTAATATGCATGGGTGATCCTGCACAGATCCCTCCTGTTGGGAAACCCGATTGTATTCCCTTTAGGGAAGAGCTTGCAGAGGAGTATGACATTAAGACTTTGGATCTGAAGACAATCATGAGGCAAAAGCTTGACAACCCGATAATTAGTTCTTCTGTAAAGATCCGAGAAAATATCAACGAGTCAGATTCTGGTATTTTACCACAGACCTTAACAAATAAATCTGGGGAAGGTATTGAATTTCTAAATCTTGGAGATCCTGGGGTAAGGAAAAACATTTCCTCCTACATGGAAAAGTATTTCAAAACCAAAAGCTTCGAGGAAGACTCCGAATATGCTAAGGTTATAGCTTGGAGGAATAAAACGGTGTCAACCATGAACACCCTAGTTAGAAGAGTGATCTACGGGGAAGAGCAAATAGGTGAAAAGATATTGGTTGGAGAAAAACTGATTATCAATAGCCCTTACATTGTGAATGGAATGGTGGTGTTCAACACCAATGATGAATTCACTGTTGATTCGTTTGAAATTAAAACTCAGAAGGCTAAGGTTGAAGATCTGGAGGTGGATCTAAAATACTATGAAACCCGTGTTTGGTTTTTGGACGACAACAACTCAAGACACGAAGACACAATAGGGATTCTGAACGAGGATAGTGAATATGATTTCAAAAGAGTAGCAAACATTCTTAAGAATATAGCAATCCAGAAGAAAGGAAAGGACAAGTCATGGCTTGCTTACTATGATTTTCTCAGAGAATTCGCTGATGTTTCCTATGCTTATTGTATAACCGCACACAAGTCCCAGGGTAGTACCTACGAAACTTCTTTCGTAATGGAGGATGACATTGAGATGAATTGGGATGTCGTAGAAAGAAATAGGATCAAGTACACAGCATACACGAGGGCAAGTAAAAAGCTTTACGTGCTAAAAAGATTCTAGGACCAAAATCATTCTTGGTGAAACAAAAAATAGAATGTGTGATAAAAAGAAAAACAAAATTTTAGTATCTTGGATTTAGAAACTCACATTAACGTAAAAGAACAAAGACATTGGAACAAAGAGAGCTCTTGGATAAATCGTGGTGATGAATGGAATCATGATCTTGGGATGGATTACATGTGGGAAACCTTAATCTCACCCTCCATTAAACCATATGCTAAAGGGAAGGTTCTTGAAATAGCATGCGGCTTTGGTAGAATTACACACGAGGTTTTGGAAAGATGTCCAGAGATTGAGCATCTTTATGTTTCTGATTTAAATGAGAAATGCATATCAAAGTGTGCAGAAAGGTTTGGTAATAGAATTTCTGGGTATTATGTAAACAATGGATCTTCCTTGGAGATGATTCCTAGTGAATTCTTGGATTTTGTTTTTTCTTATGATTCTTTCGTCCATATCCATATGGACATTGTAGTTTCTTATCTAAAAGAAATAGCCAGAATATTAAAACCCGGCGGGGTGTGTTCTTTACACGTATCTTCCCTTAGTGGGGGCGAAGACCTTTCCTTTGATAATTTAGGGGGGAGGGCAAACTTTGATAGAGATAGATTTGAAGAATCAATAGAGTTGTGTAATCTAACCATAATTACCGAAACCCCGATAAGGGCAAATCATTTCTCAGAGGCGGAGGATACTTTCTTTACCATTAAGAAGGGGCAAATCACAAAAAATCCTTAAAGTCATTTTTTTAGTTAGCGGGATCTCATTAATATTGCGTTGTTCTTCAAAAAACGGGAAACAAACAACATTCATAGGTATATAAACTCCAAAATTGGTAATATGAAACTCGTAGACGCACTTAGAACCAAGAATACCACCACAGAAAATGGTATGACAACCAATTCATCTTCTTTGAATGCTTGTGTAGACCTATTCTTTAATATAGGTGCAATGCGAGGGCAAGATAAAGAGCGCTTAATAGCAACTTTTTCAATGGCATTTTACCAAGACCCAACCAGAGCAATGAAGATTCTTTTCTGGGCTCGTGATGTTCGGGGTGGTGCTGGAGAACGCCAAATCTTCCGTGATATTATGGGATACCTGGTAGATTCACACACAGAATCACTAAAGCAAAACTTGCACCTAATTCCAGAGTTTGGACGTTGGGATGACCTTCTAGTTCTTGAGGGCACTAAGTTGCAGGAGGATGCCTTTAATCTAATTCAGAAGGCTCTGCTTGAAGATCAGAATGGATTGTGTGCTAAATGGATGCCACGTAAAGGTGTTACTGCAGCTAAGTTGCGTAATCACATGGGCTTAACACCAAAACTTTACCGTAAGGTTCTAGTTGAACTAACTAATGTAGTTGAACAGCTAATGTGTTCAAAACGTTGGGAAGACATTGACTTCTCTAAACTGCCTTCAGTTGCAGGTGCTCGTTACCAAAAAGCGTTCTGGAAGAATGCCAAAGAGCAATACGAAGCTTACATTGGTAAACTTCAAAAAGGCGAGGCTAAAATCAATGCAGGTGCAGTTTATCCTTATGATATTACTAAATCTCTTGGTCGTGGAAATGCCGATGTTGCAACTGAGCAATGGAAAGCCCTACCGAACTGGATGGAAGGGTCAAACGAGATGATCCTGCCAATGGTAGACGTTTCAGGTTCAATGAGCGTTCCAGCTGGAGGTAATCCAAACGTAACTTGTATGGACGTAGCAGTATCATTAGGTCTCTACATTTCTGAAAAGAACGAAGGCCCTTTCAAAGATGCCTTCTTAACTTTCAGTGGTAAGCCAGAACTACAGGTCTTAACCGGAAGCTTGAAAGACAGATTCCAGCAGTTAAGTAGATCAGACTGGGCAATGAACACTAATCTTGAAGCAGCTTTCAAGCAAGTCCTAGACCAAGCGGTAAAGCATAATGTCTCACAAGACCAAATGCCTGATAAGATCTTAATCCTATCAGATATGGAGTTTGACCAGGCAACTTCAACCAGAAGTTTCTGGGGTAGGAATGACAATACCTCGGAATGGAACCCAACTGCTCAACAAATGATTGAGAAGATGTATAACGATGCTGGCTACAAAATGCCAAAGATCGTATACTGGAACATTCAGTCTAGAAACAACCAGGCTCCAGTCAGATTTGATAAGCAAGGTACTGCACTGATCAGTGGATTCTCGCCAGCAATCATGACTTCAGTTCTAGGTGCTGAAGAGTTTACTCCGGTTAGTATCATGGACAAAACAATCATGAGCGAACGTTACTCAGAGATTAACGCATAATCAGGAAGGGCTTCGGCCCTTCTTTTTGTTTTACACATAAAAGAAAGAAATGGAAACAATAGATGTAGAAGTAGACATCGACGACATCCTATGGAAAATGAGCACCTCAGAGAAAGAGGGCCTTTGTAGGGAGTTAATCCAAGATGGTTATGGTCCAGGACCTGAAGATTTCAGTGGCATGGAACTAGATGAAGTCTTACAAGGTCAAAGCTATTCTGAAACTGAGCTCGTTAGTCTCTTTAAAGATATGTGGACTAATCGAAATTTTATCGATCATAAATTGGTTGATGAGTTAAGAAGACAGCTTAGAGAACGTAGAGTTCTTTAATATATATATATATATAAACAAATAAGGTTTCTTACAGCAAACTACAATACTTACATAGATTATCAAGTTGAAGTTCAAGAAACCTGTGTCAAAGGATCGGTACAGCAAACAGTACCTTACATACTCTGATAGAGCTAGCGAAGCAATTTCGGTTGTATTAAGCTAGCAAACCGCTAGAGTTACCGAGCGGCATACAAGTTAAGGGTACCGTCAACTTCTCATTGTTGCGAAGAAACGATCAAGACGCTGAAGTAGAGTAGGCCTTCTGACGTAGAAGCTAAGACGAAAAAAGAGATATAGCTGCAGAGCCGAATAATACTAATAGCGATCCTGTTATATTTAATCCCTGGGTTAATAATCCCGGGGATTTTTTTGGATAAGCATCTCGGATGCTTATGAAATCAGGGGGGATCAATTGGAAAAGTTGAGAAAATTCAGAAATTTCGAGTATTTTGGGTAGAACATTTTTTTGATTCATACAAATAATATAAATTTGCACCAAACAAAAGAAACTTTTTTCTTGTTTGATATATAATAGCCATAATATTCAACTAAGATGAAACTATTTAAACAAATATCACTCCTACCTACATCGGGTTCTTACCCAGCGGGGAATGATTTGCCCAGTGGGTTTAGATAGTAGATTCTTAGAAGAATTCAAGATATATCTAAACCCAAATCCTAAAAGATTTGGGTTTTTTTATGTCTCTCAGTTTTTTTTAATCGACTGTAAAGGTTAAATTAGCTGAAAATAAAATGGGGCTGACTGGAATCGACAGGAGGCGAACGTTCTTTGAATTGCAGGCAGAGTTAGCATTGGAAACTCTTTAATAACCTATGCAACACTTTAAATGGCGAAAATCCATTTTTCGTTTTGGCAGGACTAGGTTCTGTTGAAACAGCTGAAGTTGCTCTTGCAGCCTAAGCATTGGGCGGTAACTGCCTAGGAACAGAAAGTTACATTGGGGAATAAGGGTTAGGAGTACCCACAATAGGAAGTCGATCAGTAACCCTGAGGACTACGGTCCAATACCCTTAAGATCGCTGTTAGCGTCTTCCGCTGAGTATCGTCACTCATCTCAGTCCAAAAAAATAAGTGGCAAAGATTTGCTAGTTTATAAAAACTAGATAAGCCTGTGAATGAGATTCTCTGAGTGTGCCTAGCTGGACGTGGGTTCGAATCCCACCAGCTCCACCTCCCCCTAAAATTTTTGATAATTTTTGTTATTCGGGAAACACTTTGATGATGTTCGAATACAAATTACACAAATTATCACGAGTTCTTTGACATGTTGGAAAATGCCTAAAGCCGCTGTAACTCAGTTGGTAGAGTAGCTGATTTGTAATCAGCCTGTCGGGGGTTCGACTCCCTCCAGCGGCTCTGAGCAGGTTTTCGGTGTAAAGCTCTTCGGAGCACCTTAGTCAAAATCCTACCCATGTCCACTGTGTGGTAGGACTAATGTGGAAAAAAACCGAATACGGAGAGGTGGCAGAGCGGTCGAATGCTCCAGTCTTGAAAACTGGCGTACGGCAACGTACCGGGGGTTCGAATCCCTCCCTCTCCGCCACTTGCCGGGGTGGCGAAATTGGTAGACGAACTAGACTTAGGATCTAGCGCCTTACGGTGTGTCGGTTCGAGTCCGACCCTCGGTACTAAAAGGATGGTTACAGCAGATTTTTTACAACTATTAATTGTCGATTTTTTTACAACTATGTGGAAGTTAAAAAATCCATCCTGTTTTTTTGGGCCCATAGCTCAGTTGGTTAGAGCAACTGACTCATAATCAGTAGGTCGCAGGTTCGATCCCTGCTGGGCCCACAAATGGTGTCTAATTAACACCGTCAACAACATAGAGCGGTTAAGCTTAATATCGCAATAAGCTGCGTTAGTCATACGTGTAACCGAGAGTCGGGTTTAAGTGTAATGAGCTCAAATCACTTAAATGAAGATACTGAACAAGTATCAACTGCTCTATGAAGTTGAAAAATACAGTCAGGTGGCGAAATTGGTAAAGCGCCCAGGCATGGGAGATACGGTTCGATTCCGTTGTTGTAGGAGGCATCCGAAGCGAGTATGGTACTATTGCAGGTTCGAATCCTGTCCTGACTACAATGAGTAAGAGGTGCTCAGGGTCTTTAATCCAAGACTTAAACAATGGATAGGGTATTGGACTGGACATCCTAATATCTACATAGAAGACTATCCTATAGGGTAGAAACTGGATGTGGCTCTATAAAACGCCAGTCTCATGGGAACAAAGGAGAAAGAACACAGCTCCTCCCAGTAGTGTTGACTTTTTTCAAAAGGGTAAGACCTGTAGGTTTTTTAGAGGAAAAAACCGGAATATCTACCCACCGGAATCTCAGGAGGGGATCTTAGTCGGTTAGAGTAAAAGTAACTCGTGGGTGATGGTGAGTAACAATGGGACATTAGGTTCCCTCTGTGAAGCCAAAAGACCAAGAAACAGGGGCAGTACCTGTACTGGCTGCAAAGGAAGGGTGCTTATTCACAGAGGCAAGGATCTGGAAAAAGACGGGAGGCTTGGTACCGGTGCGAAACGGGCAAATACAAGTACTCGCCAGATTTCCCTTCCTTAAATTATATCGCGGGGAGCTTAGTAGCAGCCGGGTCTCATAAGCCATGGTGTGTAGGAGGAGCGTTACCTCCCCCCGCTACCAATAACTTCTCGCAAGGTAGAGGAGTGGTGTTCGGTCAATGATTTATTAGATGTATAATCCGAGTGGAGTACTACACAAAGAGGAAGTTACTAATAATAGACTGACAAACCTCGCCCGTAACATGGACGGGAGAAGGTGGGTTCGAATCCCACCCTTGCAACTAAAAAAGCTTTGAGTTTCGGGGCCCTTAGCTCAGTTGGCTAGAGCACCTGCCTTGCACGCAGGGGGTCGCGAGTTCGAGTCTCGCAGGGTCCACGATATGGAAATTTTGGTCCGTTAGTTCAGCTGGTTAGAATGCCTGCCTGTCACGCAGGAGGTCACGGGTTCGAGTCCCGTACGGACCGCTTCTAGTTTTTGCTTGTCCGGCAAGCAAAACTATATTTTCGGGGTGTAGTTCAGTTGGTTAGAACGCCTGATTGTGGTTCAGGAGGTCGTGGGTTCGAGCCCCATCAGTCACCCAAGAAAAAGAAATTAAATGATATAGTGGGTCTATAATTTTTGATTTTTTTAGACACCTGGTTTGTATCCCTTGTGTCTTTTGAATAAATATTTACAGATGAATGTGCTGAACGAGTACTTTGATAGGATTTATTGTGTGAACCTTGACAGGAGACCTGATAAATGGCATGAATCTCAAAGAGAGTTTGATAAATGGGAAATTGAGAGCGTTGAAAGATTCTCTGCATATGATGGCAAAGATCTTGATTCTAGTGGGTTTAAAATTAAACCAAGCGAACTGGGTCTTATTCTTTCAAATATTGATATTATTCAGGAGTGCATAGAAATTGGAACTGAAAGGTTGTTGATACTGGAGGATGATTGCTATTTTACTGGTAGGATAAACAACCTTGAGAATTTGCTTTCTCAAATTCCAGAGGACTGGGATTTCTTTTACTTCGGTGGCAATCACAATGCTCATAAAGGTGTGAAAGCACCGGAAAGGATTTCTGATTCAGTTGTTAGAGTTCATCACACATTCTCAACACACGCTGTTGCTATCAATGGAATGTTTTTAAAGACCATGCTTTCTAAGATTGAGCAGAAAACAGCTCCCCTCGATGTCATGTTTACCGAGCTTCAGAAAATATATAATGTGTATTGCTTTTCTCCCTCGATAGCTTTTCAAAGAGCCGGATATAGTGATATCCAACGAAGAGAAATGGACTACCACCAATGGATAAAATAAATTTTAATTATGGTACTTAAACACTATTTCCAAAGAACCCCCTGGAACAACCTATACAATTTTTGGTTGCAATTCAAAGCCTGGAGGCTTTCTAAAAAGGAGGTTTCTGGAGATCGAAGGGCAAATCCACCAAAAGATTATGAACTCGTCTTTGACGATAACTTTAAAGAGGATTCCCTAAACATGGATAAATGGAGATATGCTCAACCTTGGGGATTTTTCCACCCAAAATTACTTTGGCAATATTGGACTAAGGATGCTACGTTCATGAGTGGGGAAAGCCTGATCTTGGAAAATAAATATTTACCAAAAACGATCTATAAGAAGGATTTGCCTCAGTGGCAACAAAAGCCTGAGCTTCCGGACGAGTTTACTATACCCTGGGCTGCTGGACTTATTTCCTCAAAGGAATCTTTTACCTATGGTTGGATTGAGGCAGAAATTAAATTGCCTGTCGAAAAAATGCAATGGTCCGCTTTTTGGCTAAGTGGTACAAACTCATGGCCACCAGAGATTGACATCTTTGAGGCATATACAACCCAGGACGTAAATGACATTGCAATGAGACCCAATATACATTGGGGAACAGGAGACACCTGGCAAGAGGGTAAAAAAGATTACGGAGCACCAAGAATATTTGTCAAAAGTCCAGAGAAAAGGTTTGTCCAGTATGCAATACACTGGACAGACAAGTTTATCAAGTTCTACTTTGATGGACAATTAGTGCAAGTGGCTAACAATAAAACAATGTTAAAGGAAAACGGTAAAGACCAATTTATAATTCTAAACAATGGTCTTAAAGAACCCAATGGAGATAAACAACCCACAGAGGGAAGAATGGAAATCAGAAATCTAAAAGTTTATCAGAAAAAATCGTAGTCTTCTTACGATTCTAACTTAAATTTGTAGGAGTTGGTCCGGTGATGGAACGGTAGACATGAAAGACTTAAAATCTTTTGAGCAGTAATGCTCGTGCGGGTTCGAGTCCCGCCCGGACTACCAATAAAAGGCACAGTACCCAAGCGGTCTAAGGGAGCGGATTGCAAACCCGCTATTCATTGGTTCGAATCCAATCTGTGCCTCAACTTAAGAAATACGGGGATATATAGTACAAATATATGCCTTCGATATGCCGCTCACTCAATTTAAAGCTAAATTTGGTAATCTTATTTTCCTCGTTACTGCCATTGGTGCAATTGTAACTCTTGTTGGTTATATAGGCCCAATCTTTAACTATGCATCGAATCTAAATAAGCTAGTTAAAGAATATGAATCTATCCATTCTTCAATGCAAAGAATCGAGCAGCACATAAATGAATACGAGGAGGAACGCTTGAACAAGAAAAAGACTTTTGCTATTGGTTTAAGAAGCGATACCGAATCTGGACGGATTATTTATGT
This sequence comes from uncultured Saprospirales bacterium, assembly GCA_937926355.1. Classification (GTDB taxonomy): domain Bacteria; phylum Bacteroidota; class Bacteroidia; order Chitinophagales; family Saprospiraceae; genus CALAZP01. The sequence continues at coordinate 30,236 of CALAZP010000032.1, forward strand.
CGATGAGAACAATGGGATGTACAGAGCCTTCCTGGATGAGAGAACTAAGGAATACTTTTATTACAATACTGACGGTAAGCCTGTTTTTTGTTATACTAGAAAGCCAGTCACTGGTGAATCTTCACACTTGGAGATTAAACCTCTAATTATGCCAGATAGCTTAGTTGTTTTGAGTTCGAATAATTAATACTTTTGTGGGGTGTGATAGCATTTAAAAAATTAGTATCAAAAGATAAATAAAATAAAATCCACTTCCAAAAAATGAGCCAGCCCCCTTCCTCCAACAGCCAAGAAAAATCTGCAAGCGACAATCCTTTTTACCTGCCACACTACTATTCCCACGGGGATTATTATTCGGAAATTTCTGATAATGAAATTAAAGAAGAAGACAAAAAGCCAGAAAATGATAGCAGTGATTGGGACTCCTTCGGAGACCTAATACTTTTTATCTAGAAGGTTCCCAAGAATTTATTTTTAGGTCTCGATTTCGAGACCTTTTTTGTGTTTCGTTTTTTCAATACGGGAAACATTAATAGAATTGCAAATAGAAAGAAATACCAATTATTCAGACATGCAATTCAAAATCATAGGGAACCCAGTGAAAAACAGATTTTGGAAGTGGGTAAGCAAAATTGCTCAAAGTAAAATTAAAAAGACGGATGATAGCATAATCGACGTCAAATCAGTATCTTTCCCCAGCGCCTATTGCATTTTAATCAGGTACGAAGTTATAAACGAGGCTTCTAAATACGAGATAGTTATACAGGGCAATTATGTCCAGCAGTTTAAAGCTTGGAAGGAACAGGAAGAGCCGGCATTGGGTATTCTAGACGACAGAGAGGTTGAAATACTCATCCGCAGTAACCACACAGCTTCTAAAAAAGTAGGATCGTAATAAAGAATATATGAAGTACATAAGCATAGATTTAGAGACCACTGGACTTGATCCAGAAAATTGTCAGATTCTCACAATTGGTGCAGTCATCGAAGACACCAATAATATTAAACCCATGGAGGATCTTCCAACCTTCCATGCAGCTATTTTACACAGAAGAATTGAGGGATCTCCTTATGCAATTAACATGAACAAGGAAATCATCGAATCTATTGTTCATTATCAAACAGCTGAGGATGATAGCGAAAGATTTGATCTTGAAAGGCTCACTGGAATGAAATTCATGAATGAGGATGATGTTGCAGAAGCCTTTTATTATTGGTTAGCAGAGAATGGTTTTGTAGAATTTGACGATATAAATTCTGGTGGTTATGCGAAGATGGAGAACGGTAAAATGTTACCCATGATTACTAACAAGACTAAGCCAATTCACATCACAGCTGCTGGGAAAAACTTTGCTACTTTTGATATGAACTTCTTAGTTAGACTTCCTAGATGGAAACAACTAGTGAGAATTAGACAAAGGGTTTTAGATCCCAGCGTATTGTTTACAGATTGGGAAAACGATGAGTCCCTTCCAGGTCTTAGCCTCTGCAAAGAAAGAGCTGGCTTGGATAAGGTAGTCACACATGATGCTGTTGATGACGCAAAGGATGTTATAGCATTGTTTAGGAAATCTTATATTTAACAAATAAATGCTGGCCCCGTAGTTCAACGGATAGAATGGGAGTTTCCTAAACTTTTGATCCAGGTTCGATTCCTGGCGGGGCTACTAACAAAATATGAGAAATAAAAAAGGACAATTCATAAAGGGACAAACACCTTGGAACAAAGGGATGAAAGGATTTTGTCCAAGTCCAGAGACAACCTTTAAGTCAGGGGAATCCCATCAGGGGGAATCCCACGTTAGCTGGAAAGGTGGATTACAAAAGCCAAAAAACGACTGTGTCCATTATTGGGATGGAGTAGGTAAAAGAAAAAGAAGACCTAAGTTGGTCTATGAAGAAAACTTTGGTCCTGTTCCAGACGGATATGTCATATACCATATAGATGGTGATAAGCATAACGATTCTCCAGAAAATCTAGAGGCAATCCCTAGAGTGGAGTTACTAAAAAGAAATAGAACTAGAAATGATTGAAATACCTAAAAGTGGAGAAATACTGGAACAAACAAAATCCATTAAAAAAATCCATATCAATCAACACAATATTAGATCAAATAAATCCTCGGGGACAGATCTCCCAGTGGTTACCATAAAAGTTGGTAAAAAGAATTACTATTGTAATGCAATAGAGATTATGGGTCCTTCGAAACTAATCTACTGTGGATCTGGGGATCAAAAGCCACTTCTTAGCTGTGGGGCTAGAGTAGTAATGGAGACCAAAGAAAAAATTAAAATAATAAGATAACAATGATTGATTTTCCGATATTGGCCTACTTTTTAATGTGGGGATTTGTAGCTCTGGTAGTTATCATGAAAGTATTCAAGTGGGGCTACGAGAAAGAACAGAAGGGAGAAAGAACTGATTTTTTGGGCAGACCAAATAACCACCCATCAAAGGAAGACATGGACTAAATCGCAAAATATGCCAAAAAAGAAAATAACAAAACCCATACTGGTAGTTAGATTCCCACTTGGATCTATCGATTCGAGAAAAGTGGAGGAAATAGCTTTTGAAGATTTGCAAAAGAAAATGGACGACTACCATGTGGTGGGGCTTCGAGATAATTCTGTGGATAGAATTGAATTTGAGTGCTACAACTCACCACACACCGAAATAGAATTCGAAGATCTCCGGGAAAGGATTTTAGAGGCTGTTAGAATAGCAAGGGACAAGGAAACTGCGGAAAAGAATCTTAGGGAAAAGGCTCTTTCTGAGATGATGCGGTTGGATCAAGAAATGGGACTTTATGACGACGATGGGAACAAAAGAATATCTTTCTAATAGAATGCCAGATACACAAACTAAATAATCAGATAAAATGAAAGATCAAATTGCAGAAAGACCGTTTATTTACAGATATCTAGATGCTTACTCTCCGGTTGCTCAAGAAACAGAGGGACAAAAAATTTGGATAGATGAGGTTAAAAAATACTCCGACGAGGTTTACGTAGATCCGTATGGCACCGCGGTGGCTAAGATCTTTTCAAGGAATGAAAATGGAACGATGAATCCGGACGTCCCAACGGTAGTGATTGAAGCACATTGTGATGAGATTGCTTGGATCGTAACACATATTGAAAAAGAGGGATATATCAGGGTTAAGCGTCACGGTGGATCTGATAATATGATTGCCCCATCTAAGGATGTTGTTATTCACACCCACACAGGGAGGAAAATACCTGGAGTTTTTGGATGGCCAGCTATTCACACTAGAAAGGAGTATGTTGAAAAAGGACCAGATCAGCACGAGCTTTGGATTGATGCTGGGATGGAAAGTAAAGAAGATGCCATTTCTGCTGAGATCGAAGTTGGATGTCTTGTTACTTTCAACGATCCTCTTAGAGAAATTGGGGATTACTGGGTTGGAAGATCATTGGACAACAAGATAGGAGGCTACATTATTGCTCAGGTAGCTCAACATCTACACAACAGCAAAACCAGTCTTCCTTTTAATCTGATGGTAGTTAATTCAGTCCAGGAGGAAGTTGGCTTATATGGTGCAAAAATGATTGCCAAAAAGCTGGAGGCAGATCTTGCTTTGGTGCACGACGTTTGCCACAACACAAACACTCCAAGAATCGACAAAGCAAAAGATGGGGATATAAAGGGTGGAGACGGGCCATGCATAGAATACACTGCACAGAACCACCGCAAGGTGAATGCAAAACTGAGGGAAGTAGCGGCTGAAAATGATATCCCCCTCCAATTGACAGTGGGATCCTATGGTAATGATACAATGGCATTTTTTCTTGAGAGTATACCTACCGCTATTCTTGCTACTCCTTTAAAGTACATGCATACTACTGTTGAGATGGCACACAAAAAAGACGTTGAAAATGCCATTAATCTTTATCTAGAATTCCTGAAAAGTCTAAATCCTGAATTCTTTGAAAGTTTGAGAAACTAAACAACAGCTTTCTTCTAGAATTTTCAAATTCTAAAATGGAAAAAATTTACCAACAGGTTGCAAAGGATATTCTTGGGTATCCTGGAAAAATGATATCCGGAAGTAAGAGCTTTTATAGGGAAAAATTTCCAGACCACGTGGTAGTTTTTAATTCAAACATATTTGTAGGGAAAACCAAAATATGGTTTGGGGATTTGGATATTACTGAATCAATAGATAATTTAAAAGACCTTGCTCTTTCTCTAGGAGAAAAGGTATACATTCTTTTCGAATATGATGGAAGATTTGATAAAGAGAAAAATCCCTCATTAGATAACGCTGTTATTACAATAGGGGAACATGGTGAGGTTTCGCTACATGAAAATCTACAAGAGTCGATAGATAAAGGAAAACTAAAACTAAAATGGCAAGCGTAGATAACGAAAGGCTTAAAGAGCTACTCAAGGTCAACAGAATGGTTTATCCAACTCATAGAGAAGGTAGTCTGGAAGACGATAAACTGTATATCTATAGTGATAATAGTTGGGCCTATTTAAAGGATTGAAAAAAGATTTCCCATGATACAAAATAACTACACTCAAAGAAACCTGCTGGAGCCAATTGATGGATTCCCAGATTTGTCAAGGAAAAGAAATTTAGCTTCCATTGTTGCAGTTTCAGACCATTATATTGATTACGCTTTAAAATACCTTCACAAGCTTTCCTCGTGGGACGTTTGTATCTTAACCGACAAACCAGAAAGGTTTGAGGGATTTTTCTATGTCGAAAAATATAACAACTCAGTTTTTAGTTTAGGAGATAAGATCATATTTTCACTTAGAATGTCAATGAAGTTTAAATCTGGTATTACCCACATAGATGCAGATGAACTTGATGCCATAAGTGAGGATTTTATAAACAAGAGGCACACATACGAAAACTTTGTATGCATGAGCTACGCTAAGATCTGTCGTACGATAAGATATGACAGGCTATTGGGTAAGATGTTAGCTGAGCATTTAGATCTTTTGGGTTTGCCAGAAGGGGAGTTTCTTTATGTAATAAACGAGAAGGTGTATTATGTTCCTTATACTGATAAGCTACCGGAAATGATATACTATAACGAGATAATTAAACCCTCCGTCGACCATGCTGCTATGTGGCAAGGGAATAGAAGGCAAATAACCGGTGAGGGTGAGGGAGCTTCGTTGGCAATATCTCTTTACAGGGTTGGAATAGAAGTAGAATTTTACGACGTAAGACCTTTACCTAAGGATAGGGAATAATAAACACCTAATCATAATGTCTTCTTCTATTTGTGACATATGCTCTAATAAATGCTTCGGTATAGACGGGTATGATGGAAGCTGCTGCTCGATAGAAAACCGAGATTACATAATAGGGAAAATAACGGACACTGGTGAATTTCTGGAAAGGCTTCAAAATCATCTTGGGAGAAGCATTAGATACGAGGATGTTTTTATAGATTTTGAAGCTGGAAAACAAATTTTTCCAGATAAGGAAAGCTGGCAGAATCCAAAAAATTATCCTGCATTAAGGGTTAACTTTAATGATCCAAAACTTCCTTGCATATTTTACAATACCTCTCTGAAATTCTGTACAGTTCATGAGATAAGACCACAAACCTGTCAAGATTATTTCTGTGATTTCCTGAGTGATGTAATAGAACCAAAAACAGGAAAGGACTTGGAAGACACATTTAAAATATAATGAAACAAGAAGTACTTGACAAACTAAAAGACTTCATCGATGCATTTGAAACTGAGTATGGTGATGTTGAAGGATTTGAAATAAGTTTGAAACATCCTATTGTGGATGGTGAACGACAAGGTTATGCAGACATCAAAGAGTTTATAGTAAGGAGAATTGTAAGAGAAGAAATTAAGATAGAATGAAAGTAATATTCCTAGATAACGACGGCGTAATTTGTCTCTCAAGCAATTGGGGAAGCAGGTACAAAAAACAAAAGAAGTTTTTTACCGAGGATAACCCTCGCAAGGGATTTGGTGATAATGGACCTGTTGAAGTTCGTTTTGACAACTTTGATAAGAAGGCGGTCGAGGTACTTAACTCAATTTTAGAGGAAACTAGTGCTGAGATAGTGGTTAGTTCGGATTGGAGGTTTCATGCCAGCCTAGAAGAACTAGGCGATTACTACGAGTCTCAGGGTATTATTAAGCGACCAATTAGTGTTACTGAAAAGTTCCACTATACCGATTGGGTAGAAGAGGGATTCATTAAGCCCCATGGCGAATTTCCATGGAGCCGTAACGAAGACCTTGAACAACAGCGACACTTTGAAATTAAAAGATGGTTGAGGGACCACCCGGAAGTTACCCATTGGGTCGCAATTGACGACTTACATATGGGAATTCATGTTGAAGCAAGTAGCTATGGTCCATTTGACAGAGAATGGGGCCTTGAAAATTTTGTTTGGACCCCTCGACAAAATGAAGGCATCAAGCAATCTGGAGTAAAGGATAAAATACTTTCATTTCTCTAAATATATAGAGTTATGAAACACCTCTCTTTATATGAATCTTTTAGGACCGGCAAACGGTGGATGGCCTCGAATTGGCCTAAAAAGGGTCATTATAGGGGTGTAAGGTTCTTAAGGGAATTATATCCCACAGAGGATGCAAAAGAGATTACTGACCTCATTAGAAAGTACAGAGACGAAAAGGGTTGGTTCTCTTCTGAAAAATACAACCCGGACAACCCAGATTTTAGAGTACCAATGAATGTTTATTGGTACGAAATAATGAGGCCCGACGGAAAAAATGAAATCATCTTCTTTGATGACTTTGATAATGATCACGGGAAATATTCTTACGAGGGATTTATGACTGCTGAAACCCTGGATGGCAAATACGAATTTACGGTAAGTGCTATTAATACTGGAGACGGATATGAATTAGACCTAGATACCCTCGATTGGTAAACGCCAATATCTTTCCTAATTATATTTGAAATAAACAATAGACAAAAGTCTATAGCATTCATCCTAATAAAATAAAGAATTCACATGGGAAAAATAGAGGAATCCTCTGGGGTTGCTATTGTTTGCGATGGCAAACTTCTACTCTGTCATAGCACAAATAGCAGATGGTTCGGAACGTATATGCCACCCAAAGGTCACATTGAAAAGGACGAAAGTGAAGTAGAAGCAGCCTGTAGAGAAACATACGAAGAGGTTGGCGTCAAAATTTTACCCCACCAGCTAGGAAAAAAACACACCATTCACTACACCAGGGGCAAGAAGGTTTTTAAAACTGTTTATATTTTTGAATGTTATATTGACTCTTTGGAGGAGATTGGTTTAAAAAATGAGATTCTCCCACAGTCGATGCTTCAGCTTAACGAGATAAACGACGCCAAGTTTATGGATTACGAAGAAGCATCTGTGAGGATTTTACCAAGATACAAGGATTTACTGGATAGTGTCATTAAAAAATAAATAGTCATGGAGAAACCAAAAGTAATTAACGCTAAAGAGTGTCCAGAGTGCAATGTACCAAAGGGGTGGGGACACGAGATTATATTTGAAAACAACGAGCTCTATTGTGGAAAGCTTCTCTGCTTTAAGAAGGGCGCTAAGTTTTCGATGCACTACCATATGATTAAAGATGAAACATGGTATGTCCAAGAGGGATCTTTCATCTATAGATGGATTGATACTGAAACAGCAGAGGTAAACGAGCAGACTCTTAGGGTAGGAGATTCCGTAAGACAAAGACCCGGGCAGCCCCACCAACTAGAAGCTCTGGAGGATGGTGTTGTTTATGAGGTATCGACAGAACATTTCGATTACGATTCTTACAGAGTTTGGAGAGGGGATTCTCAACAATGAAGGTAGCTGTTATTGCACACGACGGTAAAAAAGCCTCGATGGTTTCTTTTATCATGCACAATATAGAATTCTTTAAAAGGAAAGATGTTGAAATAGTGGCAACTGGAACCACAGGAACCCATGTTGAGCAGGCTGGACTTAATGTGAGAAAGCTGCTTTCTGGTCCACATGGAGGGGATGCTCAAATTGCTGCTATGTCATCCGTGGGTGAAATAGATCTTGTCATATTTTTTAGAGATCCTCTTGGGAAACATCCACACGAACCAGATGTACAAATGCTAATGAGAGTGTGTGATTATCACAACATACCATTGGCAACAAATTATTCTACTGCTAAAAGACTAATTAAAACTTTTTAATAACCCATAAAACCATGAACCTTAATAAATCTAAAGAGGAAGAAATCATGAAACTCCTAAAAGAGAGACACATGATGTATGCTGACATTAAGCCCGAGAGAGCCCAGAGGGATCCTTACTGGATGTACAATAGCCCATTAAGTGGTAGAGAGTATAATGAATGGGTTGAATTTGGGGTTAATACCATTGTTTCAGTGTTAGGAGTAGATAGAAGGCAAGCTGAAATGGAAATGTCTTGGGTGGAGTCCAAATATGGGATGAAAACCAAATAATATATGATCTCCCTTGGAATATCAGTAGGTCACGATATGGGAGCCGTCTTAATTAAAGATGGTGAGATTTTGGTGGGTATATCAGAGGAAAGAATTACCCGGATAAAATCTTATGGTGCCAATAACCACCAAGGTAAAAGAAGAATGGAGAAATAAGATACCTGGGGTTACTCATATCGATCACACCTCAAGATACCAGTCGGTAACAAGGGAAATGAACGAAAAGTATCATTCGCTAATTTCTAAGTTTTATGACAAGACCGGAATCCCACTTCTTTTGAACACATCTTTTAATGGCAAGGGAGAGCCCGTTGTAGAAACCCCATATGATGCTATCAATAGTTTTTACCGGAATAATATCCACATTCTTGTCATAAATAACATCGTAATTCAGAGGAGATAGTTTCTATTTTAATATATAGAGGAAAAAAATTTAAGATGAGAAAAATTTTATTCCTTTTACTATTAATCCCAACTCTGTCTTTTGCACAAAGGGAAAAAGTAAGGATTGATGCAGGAATATACACAGTGATGTATTCGGAGGTTTTACAGCAACCACTTTCAGTGCAATACAAAGTACTTTGTCCTGATGGAAGCGCATCTAGGAAAGGCATGGACTTTTATAAGAATGACTCAATTATCACCTCTGACAATGAAGACTATAAATCCAATGTTTGGGATAAGGGACATATGGCTCCGGCTGCCGATTTTAATTGCACTAAAAAAATGCTGAGACAAACATTTTCATATTTAAATTGTGCTTTACAACACCAGGATCTGAACAGGGGGCTTTGGAGACTATTGGAGGCTTATGAAAGAGACCTTGCAAATGAGGGCGAAGTTTTTGTAACCATTAAAGTACACTATGAAAATGCAGAGGTTTTACCAACAGGAGCAACAGTTCCTTCCGGGTTTACCAAGAAAATTTTTTATAATGGAGAACTTTTGGAGTGCTATTATTTTCCAAATTCCAAGCCTGATAAAAAATCATTCAAAGATTATAAGCTTTCGTCCTGCGAATAATTAGGAAAAGCTGAAATATTAAAGCAAGTTTGTTCTATAAAAACAAACTTGCTTTTTTTATGGAGGAAACTTTAATCTGTGATAGACTTGTTCAATTAATAGATCCAGTAAAATTTAGATCCGGGTGTTTAGAATATGGAGCATCAGATGATTATTCTTTTGAAAACCATCTTTTTGAATATGAGAACAGAAACTGGAAGGTCCTTTGTTTGCAACCGGACGAAAATAAATTCAACAACTTAAGGATGTATAGAAGACTAGCAAAACTTATTGATTGTGAAAGGGAAGATGGAATTACCCTTGATGGATTTATAAAAAGGACCAATGTCCAAGAGATAAAAATACTCCTTATAAAAAACACAAAATACCCATCGAGGGTACTGTCTGGATTTGACCTCTCGAAACATAATACTGAAATAGTTTGTGTACAGCACCCACACTATTCTGAGAAAAGGTCCGTAGAGAATATTCTTAAAAACAATGGCTTTGAACATTTTGAGCGTGTTGCTGTTTCTGATTTCTATGTTAAACCGGGTGAAATGTTTTCCGGGGAGCTAAAAGAGAAATCACATAATGAAAATTTATTTGAGGTTTGATCCAAAAAAGGAAACCTATAAAAGCCCAAAGAGTAAGAAACGAATATAAAATTTAGTTAATGAAAACATTTTACAAGCCTTCTGAAGCTATTGATTGGTCTAAAAAGAGTCTTCATGACTTTGGATGCGTAGTAAAAACTGAAAGGTGGCAGGGTATTGAGTCCCCTGATGACATGTGGGAGCTAATGAATCATTCTTTCCAGATGTTTATACCAAAATCCTTAGAAGAGCTTGTAAGTGAAGTTAGACCAAACCTCCCTTGGGCTGATGATCATTTTGAAGAAAGGATTGGAGGATTACCACTTAACCCACCACCTTCCAATGAATGGTGGCCTTTTAACCAAAACAAGAATAGAGAGTTCAAGAAGGAAGAGCAGTTCTCGCATACTTATCCGGAAAGAATTTGGCCTAAAAAAGCACAAATAAACAATTCTACGGGTAACCTCACTAAACAAATCCTGAAGGGTATAAGATATGAATATGGGGATTTTAGCGATGTCCTGGATCTTTTGGAAAGGGAACCTTTTACAAGACAAGCCTTTCTACCTATTTGGTTTCCAGAGGATACGGGGGCTCACCACAAGGAAAGAGTCCCATGTACTATTGGATACCATTTCATGAGGAGAGGAGATTTCCTTCACGTGTCTTATTTTATAAGATCCTGCGACATAATGAGACACTTTAGAGACGACATTTACCTTGCTTGTAGAAAAGTTTTTTGGGTTATAGAGGAAATGAAAAAGAGAGATAAATCATGGGAAAATGTACTCCCTGGATATTACGCTATGCATATTGTCTCACTCCATTGCTTCAATAGTCAGAAGCAAATATTAAAGCAAAAGAATATCTAGGTGAAATACGATTTTGTAGAAATAGGCACTTGTGATTTTGATACCCTACTTCAATCTTGCAAAGACCACGAAAGAGGCATAAGCATTGAAGCAATAAAGCAATATCTGGACAACCTTCCGGATAGAGAGAACGTGGTAAAACTCAATGCAGCTGTTTCACAAGAAAGCGGGGAAGACCATATCTATACACTTTCAGAAAAAACCATAAGGGAATTTTCTTTGCCCGACTGGATAAGGGGATGCTCTAAACTAGGGTCTCCACATCCTTATGTGTTGGACGAACTCAGGAAGAAAAATATAGAGAATCTTTATGAAAAAAATCCGGTTAGGACAATTACCATAGGTGAGATCATTGAGGAATATTCAATAACCGAAATTGGAATCCTAAAAACCGACCTGGAAGGGAATGACTTAACAATCATAAATTCTTTGCTAGATTATGGAAAGGTCCTACCCAGAGAGATAATTTTTGAATATAACAGAGAGCATAGCTTCGAGCCTACCGAGGATAAATTTAGCCAATTAGTTAGAAGGTTAGAAAAATTTGGATATAAAAAAACCAAACAACCACCGGGTGGTAATTTTTCTTTCGAACGTATGAAGAAAATAGCAGTAGTCTCAATGTATGATGACAACTACACCGACATGGCTGCTATCACTATCAAGGAAAACTTCCGAACGTATTGCTCCATCCATGGATATGAGCTGGTAGATTTTAAGATAGATGGAGATTTTTTAGAGGGTAGACATGCACAATGGGGAAAGATTAAGCTACTAAAGAAGCTCATTGAAAAAAATACGGCAGATTGGTTTTTCTTCATAGATTGTGATTGTTTAATAATGAATCCCACAATTAAGCTTGAATCTTTTCTAAAGGAAGATAAGTTTGTAATATTTCCTAAGGGAGGAGGAGCACCAGACAAGCCTCTAAGCAATAGTTCCTTCGATGATAATATCATGAGCTCACAAATTCTAATCAAGAATTGTCAAGCATCATTAGAATTCCTTGATGAAATATGGAACTCTCCAGATTGGCCCGAGGGTATGGACATCAATGAGTTTGACCACGAAATGAGACAAATAAGAATCTCGTCACAAAAAGATAGATGGAGGGATGGAATATTGTTGATAGAGGAAAAACTTTTAAATAGGTTTTGGCCAGCTAAGAATCCTTTCATGGTGGATGCATTTCCACACATGAATAAAAATCTTTGGGAACCTGGTGATTTTATAGTTCATGTTACATCATACTCGAAAAACGAGAGAATTGAAATTTTAAACCTCCTCTCCCAATTTGCTGGGGGAAAGCTAGGGAAGTGGGAAAGGAAGGAAAACAAAGTGTTCTACAAACCCTTGGTTGAATCGATAGGTAAAATAAGGATTTGCCTTTTTAAAAGAGGGAAAGAAAGAATACACTGGAATCTAGAAGACCCAAACAGAAACCTAATTTATTGGATATCCACGGATGATTTTGAATCGGGAGATATAATTAGGGTTTATGACCACACTAATTCAGAAATAGCCCTACACTTAATAAAATGAGAAGATCTTACGTTTCGATAACAACTGAAAATTACCACTATCTCACTTTGTGGCTAATAAAAAGCTTAAGGAAGTATTCTGAATACGACATCAATATATTCTGTATAAACTACTTCCCAAGTGATTCCGGACTGGAAATGCCAGATGGCGTAAATTTCCATAGAATAGATTACGAGTTATTCGACAAAGACCAAGATTTCCAAAGTGTGGAGGGCGGAAATTTCTATGTGAATCGCAGGAATCCTCGGAGCTTCCAGGTTATGACTAGAAAGAGCGAAGCATGCTTGAAAGTTATTGATATGGGTTATGACGAGGCATGCTATATAGATGGGGATAGTATTGCTTGCCCAAATATAGATGAGATTTTTGATCATGCAGGGTCAATCAAAACTACCCCACTTGCAACAAAGGGCCCACACGAATTTGTAATGGTTCCAGACGACCAAGGTGTAAGGGGTAATCCATTTGAAGGATGTTGGCCAGAGTGCGATCTTACAAAAACTCTGGAATGGCCTTTAATGCAATTCCTCCAGGTTTCTAAAGAGCAAAGAGACGAGTACCGAACAGGAAATCTATTTATTTTCAATAGGGAATGTAGGGGATTCTTTGTTATACTCGAAGAATTTTTGAATGTAATGTGGAAGGTTGTTGATGTTTATTACTATTCACCATTCCAAGACGAAACACCAATGAACGTGTTTATTTGGAAATATGGTGGTGGTGGATTACCAATGAGCTACATCAACATTAATGAAGGCTTTAAAACTGTTAAGCACTTTTTCGAAACCGATGTCGATAAGGACACCCTAAGTGGAGATTTCTATAAGATTCCAAAAGATAAGAATCTAATCAAAGTTCTACATGGTGAAAAGAGGGAACAAGAGTTGGAAAAAATCATACAACATCTAGACATCCTCAAAGAAAAAGGTTATTATAAATAAAATGGCAAGTATACTAGGTAAAGGTAGGAAGAAAATTAAAGAACCAACAGAATCCATGAGAAAGCATTATGGAGAGTTGTTTTTAAGAAATCAGAGTAAGTGGATACGAAGATCCAAACTCGAAACAGGACACCTCGGGACTTCTTTTTCATTTGAGGGCGAAGATGCAATACTAGTTGGCAGCATTTCCTCAGACCAATTCCTACTACATCTGACCGAGGCCGATGAATACCTGATAGTTCACATAGACGACGTAAGTCGAGCAATTCTGGAGTAATTGAAAATCTCTATTAAAACCAAAACAGCACAGGCACACATTGAAACGTGTGAGCTTATAAGATTTTATGGTTCTCGAATAATAAGAGATTCTGTAAATCAAAAAGATTGCTATGGTTTTTTTATGTTGGAAACACCAAAAGAAACCATTGATTCCTTTATCATAATAGAGGATTCTGTTGTTGATGTACAGCCTTCCTATAGTTAGTTCCAACTTTATTTAGTCCTTCTTGTTTAAGAGAATCTTTGATATATAGTGTGCTTTATTTTGGGTCGTTGGGGAATGAACCAAAGTAAAAACATGGCTGATAACAAAAAACAAGTAACGGACTTGATCCAAGATATTTTGGATGAATTGTCTTCTATGAGGACTCATTTACCAAACGGGGAACTTAAAATCATCCAGATGAGCATCGAAGAGCTCAAACAATCCCAGGCCGATATGAAGAAAGATCTATCGGACCTAAAAAAAAAATTGCTTGACCCAGATGACGGGGTTATTGTTAAGGTTAATGAAAACACTAAGTTTAGGGAGTCTCAGGAAGAAGAGGAAAAGGAATTCAAGGAGATGCTCCTAGAGCACTCTGAGCTTGTTAAATGGAAAGGCACTGTTACCAAAACACTCTGGATTATATTCTCAGCCTTGGTTGGAATTTTAACCAAAATGTTCTTTCTTGATAAATAAGAGAAAAAAGATTATGTCACTTCCAGTAGTAGAGCCAAAAAAAAAATTTAAAACCCTTGATAATTTCGTTAAGTGGTTTGATGAAAGAACCTTTGGTACGGAGAAAGGATCCCTCGGTTTAGAGAGGGGGACTACAGGAAAAATTATACAGTACGAAGACTTCAGTAAAAAAGCTGAGGGTCTCCAGTCAAAACAATCATAAAATTTTCTAAGAAATAAGTCGAAAATATTTTTAACCTTTGGTATATAATCAAAGAGCAAAAATAAAAAACTGTTTCATGAAAATTAAACTTGAATACATCTGGCTAGATGGTTATAAACCAGAACCTAATTTAAGATCAAAAGTAAAAGTTCTGGATTTCGGAGTTGATAGCATCGAAAATCCTTTGGCTTTGATGATGCCAAAATTAGAAGACATACCTTACTGGTCTTTTGATGGTAGTTCAACCAATCAAGCAGAAGGAAGCTCTTCCGATTGCATTCTTAAACCCGTTAAGCTTTACCAGGATCCACTTCGTGGAGGATTCTCATATTTGGTCCTTTGCGAAGTTATGAACCCCGACGGTACTCCACACGAGACAAACACTAGATCTTCTGTAGAAGTAGATACTGATCAGCATTGGTTCGGTTTTGAACAGGAATATGTTTTGAGATGGCACAATAGAAAGGACGACAAACCTCTTGGATTTGAAAACTTCAACACTCCAGAAAAGCAAGGTAAATATTATTGTTCAGTTGGTCACCCGTACAGTGCTGGTAGAGAAATTTCGGAAGAGCATATGGATGCTTGTCTTTCTTGCGGAATAAATATCACTGGTACAAATGCTGAGGTAATGCTCGGACAATGGGAATATCAGGTTTTCTCCAAGGGAAATAAAAATGCTGGAGACGATCTTTGGATATCTAGATTCCTACTCAACAGGATTGCAGAAAAATACAGGGTTAAAGTAGATTATCACCCCAAACCAATGGGGGTAGAAGCAGAGTGGAACGGATCTGGTATGCACGTTAACTTCTCCGACGAAGTGATGAGAACAACAGGGGGAAAGGAATATTTCGAAGCCATATTCAAGGACATGGAAAGAAAACACGGGGAAGCTATCAGAATCTATGGGTCTAATAACTACCAGAGATTAACCGGAAACTACGAAACCCAAAGTATAGAAAAGTTTTCCTGGGGGGTTAGTGATAGAGGAGCTTCCATTAGAATTCCTCTAGATACTGCCAAAAATTGGTTAGGATACCTAGAGGACAGAAGACCAGGATCTAACGCGGACCCATATTTAATAACTTCCTTCATGGGAAGCATTTTATCTCCAGAAATTGAGGAGGTAGAACTAGAAAAATAAAAAAATGAAAGATCCACAGGATAGCCTGATTTTTAGCGATGATATGTCCTTTGAGGAAAAGGATGCATTTTGGCAAATCATCTACCAAAAGGTAAAGAAGGGGGTTAAAAAAAGATATTCCTTTGTAATTATATTCCATCTGGACGAGGGTGGTTTAGATAATGAAGAGGGATTTTCGATGATTATCAAAAAGGATGACTATGGAACTTTCCTAAATAATTACCTCCTTTGGTCGGAAGATCTAGAAAGATACGAAACTTGTGGGGAGACAAAAAGTTTAATTAATGAATTTGAAACATGGACAAAAACGAATATTTCTTAACAAACTCTGCACAGATTAACGGGATAAACGTATCTAAAGGAGATATCCTAAGAGAAAATTCAACCAACAAGACCGTAAAAGTTCTAAACGTTTATGGAAATAAGGAGGGAGACAGACTACTTATGGTTGAATACAACTCACCCAATGTCTCTGGGGTTCCTTTCCAAAAAGGTACTGATGCTTTCTCTTTTTTAAGCTAAATGAAATATATAGTTCGAATGGGAAATCATGAAAACTCTTCGAACTATAGATGAACTGAACTGGGCACTTACTATTTACTCAAACATTGTAAAGTTTGGGAAGAAGAGTGCTTTGCTTGAAAATTCGAAAGATTGTTTAACAATCCTAGAAGAGTTTGAAGAATATGAAAAATGTCACGACCTCTTTGAAATTTTAAAAGAGGGCGAGAACCTTACCCGAATATAAAACATGGAATTGGACCAGGCACCTAAGAAAATAGAAAGAGGTATTTACGAGAATGCTATTCGCCGTATGGAAACCATGGGGACGAAAGCTATCTTGCACCCGAGGTTGATAGAGAAAAGAGATGCTATCAGAACTTCGCTTTTGGACTATTATGAATCAACTGAAGAGTATGAGAAATGTAAATACATTACTGAATATTTTATGGAGCTCGAAAAAGAAATAGGTTTGTTGGAGATAGTCGGTGCTATTAGCGATGATATTAGGAAGGAGAAAGGATAATTGTTTACAATAAAGAACCAAAAAAGAATAAGGCCTGAGAGATCAGGCTTTTTTGTGTTTGAAGTTTTGTAGGGTATATAATTAGAAATAGGCCGAAATCTTTTTAAGAAACGCCCATATATTAGAAAATTCCTTACCTAAACCTTAAGGACAAATATCATAAAAAATATGAGTAAATTATCTCTTAGAGAAATAGTCAGCAAATTCACAGAAGAAATAAACCAGCTCTTAAAGAAGGGATTCAACCACTCCGAAATCGCCAGAGAAATTGTGAAGAAGCATTCCATTGATTTAGGATCATCCCATATAGATAGTTTAAGAAGAGCTATTTCAGTTCATTTGCAGACTCCAGTAGTTGACGACAACACAGACCTAGAGCAAGAGATTCAAAAGAAATTCGAGCAAGAGTCAGAGATAAGTGAAGACCAGATAGAATTAGAGGAAAGGGAGGAAAGAGAATTAGCACAGGCAGCTTATAAAAAATACAAGCACAGCTCTGCTTATTATTTTGACGAGGCTAAGGATCTTTAT
>CALAZP010000033.1 GCA_937926355.1 uncultured Saprospirales bacterium
TACTAATCGGGCAAATTCTTGATGAGATGATAAGAAATCCGAAATGTTTTGAATTAGATGCTTGTATGCAAGATGAAATAATCAAAAATCCAATCTCCGCGTTAAGGATTGGCCCCCAAGGCTTAAATAGAATCAAACAATCCATAAAAAACGAACATCTTGAGTATCTACAAAAACTAGCCTCTGATCAACAAGACAAAAAAGTGTGGATAGAACCGACCTATTTTTCTTCGATTTATGGCATTCAGGGGAGAATCGACTTACTTTATGAAAAAGAGGAAAACGAAGGAAAAAATATTGTAGAATTAAAAAGTGGAGGTCCATCAAATCCTAGTATTTCGATAGCCAAAGAGGACCATAAAATACAGGCTGTTTGCTATGATATGGTTTTGGAAAGTACCTATAATAATAGTACAAAAAACAATGTTGCTGTATTTTATTCAAAAAAAACCGATTTCAATTTATCACCTTTTCGATTCATCGTTAGCGAATATCAAGAAAAATCAGCAGTTCTTAAAATAAGGAATGAAATCGTTAGTAAGATTTTTGCCATTTCACAAAATGATTATTCCACACTAAATGAATTGTTACATCCGATTTTTGGCACCAACCTCCCAAGGTATTTGATTTCTCATTTAGAAGAGATACGAAAATACCTTTCCAAAGGCTCCAAAACCAGAATTTATTTTCAAGAGTTACTTTCCTTTATTTTTCGAGAACTTCTTATTGCCAAAATAGGAACAGGTCGTGGAGAAGAGGAAGGTAAAATAGAAAATGGTTTTGCTTCTCTTTGGTTAGATAGTCTTGTTTCTAAAAAGGACCATTTTAAAATTATTCCCGATCTTAAAATAACTTACGTTGAACAAAACACCGCAACCATAACCGTTCAATTTTCAGAAATTCCTCACTCCTTTAGAGTAGGGGACTTGATCATTTTTTATCCTAAAACCAATTATGGATACGATGCCCTCAAAAATCAAATCCTAAAAGGAAATATAAAATCCCTTTCCAATAATGAATTAGATATTTCGCTCTATAACCAACAGATGGATTATTCCTATCTAAAGCAATACGACCATTGGGCTATAGAACCCGATATGTACGAAAACAATTATTGGAGCATCTGTTCCGGTCTTATTAACATTTTAAAATGCAACCCTGAAAAAAAAGAACTTTTACTCGGACATAAAGAACCTCGATGGAGACACATAGATTATACCTCAGTAAATACTCTTAATGATAATCAAAATGAAATTTTACGGCTAGCATTAACCGCTCAGGATTACTTCTTGTTGCAAGGCCCTCCAGGAACTGGTAAAACCAGTATGTTTCTCCTCCATTTTGTAAGAAAAACTTTATCTCAAAAAAACCTTCCAAATGTTTTTGTATTGGCATTCACCAATAAAGCGGTGGACAAAATTGTAGAAACATTTAATAGCCCTAGGCAAGGTGAACCAATACCCTTTATTAGGTTCGGTAATCGCAATCTTAAAGACCCCAATAATTTTATCGAAAAAACAAAAAAAGAGCCGTTTGATTCTTGGGCGAAACTATTAAAAAATAACCATCTATTCGTTTCTACTGTGTCTTCCTTTCACAATAACTGGATGGAATGGAAAGAATTTATTTCTTTCGATCTTTTAGTGGTAGATGAAGCTTCCCAACTTACTGAAGCTGATCTTGCAGGCATTGTCGTTCTTTTCAAAAAATTTATTCTCATTGGGGATCACAAACAACTACCTGCAGTAGTAACTCAGAGTGAAAATTCAACTTTGGTCACAAATTCAATTCTCAACAAATTAGGTATTCACGATTGGAGAACCAGTCTTTTCGAAAGGTTATATCGAAATGCCTCTTCAAAAAATTGGAGCCATGCTTTTGGTCAATTAACTTATCATTTTCGAATGCATCAAGAAATTGCTGTACATCTTCAAAAGCATTACCTCAAAAAATTGTTACCTGGTACTAAAAAACAATTATTGGAAATCTCCCAAAATAGAATGGAGTGGTTCCCAACCCTTACTGGAGGTAACCTCAAAAAAAATAGGACCGAAGCTTTATCTATTAAAAATCTACTCCTGCAATTAATTGATAAAGAAGGCTTTTCTCCACTTGATATCGGTATCATTTGCCCATTTAAAGCACAAATTACGACCATAAAAAGTCTGCTTATCAAAGAATGGATAGAACAGATTACAATAGATACAGTAGAGCGATTTCAAGGTGACGAGAGAAAAATTATTATTTTCTCAACCACTATCAGCAATGCCTTTCAAATAAGTACCATCCAAAGCATCAGCAAAATGGATGCTCAACAAACTGATCGGAAATTACTGGTGAGCATCAGTAGAGCCGTGGAGCGATTTTATCTTTTTGGAAACCCCAATGCACTTTTAGCTTCCCCTGCCTATTCAGACCTTTTGACAGCTCTTTCTTCTGAAAAAACTGCTTAGTATTCATTCAACAAGTTTAATAAATAGGTCCCGTAGCCACTGGAAATAAAAGGTTGGGCAATTTTTTCCAGCTGTTCTTCATTGATGTATCCTTTCTTAAATGCGATTTCCTCAATACAACCTATTTTTAAGCCCTGTCGCTCTTCAATTACTTGAATGAACTGGCCCGCTTGCATCAACGATTGATGAGTTCCAGTATCCAACCACGCAACACCCCTATCCATAACTTGTACTGATAACTTTCCCTCCTCCAAATAATGTTTATTCACATCAGTAATTTCATATTCACCCCTTGCACTTGGTTTTAAGGATTGAGCAACTTCCACCACCGAATTATCATAAAAATACAAACCGGGAACAGCAAAGTTGGATTTAGGTTGACTTGGCTTTTCTTCTATTGAAAGGGCTTTGAAATTCCTGTCAAATTCCACTACTCCATACCTCTCAGGATCAATTACTTGATAGGCAAAAATAATTCCCCCATCAGGTTGGGTACTATCTATCAATAGCTGGTCTAATCCTGTTCCATAGAATATATTATCTCCTAAAACCAAAGCTACATCGTCATCCCCTATAAAAGGAGCTCCTAAGACGAAAGCTTGTGCCAGTCCATTAGCCTCTTTTTGTTCTACATAAGAAAAAGAACATCCAATCCTTTTCCCATCTCCTAATAACCGCTTAAAGTGCGGCATATCATGTGGAGTGGTAATAATCAAAATATCCTTAATTCCTGCCGACAAAAGTGTGGATAAAGGATAATAAATCATAGGTTTATCATACACTGGCATCAACT
>CALAZP010000034.1 GCA_937926355.1 uncultured Saprospirales bacterium
GAACAGATTTGTAAACTGTCAATTCTCTTAAATAATCTAAAGATTCATCCCCGTGAAGCTGAGCATAGTCCAATCCAAAATCACCTGATGCATTTAAAATGAATTCCATAGGATGGTTTACAAAGACCCCTACCCTTTTTTTTCCATTAAATTTATCGCTATAATGAGTTATCCATTTAGACAATTCATCATAATCTACTTTTCTAGGGGATTTCTCATAAAATATAAAGCCTAGCCAATCTATAGGTAAATTCAAAAGTTGGTCAATATTTTCTGGATTTTTCAAACCACAAACCTTCACTTTCATAAGGAATCACATAATTGTTGAATAAATTGTTGACAAGCTGCACCTGGATCTTTCTCCTTCATGAAAAATTCTCCGATTAAAAAACCTTCAAAACCAATCTTATTCAATCTAGCAATAGCCTCCACACTGCTAATCCCACTTTCGGAGATCCTCGCACACGTTGCAGGAAGTTGATCTATCAATTCTAAGGAGTGTTGTATAGATACGTCAAAAGTGGTCAGATCTCTATTATTCACCCCAATGATATCTGGAAGTTCTATAATCTTATCCAACTGGCTTTCCGTGTGAATTTCCAACAATACTTCCATGTCCAATGAGTGCGCCATTCTGGTTAAATGAAAAAGTTCATTTTTGTCTAAGCATTCCGCAATCAATAGCACTACATCGGCACCTATCGCTTTACCCTCAATAATTTGATATTCATCAATGATAAAATCCTTTCTAAGGATTGGAATTTCAACAGCAGCTCTGATTTCCTCTAAATACTTGGGATCCCCTGCAAAAAATTCTTTGTCAGTTAAAACTGAAATTCCTGCTACTCCGGCTAATTCATAACCTTTGCCTGTTTCCCAAGGTGTAGCTGAATCATTGATAACTCCTTTTGAAGGAGATTGCTTCTTATACTCCGCAATAATTCCCGGTAACTTATCTTCTTTCAATCTTTTTTTAAGAGAATAAGGAGTCCTATGGAAGCCTTTCTGGTTTTCATAAAAAGAGATTTCATGAGTTAATTTCGCATTGGCTACCTCATTCTTTTTGCCTGCTATTATTTTTTCTAAAATATCCATTCTCCAAATTACTTTTCCAATAATTTCTTTAAGACTTGCCAAGCACTTCCACTCTCAATACTTTCTCTGGCTTCTTCCATACAATCCTCGATAGATTTTTCAGGATGAATCGTTTGAATCGCAAAACCAGCGTTCGCCAATACTACATCTTTTTGAGCTTGAGTGGCTTTATTATTTAATACATTCTTAAAAATAGTTGCGGCATCAGCGGCAGTTTCACCTCCGTACAATTCCTCTGGTTGAATTTCTTTCAACCCAATATCCTCGGGTGAAATAATAAATTCTCCTTCGGAATTTCTTAATTTAAATGCCCCTGTTAATGATATTTCATCATATCCATCCATAGCATAAATAATGGAAAATCTTCTACCTGTTGGTTGCATAATGTATTGGTACATCCTGGATAATTCGAGGCTAAAGGTGCCGAACATTTGATGAGTAGGTTGTATCGGATTCACCAAAGGACCTAACATATTAAAGAAGGTTTTCATACCGAGTTGTTTGCGAATTGGGGCCACCTCTTTGAGTGCTGGATGGAAATACGGGGCATGTAAAAAACAAATATTAGAAGAATCTAATTGCTTTTTCAACACATCAGTATCGTTAGTGAATTCATATCCCAGCTCCATTAGAACATCCGAAGAACCCACTGAGGAAGAAACCCCATAACTACCGTGCTTACTCACTTTATATCCAGCTCCTGCGACCACCACACAAGTGAGGGTAGAAATATTAAAAGTATTTTTTCCATCACCTCCAGTACCTACGATATCAATAGTATCTATTCCACCAATATCAACTGGGACGCACAATTCAAGTAAGGCATCTCTAAAACCTTGTAATTCCGTTAAATAAATAGGACGCATGTTAAAAATGGTAACGAAAGAAGCTACCTGAACTGGATTGTACTGTCCATTGGCAATTTGAATAAGTACATCTTTGGCCTCTTCTCTATCTAATTTATCGAAATCAAATAATCGATTTAAAATTGCTTTCATTGGTCTGTCATTTATGCTATTTTCAAGCCTAACCTACTGGCTGAATGATAAATAAAATTAGACAGCATTTTCATGCCATCAGGGGTCATCACGGATTCAGGATGAAATTGTACCCCATGCACATTGTATTCTTTATGTGAAAAAGCCATTATCCTACCTTTATCATCCACCGC
>CALAZP010000035.1 GCA_937926355.1 uncultured Saprospirales bacterium
TGAAAAAAAATGCAGGAGCTTTACTTCAAATTAACATACTATGAGAAAACTACTTGATTTGCAAATGTACCTCACATTGTATTCCAGCACAATACCAGTTTAGCGAGTGGTAGCAATGGAATATAAAATGGTCTATTTCTCTTATTATGTGGCTTTGTTTTGTTTGGTAGAAAGGCTCAAAAACCTTCGAGTTAGCAGGAATGGACCGGCACTCAGTCCTCTTACGAGCCCCATCCATAGGCCGTATACCTCTAAATTAAGTTGGAATGCCAGTAGGTAACCGAAAGGAATTCCAATGACCCAATAGGCAATAGCGACAAGAAGAGTCGGAATTTTTACATCCTGTATGCCTCTTAGCAATCCTACTGCTACAGCTTGCACTGAATCTGAAATCTGGAAAATTCCCGCCAAGAGTAACAAGGTAACTGCATAGTTGATCACTTCTTGCTCATCGTTAAAGAGAAGGGGTAGGTTGTTTCTGAAGAGCATATAGAATATGGCGCACAGCACACCATAACCTCCAGCCAACCAAATAGTCGTTTTGCCAATATTGCGAACTTGTTGCCAGTCGTTTTTGCCGAAGGCGTATCCTACTCGAATACTCCCTGTCGCGCTGATGCCCAGAGATACCATGAAGGTGAGTGCTGCTATGCTCAAGGCAATCTGGTGGGCTGCTTGTTGAACGTATCCTAACCATCCGACCATAATCCCAGAAAAGGCAAACGCTCCGGCTTCCATGCCATATTGGAACCCTGCGGGAATTCCCAAACGAATCACATCTTTTATCCTCGATTTTTTAAACTTCAGTTGGGCGGATAAATTTTGCCGAAAGGGGTTAAAATCCTTGTGGTATGCGATTAATATTAAAATAGCAAGTACGGTAATCAATCTAGAAATTAGCGTACCAATACCGGCGCCAGCCAGCTCTAAACTAGGAGCCCCTAGGCGACCGAAAATCAGTGCGTAATTGAGTAGCACGTTAATCGGTAAAGCAGATAGGGCAATATATAAAGGCCATTTAGTGAAGCCCAAACCATCGGTAAAATTTTTCAGGATGCTAAACAAAACCATGGGTACTATGCCCCATCCCATCCAGATGAGGTAGGGTCCAGCTAATTGACCGACTACTTCGTCCTGGCCCATATGAAATACCATATTATTGCCTAAGTGAAGGGCAGTGGCAAATAAAATGCTGATGATTCCTGATACCCAGGCTCCATTATAGAGGATTCTAAGAGGCTTGTCGTAATCTGAGGCACCTTGAGCTGCGGCTACTAATGGGGAAATGGCCATGGTAAAACCCAAGCTAAAGACCATGGGTAATCCGATAATATTATTGACAAAAGAGGCTGCTGCGAGCTGACTGCTATGAATGGAACCTACCATAGCACTATCGATAATGCCCAGCGACATTTGGGTGAGGTTTCCTAAAATAATAGGCCAACCGAGCTTAAGGGTCAGCTTTATTTCTTTGAGCATTGAAAAATCAGATTTGCGCCTGCAAAAGTAGGTAATAAAAAGGGTAATTTTTGTAGATTTGAAGCTTTCCTAAACCCTTGTGAAACAATTTATTTAGATGGTGGGCAGGTTTTTATTTGGATGGATATTTATCAGTTGGACCATTTTCTTAACGGCACAAGAACTGAATCCGACAGAACCCATTATAATGGTTAAAACTGAGGAGGAGATTATCCCTGATGGGGTACTTTCTGAAGCGGTATGGGAAACGGCCAAACGAGTGGATGGGTTTTGGCAATCTTTCCCTTTGGATTCTATTCAAGCGATTGGCAATACTGAGGTGATGTTTGCCTACGACGATACTTATTTGTATGTGGCGGTTATATCGCATACCATTGGTAATGATTTTGTGATTCCCTCCTTAAGGCGGGATTACTCATTTTCAGGAAATGACAACGTCACATTAGTTTTTGATACTTTCGGCGACAAGACCAATGCTATGGTTTTCGGAATGAATCCTTATGGCGTGCAGAGAGAGGCCTTAATTTCCAATGGAGGAAGAGCTAGACCAGATTTTCAATCTTCTTGGGACAATAAATGGAGAGGAGACGCAAGCAGACATGCCGATTATTGGATTGGTGAATTTGCCATTCCATTCAAGACGCTTAGATTTCAAAAAGGATCCACCAACTGGAGGTTTAATTGTTATCGAAGTGATACTCAAATTAACGAACAAACTTCTTTGAATAGGATTCCTAGGAATAGATTGGTGATGGATTTGTCTTTTATGAGAGACGTAATCTGGGAAGAGCCTTTGGAAAAGGCAGGCACTAATGTTTCTATTATCCCTTTTGTTACTACCAGTGGAATTAGGGACTATGAAGATGCTTATGGCTCCCCAGAATACAAGTATAGCGCAGGACTTGATGCTAAAGTAGGGGTAACCTCTGGTTTGAATTTGGACCTCACCGTCAATCCGGATTTTTCTCAAGTTGAGGTAGATCAACAGGTCACTAATTTGGATCGGTTTGAGATATTTTTCCCAGAGCGGAGGCAGTTTTTTCTAGAAAATGCTGATTTGTTTAGCACTTTCGGAATTGGTTCCCGGGCCAATCCTTTTTTTTCCAGAAGAATTGGGGTGGTGACGGATCCGGAAACAGGTCAAAATCTTCAAAATCCTATTCACTTTGGAGCCAGATTAAGTGGTAAATTAAATGAAAATGTAAGAGTTGGGTTGATGAATATGCAAGCTGCAGCCCTCCCTGAAAGTGGTTTGCCCGCTTTTAATTACACCGTAGCTGCTTT
>CALAZP010000036.1 GCA_937926355.1 uncultured Saprospirales bacterium
GGATACTTTGGAGTGGATGGTGGCTAACCTTTCAGTTACGTATTATAACGATGGTACGGCAATTGGGGCCTCGGATGTTTTTGTTTACGATAGTGACGCTTCGAATATACCTGCTTATGGGCGGTTGTATTCATGGAATGCAGTGGCCAGTGGTCGACTTTGTCCGATGGGGTGGAGAGTACCTAGCAAAGAGGAATGGATGAATTTATTGGAGGGGAATGAGACTTCGGCACTGCGCGTGCCTGAACCTGCTTGGGTGGGGCATGCCAATAACCAATCCGGTTTGTCTATTAAAGCTGGGGGATTAACAGATGGGGTGGGGAATTTTTCTGGCAAAGGAGCATTGGGTTATTATTGGACAGGGACTGCATCTGGTGGTAATAATGCTTCGAGTATTGGATTCACACCTGGCACTGGTAATCCCCTGATTGAGGAAAACTATGACCAGACTTATGGGATGTCCGTTCGTTGTGTTCGTTGAGATTGAAATTCTGGAACGAGCGATTTCAATAAGTCTAGGTTCAAGTGATGGTCTCCATCAATCAGTTTCTCAAAGGTAGCTAAATCGGGCACTATGCCGTTGGTGTGTTTCGCAATCTTTAATTTAGGATGGGGTGTATCTATAACAGCTTCCTGATCAATCAGCAATTCTTCGTATAACTTTTCTCCTTTTCTTAGTCCGGTATATTTTATTTGGATGTCTTTTCCGCTGAGTTGAATCATCTTTTCAGCTAAGTCCACAATCTTTACTGGTGCCCCCATATCAAACAGCACCACTTCTCCTCCCTTTGCAATAACGGCTGCTTCTACTACCAACAAAGAGGCCTCCGGTATGGTCATGAAATAACGATTGATTTCCGGATGCGTAACCGTTATGGGACCTCCTTCCTCTATTTGTTTTCTAAATCTCGGTACCACCGATCCTGCTGACCCCAATACATTGCCAAAGCGGGTGGTAATATAGGCCGTTTGGCTATCAGCATTGATGCGTTGGATGAGCAGTTCTGCTATACGCTTGGTACTACCCATAATGTTGGTAGGATTAACTGCCTTATCGGTGCTGACCAGCACCATTTTCTCCACCCCGTATTGATCGGCTAAAGTAGCCACATTTTTAGTTCCCCATACATTGGTCCGCACGGCTTCCTCTGGATAGTCCTCTATAATAGGTACATGTTTGTAGGCTGCTGCATGGAAAACTACCTGGGGCCTTTCCCGTTCAAATAGCTGTCGGAGTTTGACGAGATTCGTCACGCTTCCTAAATAAGGAATGGCTGTTGAATAAGACAGTTGTTCTTGGCACTCTAAAGCCAAATCGACCAAAGGAGATTCCGCTTGATCCAATAAGATGATTTTGGCGGGTTGAAAGGCAATCAATTGTCTAACAATTTCACTACCTATGGATCCTGCAGCTCCAGTAACCAAGACGGATTTGTCTTTATAAAAAGTACCGGAATTGAGGTCTAAGTTTTGAATGGCAGGCCTTCCTAGCAAATCTTCGATTTGAAAAGCCGCAATCTGCTGAACCGTGAAATCCTCATTGAGCCAATCGCTCACTGGCGGTACTTTGAGCACTTGAATTTTTGCCGACAGGCATACGTCCAATAACAGTTGTTTTTGAGCTGAAGTAATATTTCGAATGGCAAATATGGCTTTTTCGGCAGGATAATGGGGTAATTGGGCCGGTAGGATGACAGGGATGCCATCGAGGTATTTGTTTTTCAGATCGGGATTCTCATCCATGAAAGCAATGACCTTATAC
>CALAZP010000037.1 GCA_937926355.1 uncultured Saprospirales bacterium
ATCAATGGCACTTCTTATGCTATCGGGGGTCTGCAAGGCCAACCCGTAGAAAACTTTTTTTTAGAAAAATGGATGGCAAATTTAAAACCCTATCCCAATGCTTTTCAATTTGAGCAAGTCGAAATCCATGCCATAAAGCCCAGGTTAAATTGGAAAAAAAGACCGGAATGGATGTCAGTGGATCAACCTTGGCCCTCCCCTGGGAAAGAGGTTGTTTTTACCTATAAACATCCAAAATTAGAGGTTGTAGTGCAAGTACACTATGAGATTTACGATCATATGCCAGTACTAAGTAAATGGATTTCTATTCTTAATCGGAACGATGGCGCAATTAACATCCAATCTTTCACAAGTGAAATCTTGGCATGCGTCGAAGCCGAAAGTGTAGTGGATGATAAAATTAATTGGGAGTATCCTAATATGACCATTGAGACTGATTATAATTTTGGAGGCATGTCCTCGGATAATATCTTATTTACTAGTGTAGACTGGAAAATTGATAGCCTGTATCAAACTCAGGTAAATTATCGTTTACAAACCCCTGTAACACTAGAAGTCGCTCCTAAATACGGTCCCAATATTCAGTTAGACGAAGGAGAAGAATTTACTTCATATAGGGTGTGGGAACTGCTTCACGATAGCCGGGATCAGGATAGAAAGGATTTGGAGAAGAGACGAATGCTCAGAGCTGTAGCACCTTGGGTCACCGAAAATCCTATTATGATGCATGTTCGGAGTGCGGAAACCGAAGCGGTAAAAAAAGCAATAGACCAATGCGCAGAAGTGGGATTCGAAATGGTCATCATGACTTTTGGAAGTGGTTTTAATGCAGAAGATGATAGTCCTGAAAATATTAAACGAATAAAGGGATTGGTCGACTATGCTCACAGCAAAGGCATAGCTTTAGGTGGATATTCCCTGTTAGCCAGTAGAAAAGTAGGCGGAGGAAACGATGTAGTCATGCCTGAGGGAAAAACCCCCCGATTTGGCAACTCCCCTTGTTTGGAAAGCCATTGGGGGAAACAGTATTTCGATAAACTATACAAAATATATAGAGAGACCGGTATGGATATTCTAGAACACGATGGTTCTTATCCTGGCGATATATGTGCTTCTACAGAACATCCCGGGCATGAAGGACTGGAAGATTCTCAATGGCAACAATATCAAGTCATTCAGGAGTTTTACGAATGGTGTCGGTCAGAAGGGATATATTTAAATGTGCCAGATTATTACTTTTTAGCCGGAAGCAATAAAACCGGGATGGGGTATAGAGAGACCAACTGGTCTTTGCCCAGAGAATTCCAAGAAATTATTGAGCGGCAAAATGTTTACGATGGAACCCGATACAAGACTCCCTCAATGGGATGGATGTTTGTACCTCTGGTAGAATATCATGGAGGTGGGGAAGCTGCTACCATAGAACCATTAAAAGACCATTTGCCTCATTATGAAAAGCGGTTGGCCAACTTATTTGGAGCGGGAGTACAAGCTACCTGGAGAGGACCCCAATTGTACGATGCACCAGCAACCAAACAAGTGGTGAAGAAATGGGTGGATTTCTATAAAAAGCATCGAGCTATTTTAGATGGTGATATCATTCACCTGAGAAGACCTGATGGTAGAGATTGGGATGGATTTCTGCATGTGAATCCTTGGGGAAAAGAAAAAGGTCTGGTCATGTTGTATAATCCATTAAATGAAAGTGTGCAACGTTCTATCCAAATTCCTGTCTATTACACGGGAATAAAGAATAAGATAAAAGTGGAATGGCCTGATGGGAAAATAGAATTTATGGAAAAAAATGAAAAGGGCCGTATTGAATTAGAGGTGAATATTCCAGCTGATGGGAATATTTTTGTCCTGTTGGAAGAAGAGTGAAACTTGTATTCTCATAGGTTTGTTTAACGTAAAAAAAAATAATATGGAAACCAAATCACCATTTTCCGAAAAAGTCAAAGAGACTTTAAAAAGTATGGAAGATGCATTAGAAGATATTGAAAAGAAAATTGAAGAAGGAGCAGAGGATGTAAAAGGTTTTTATCAGAAAGAAAAGGAAAAACTTCAGGAGCGAATACAACAGAAAAAAAATAGTTGGAAAGAAAGTGTCGATCAAATGAAACAACAGTTAAAGGAGATTGAAACTTACATTCTGAAGTTACAAGAGAAAATAGTCATACTCCTAAAAGGAGGTTCAGATAGTTTTGAATTGGCCCAAAAAGAGGCTCTAGAAATTGTCGAACAATTGATTTTATTTTTTGAAAAAACCAAAGGGAATGCTGAATCTGGAATAACCAATAAAATAGATGCAGTTATCCTTAAACTTACTCACTTCAAACTCCAAATTGAAGAATTGTCCTATCAGGGAGAAGACCACTTTAAAGAAACGCAGCAAAAAATGATGACCTCTTTAGAGGAGATCCTAGGTAAATTGAGAGATCGTATCAATGAAAAGGAGCGAATTCAAAATTTTACAGATGAAATGGGGGAGTCCTTTGATCATCTAAAAAAGGCCATAAAAGGTTTATTTTCTTAAATGACGGCATTGATTGATTGGCGTTCTCTGAGTTCACTTTTTGCCATAAAAGGAACACCTAAAAATTGTGTACCTCTGGGTAACGGGCAAATCAACGATACTTTTTTGCTGCAAACTACCGAGGAGCAATACGTACTGCAGAGAATCAATACTCAAGTTTTTCCTGAACCAGAAAAAATAATGGAAAATGTCAGTCGGGTATTGAATCATATTAATGGCCCTGTTCAACTCATTCTGGGAAAAGAAGGGCAGTTGGGGATACCTTTTTCCGAAGGGTATTGGCGCATATACCGTTACGTGCCGAACACAGTAAGTTTAGATGTAGTAGAACAACCAGGTCATGCGAAAACTGCAGCAGAAGGATTCGGAAACTTCGTTTATCAATTGTCAGATTTAGATCCCACCTTGATTCATCCGGTACTTCCCAGTTTTCACGACGTACCATGGCGTATTGACCAACTCAATACCGCTGTAACCGCTAATAGGGTGGATCGGTTGCAAACCATCATGGAACCTTTAGAAGAGTTAATGGGGTATTCAAATCGAATCGTCCAATTGTTTAATCAAATTAAAAATGGCACTTATTCTATCCCTTTGAGAATCACCCATAATGATACCAAAATTAGCAATGTGTTGCTGAATAAGGAGACCATGCGACCGGTTGCGGTGGTGGATTTAGATTTGATTATGCCCGGATATGTATTATTTGATTTAGGAGATATGATTCGTACCTTTATAAGTCCAGCTGATGAAAATGAAAGGGATGTCAGTAAGATAGTTATCAGAGAACCTATTTTAAAGGCATTAGCTGAAGGCTATGCTAAGGGGACTCGCGGCCTTCTAAGCCAATTGGAAAAGGATATGGTTTTGGATGGAGGAATTATGGTAATATTTATGCAGGCTGCTAGGTTTGCCGCTGACTTTTTAAATGGAGACCAATATTATAAAACGCAGTACCCTACACATAATCAAGTTCGGTTTATCAACCAATTAACGTTATTGGGCCAAATAATGGAAAAGGAAGACCTATATCGGGAAATCATAGCAGAGGCCATGAGATAAAAATCAAAAAAGGTATATTGTCTGGAAAAAAGTATAGAAATGAAGAAGCTGTCACTAATAATGGTTCTATTGGGTTTGTTATGGTCTTGTGCTAATGGACAAGATGGGGATACCGTACGGATGGATTTTGAGACCTATCAGCCCACTTCCACTTTAGTAGTTGAAGAAAATCCGGTAACCCAAACCAAGTTTCCCTTTGTAGATATCCATAGTCATCATTGGAGAATGGCCACTCAAGATTTAGACCAATTAATTAAGGAGATGGATGGTTTGAATATGAAAGTAATCGTAAATCTAAGTGGTAGAGGAGGGGAGGCCCTAGTCGGTATGATGGAAAATATTAAGAAGAGTGGGTACGAAGACAGGATTGTTTTATTTACCAATATCAGTTTTAATGGAATTGATGATGCAGATTGGACGGAAAATGCAGTCAAGCAATTAGAATTCGATGTGGCCAATGGAGCTAGAGGATTAAAAATATACAAGAGTTTGGGCATGTCCGTTCAAGATTCTTCCGGCAAAAGAATAGCGGTGGATGATAAAAGATTAGATCCCATTTGGGCTAAATGCGGAGAACTGGGAATTCCGGTTTTAATCCATTCTGCAGACCCGAGGCCTTTCTGGTTTCCACACGATGAAAAGAATGAGCGTTGGTTAGAATTAAAAATAAACCCCCGAAGAAAAAGATATCCGAATAATCCCGTGGCTTGGGAAACGATTATTGCAGAACAACATAATGTATTTAGAAAACACCCCGGGACAACATTTATCAATGCTCATTTTGGTTGGTTGGCCAACGATTTAAAGAAGTTAGGGGAGTTGATGGAAGAATTTCCCAACATGTGTGTTGAAGTAAGTGCAAATATTGCAGAATTGGGACGTCAACCAAGAGCCGCCTTAAAGTTTTTCGAAAAATACCAAGACCGGATACTTTTTGGAAAGGACTCTTATAGAATTGAAGAGTATTTCGTTTATTTCCGAACACTAGAGACTGAAGACGAATATTTCGATTACGGCAAGTATCACGCTTTTTGGAGAATATACGGATTGGGACTTCCTGATGAAATTTTAAAGAAAGTTTACTACAAGAATGCGGTGAAGATTATACCTGGACTTTCTTTGTCTTTATTTGAGTAAGGTTATTTTAATTAGTTCCATATACCTGGGTATTTATCATCGATAAACACCTTAAGTTGTTTGCGCGCAAAGAAAATTCGACTTTTTACCGTACCAATTGGAAGTCTGAGCTCTTCGGCAATCTCTTTGTACTTATATCCTTGATAGTGCATCAAGAAGGGAACTCTGAGCGCATCTTCTAATGATTGTACCATAGACATAAGTTCTTGTAATAAGATACTGGTATCCCCAGAATTTTCAATACTTACTGCTCCGGAGTTGAGGTAAAAATCATCCTCCGTTTGGTCAATGAT
>CALAZP010000038.1 GCA_937926355.1 uncultured Saprospirales bacterium
GGTGTGGAACAAACCGTTTACATCAATAAAATTCCTTCTAATGAATTTGAAAAATGGGTAATGCTGGAAAAAGAGCGGTTTACCACTCTCGCTCTGCGCCTGTTTCACACGGAATTAGAAACGGTTTTCGAAGAATTCAACATGATTCAAGACAGCGATGGCCGAAAAGCATTCCAAGCTCTTAGAAAATTATTGTTTCCCCAACATCCATACGGGACTCAAGAGATTATAGGAACTGCATATCATCTGAAAAATCCATCCATTAGAGCAATCAATAATTTCTTTGAGAAATACTATGTTTCCAATAATATGGCCATTATCCTTTCCGGAGATTTCAATCCGGACGAGACTATGGAAATATTAGAAAGGCACTTTGGGCAACTACCCAATAAAACAGCTCCAGCATTCCAATACGAAAAAGATGAATGGCCCAATACCATTCAAAGAATGCAAATCAAAGGGGAAGAAGCTCCTTTTATTTTCCTAGGGTGGCGAATTGAAGGCTCCAATTCCGATTCTCCTTATCTCATCCCACTCATCAACGCCTTACTGCATAACGAAAGTACCGGACTGATGGATGTCCACATCAATCAAGAACAAAAATTATTAGACGCCGGTACGCTTTATTGGCCCAACCAGGACTACGGTATTTTCGCCTTAGTCGGAAGAATTCGAAACGGACAATCGATTGAAGAGGGGGAAAAAATATTGATAGAACAAATAGAGCGATTGCAAAATGGAGATTTCCAGGACTGGTTAATCGAAGCAGTGATCAACGATATGGAGGTCAAAATGGTTCGGGGAAATAGTAAAAATAGTGTTCGAGTCAATCAAATAGCCAATGCTTATAAATTGGGGTTGCCTTGGGAAAAAATGTACAATTTCCCCGAGCGTTTGCGGCAGTTTACCAAAGCAGATGTCATGGCTTACGCCAAAAAATTCCTCCGCAATAATTATGCTTTCATAGAAAAAATTAAGGCTCCGGACCCAGAAGTCATCAAGGTAGAAAAGCCTCCAATGACCCCGGTTCAACTAAATCCAGACCACACCTCTGAATACGCCAAAAAACTAATGGAAATTCCCATTAAGAGGATTGTACCTACTTTTGTTGAATTCGAAAAACACCTTCATCATCCTACTCCGTATTCCATTTTTATGGAAAACAAAGATGATCATTTGTTTAGACTGGAATTAATTGTCCCCATCGGCTCCCACCATACTCGAATGGCCGCAGTAGCGCTGGAAGCCTTATACTATATGGGAACCTCTAAATATTCCTACCAGCATTACCACGAACAATTTTTCAGATTAGGTATTTCTGCTGAATCCCATTTTGAAAGCGATAGACTCATCCTAAGCATTAGCGGCTTAGAAAAAAATATCAAAGCTGGTCTGGATTTGTTTTTCGAAATCATTCATGATCCTAAAATCAAACCGAATGTTTTGGCCAATATGATGGAGGACGCCCTTCAGAAAAGAGCAGTCTCCATGCAAAACAGACAATACGTCCTCAAAAATGCCTTGGCAGCTTACGGGAAGTACGGTCTGAATTCTCCTTTTAACTACAAATACAACGAAGAGGAGCTGCGGAAAATCAAACCAAGTGATATCCAAAAATTCATCAAAGGGCTTTTAGACTATCCTTACGAAGTTCAATTCTATGGAAAAACCCCTTCCGATTTGGTTTTACAATACCTAGGTGAACGGAAAAATAAAAAAGTGAGCCTCCAGGAAAAGGAATTTATCCAGTGGGAGACCCAAGACCCAAAAGTATTTATTTACGATTTTCCATTGGTGCAATCAGATATCCTAATGATCTCCAAAGGAACTCCCCATTTTGATAAAGACGAATTCCTTCACACCGAATGGTTTAACGAATACTTCGGTACCGGCCTCTCCTCCGTTGTGTTTAGAGAAATTCGGGAATCTCGCGCATTGGCTTATTCTACCTATGCCTATTTTAGTACGCCTCAATATAAAAACAAGGCTCATTACCTGATGTGCTATCTCGGTACCCAACCCGATAAAATAGCAACCGCCATCAACGCCATGAGTGATATTCTGCAAACCATGCCTGTGGATGAAAAATATTTGCATCAAACCGCCCAAGCGCTATTGACTAAAATAGAAACGAGCAGAATTGAACCCAGAGATTATATTTTTCATTACGACAAACTCCAAAAAATGGGATTTGAACACGACGCCCGAAAGGATCGATACGAATTTCTGAGTCAGGCAAAACCCAATAATTTAGTAGCTTTCCACCAAAATAAAATCAAAAATCGTACTTTTAATTATATGGTTATGGGTCAGAAAAAAGACCTGGACATGAAATTTTTAGAACAATTAGGACCTATTCATTTCCTCTCTGAAAAAGATCTATTTGCCTTCTAAGTCCATATTGAATATCGCCCCCTCTCCGTTGCAAAATTACTCGACTCCAACCAGTCAGCAACAGGGTTTGACCATCTTGATTAAAATGGACCACCTCCGCTATCTTTCCGCCTATCCGGAAGATCAGGCACTAGGTGGAAATAAGTTACGCAAACTTAAATTCACGATGGAGGAAGCCTTACGGCAAAAAAAAGGCCTCCTTACTTTTGGCGGTCCATTTTCTAATCACATTGCTGCAGTAGCCAGCGCAGGTCATTTGTTTCAAATCCCCACCATAGGAATCATCCGAGGCGAAGACCATACCGACTACAATCCTACCCTACAACACGCCCAAAGATGTGGAATGAAACTCCAATTTATCAATCGAACCCACTACCGGCTAAAATCAGATCCCCAATACCTGTCCTCCTTACAAAAAGAAAACCCTGATTATTTAATCATCCCTGAAGGCGGCACCAACCACCTAGCCCTCAAAGGAGTAGGAGAAATAGTTAGTGAAATTAACCAGCAGCTCCCCCGTGCTCTTATAGACTATTGGATCACCCCAGTAGGCACAGGAGGGACCCTCGCTGGACTAATCACCCACCTTCCCAAAGATTCTTTTGCCGTAGGCATATCCGTCCTAAAAGGCGATTTTCTGAAAAGGGAAGTTCAGCAATTAGTTGATTGTCAGCCAATAGCCCATTGGGATATCATCCCCGATTATCACTTCGGAGGCTACGCCAAATGGACGCCTACCTTGATTGATTTCATGCGAAGACTCCGACAGGAAACGGGAATTTTGACCGACCCCGTCTATACGGGTAAATTATTCTACGGGGTAGAAGATTTGATCGCTAAAAAATATTTTAAAAAAAACAGCACCATCTTAATAATTCACACCGGTGGAATACAGGGAATTAAGGGTTTTCAAACCCAATGGCCTAACATCATATTGTAATATTTTATTATATTTGAGGATCGTATTTTTAGAAAGCTCCTGATACTGAAAAGCCACCTGTAAACGTTAAAATAGAGGTGGCGGAAAGAACAAATTGATGTAAAAAATGAAACACCAGAAGGGGCTAGTTGCGACAAATTGGTTACCGTTCGTCCTTAGTAGGGCGGTATGGATGGCCTTGCTTTGCCCTTCTGTAATGTCTGCGCAGCAAACTGCTGGTTTTTTCCAATCCAAAGACAAATCGGCAACAGACAGCACCAAAATTTTGAGTTTGCCGGACAACACCACTCCTATTTGTAAGGACTTGATTATTGAAGACACCTATCTCTGTGGTGATGGCCAAAGTTCTATCGATTATTTAGAGGAATTGACCATAGAAAAAGTACTAGTCAATGATCTCGCTCAAAAAAATATATCGATTGATTCTTCTTTTACCTTATTGAACGATTGTAATATTGGTAGGGTATCTTATTTTTTTAGGATTTATAACCCTGCTGCTGAATTGTATTCCGATACCTGCGAATTTAGGGTGGAGGTAGAAGCCGATCATCGATATACGGTAAACTTTCCTTCTGATGTGGTAACGGAATGTACCGCACCTTCTGTACCCAGCATTTCCACCCAAAGTTTGGGCTGCGATTTAGTAACCGTAGGCCAATTACCGACAGAGCGATTTAATGCTACAGCAGACGAGTGCTATACAGAATTGGTCACTTTCAGGGTGCTAAATTGGTGCGAATATGACGGTAGTGGAACACCTATTATTATTCCTTCCAAACCCGCAGGCGTTGTAGCTGTTGTCCATTATTCTCCTCAAATTCGGGATGAGGATACTGCCTTGTCCCTTCGGGAAAGTAATCGTGAAAATCCGTTTACCGAGGTGTCCAAATCCAATTATTCTTCCTCCTATGAGCGCGGATTTTTTCAATACCAACAAAAAATTACCGTTAAAGACCAGCTACCTCCTATTCTTGAGGTAACTACCTCTGAATTGACTTTTCCTTCTTATGGCCATCCGACCAATGGAAATTGCCCTACGGCAATAAGCATATTGGCCACTTTTAGAGATAGTTGTACCACTAGGTCAGAGGATTTGTCGGTTGTCAAAGCCTTTTTAGATTTGAACCGCGATGGCCAAGGTC
>CALAZP010000039.1 GCA_937926355.1 uncultured Saprospirales bacterium
AACCGATACATTAGTTTCTATTGAATCAGATGATTTTTTAACTGCTAAATCCTATCCTTCGGTACTTCTACTAATTAACGAGATCAACTTCTATCTAGAAAAGTGGACTAGTGAGGAGATTCATGTTTTTTATGAAAAATGTCGATTACTTAAAACCATTCAAAAAACTAAAGTCATCTTCTTTTTAAACCCTGACAACTTAGGCTTTACCCATAGACATTCTCAAATTAAAAACCTGCTCAACAAGTCCCTTTACTTTATTCCCAACCCTGATGCTTCAACCCAGCTTTCGTTTTTATCCTCATCTTTATCTGAAGACCTCCGACAACATCTTAACAAGGTTTTTGAACATCATACCATACCCAAATTTATCATTGAACTGGGAGCTGAAATCATTGAAAAGTTTTGTGGGCAAAATTTTTCTTCCCAAAATTTTCAAGAAATTGGTGGCTTTAAAGGCTTGATTAGTCTTGCTGGAAATAAATTAGAAGACGTCCTATCAACTGCCGGGATTCAATCCGCATTAGTTAATTTCTTTAGACCTTTTT
This sequence comes from uncultured Saprospirales bacterium, assembly GCA_937926355.1. Taxonomy (GTDB): domain Bacteria; phylum Bacteroidota; class Bacteroidia; order Chitinophagales; family Saprospiraceae; genus CALAZP01. Next base: position 549 of record CALAZP010000039.1, read on the forward strand.
TATATGTCGATTCAGCTAACCAAATAACATTAGTGCGGCAAACTAAGGAGCAGGTTGTTAAAATTTCAAAAACCACCAAACATGAAGTTGAAATCTTTCTTGAGGAAGCTATTAAAGTAGGTTTCATAAAGGAACCTCTACCTGAAATATTTGAGTTGGCCTCTAAAAGTATTGTCACTTATTGGAATCCTTTCAACATTTGGATTCAGCAAGAGATCAACCTGGTAGGCAAATATCGAGAACTACAAAAATTGGCACTACTTTACCATAATCAAAAAGGCCAACTCTTATCAGCAGCTCAAATTGATGAATTACTTAGTTGGAAAGCCTCATTTCCCTATTCTAATGAGTGGGGGGAACAATATGCTCATGAAACTGAAATTATTTGGAATTTTTTTGATTATTCCATTCTGATAAATGATGCTCACAAGGAAGCCGAAACTAGAAAAAGTAGAAGATTGATAAGGATGACCAGAGCAATTGCAGCTATTATTGGAATTGCCTTTATTTTGTCTTTTGTTGCAGCTATTTATGCCGGAATAGAAAGAAAAAAAGCTGAATTAGCTCAAAATATTGCCGAAGATGAACGTTTAAAAGCTCTCCAAGCTAAAGAAGAAGCCGATTTGCAAAAAATGAAAGCAGAAGATGCTTCTAAATCAGAATCTTTAGCCAAAATTGCAGCAGAAAAAGAAAGACAAGCTGCCTTAACGGCAAGTGAATTAGCTATTCAAGAGAAGCAAAACGCGATTCTTGCCAAAAAGAATGCAGAAGAAGAAAAAGAAAAAGCAGAATTGGCAAGAAAGGAGGCTGAAAAAGCCAAAGTTGTTGCTGAAAAAGCTAGAGAAGAGGCCTTAATAGCTCAAGAGGCTGAAAAAGAGGCTCTTGCTATTTCTCTGAAAAATTTTGAAAATGCAGAAAAACTACGCCTTCAACAATTGGCAAGTAATATGGGGCTGACTTCGTCTCAACTCAACAGAGAGATGAAATATGGAGAATCCTTGAAAAAAGCGGTGGAGGCCTACCAACTTAATAGAGATAACCTTGGCAGCGTCTATGAACAAGCAATAGCTAAAGCTATTATAGAGGCCAACACCAAATTTCATGAATCAGAATTTACCTTTGAGAAACCAATTAAATCGATTCAATTATCAGAAAATGGCCTACAATTAGCATGTCTATATCTCGATGATGAATTGATTGAATTCAATCTAGAAAGTAAAGAATCTCATCTGATTGCATCCAGTGTCAATTCCTTTGTCTTAGGAAAAAATAATTCATTATGGATAACTACTAAAACACACAAAATTTTAAATTACAACTTTAGTAATCAAATAATTGAAGAGAAAAAATACCCCTTTTTCGATTCAAATATATTCGGAGTCATTCCTGTTTCCGAGATTCCCGAAAAGAATTTAATTATTCAAGAAAATGGCATATTTGAGTCCACCGGCAAGCAGGTTGTTGCTTTTAAAAACCATGGATTCAAACCACCTTCTTTTTCCATAAATTTAGACCAAAAGCTACTCCTGTTAAAAGAAGGTCACTCTCTTAGCATCTACAACCTGTCGCCTCAAAAAACCTTAAAAAAAATAGATGCTTTGTCGCTTCCTAATGATGAAGAAATTATGTCTTTTGATGTAGTGGGTCCGTACAATAAAATAGTCATTGGAGATGTCTATGGTACCGTTTACCTATATGACCTAAGTCTAAAGTCGCTTCATACTTTGGGTAATATTCACGATTCAAGAATTAGTTTTTTGAAGGCGGTTAACGTATTGAATACTTCGCTCATTATTTCTTCTTCTTATGACCATTCCTGGAAATTAACCCCAATTGATTTATACAATAATCAGCTAGAACAACCTATTACCTTTCAGGCTCACTCCGGATGGATTACTTCTGCATTTTATGATCAACCTAACCATCAATTATTTACGGCAGGTAATGATAAAACGGTATTTATTTGGAATATAAACCTTGAAGAAATTGTAAAAAATTTTAATAAACTCTAAAAATATAACATGAAGTCCATTAATTTATTTTTTGGTTTTCTGATCTTTTTCAGTTTTAATTCCTTTGCTCAATGTGGTTTTGAATCCATTGATAAGGCACGAGATGACTATGAGATAGGTAGGTTTTCGAATGCTAAAAAATCCCTTTTACCATGTTTTGAAAACGGCGGATTTATAAATAGTAATACAGAAAATAGAGCTTTGAGAATGCTGGCTTTAATTGCTATCGCTGAAGATGATATAACATTAGCTGAGTCGTATATACTTAAAATTATCAAGAGCAATCCTGATTTTTCTGACGATCCACATATTGTTTTTGATGCCATTTTTAAAAAATTAGTGAAAGAAAACCAAATTATTACAGTAAGCTCTGTTTCGAAAAAATCTGAAAATATCAAAACTGCTCCAGCTAGTGTTTTACTAATTACCCGAGAGGAAATTTTAAATCGAGGCTATGCTGATATTGTAGAATTACTTTCCGATTTGCCAGGATTTAATATTAGTAAAATCTACTCTGCCACATACGCCAATATTTTTCAATTAGGGTTTAGACAAGAAAACACAGAGAGAACTCTTCTCATGGTAGATGGAGTTGAAGAAAATGATATTTGGTCTAATATTGCATATCTCTCGCGACAATATCCAATGTCATCCATCAAGGCCGTAGAGGTTCTTTATGGGCCTTCATCCACTATGTACGGACCAAGAGCATTTGTTGGGGCCATTAATATTATCACCTATGCTCCAGGAGAAAAACCCATAGATGCTTTTGGAGAAAGCACTTCCGATTCCTATGGATTATATGGCAGTGGATTTATTTCTGGCGGTTCTTATAAAACCAAAGATGCCGATTTAATTTTAGGCTATAAAAGCGAGCTTTTTAATGCTACTTTGACCGGTCGTTATTTTTATTCTGATGAGAACAACTTAAACTTTGTTGATTTTTATGATTACCATCCTGATGATATCAATATTTTTTCCTACGATCACCTAAACTTATACAATAACTTTTCACTGAATGGTCAATCCATAAGTCTAAACCAGTATTTAGATACCTTCAATATACCCAATCAATCCCCCTTTTTTAATACTTTCTCTGATAATTCTGGTCAAATTGACAGTATTGTTCTCACTCCAGAAGGGGTTAACGCGGGGAGAGAATGGGATAAAAATGCCTATACCGGTCTGGTTAATGGTCATCCTGCAGGATACTCCAATCATACCAAAGACTATTATATAGGTGGAAAATTATCCTTTAATTTCTTCGAATTGGGTTTTCGAACTTGGAGAAGAGAAGAAGGATTTAACTATTACCAGGATATCTATGCAGCTGGTTCAAAAAATGGTAATCTATGGGTACCCAAAAACACTACCTTTTATGCTAAATACGAAAGGAATTTCGAAAAAATATCTTTTTCTAATCTTCTCTCTTTCCACAACCACTCATTAGATAGAGCCACCAACCGCGTTAATTTCAGGCCTTTGGGAAATGCTTCAAACCGCTTCCATCTGGCCCATTTATTTAATCCTGAGCAACTATTGCCCAATACCTCGGGGTCTGCTGAAATCAAACCAGGTTACTCCAACCTTTATTTTTATTATGAAGGAAGACAGTTTAGAAATGATGCAAGATTCTACTATTCTGAAAAAAACATGAACCTAATGGCTGGTTTAGAATTCCGAAGCAGTCAAATGCAAGGCGATTACCTTACCTATACAGATTATGATTATTCTAACGTCGACAAACAAGACACAGTCTTTTTAGCTCAAGAGCTCGGCACGGTCAACAATCAAGAAAAAGGTAGCAATCAGTTCCCAATAATTGACTTTGGAACTTATTTTCAAGGTAATTTTTCTCTTATTCCATCCAAGTTGATTTTTACGGGTGCTGTTCGACTTGATTATAACAGAATACGAGCAACCGGTGGTTATGGGTGGGATTTTTCACCAAGACTTACCCTAGTTTATTACAATGAATCCCTATTTGCAAAAGCTATCTATTCCAGAGGTATTCAAAATGTATCTCAATGGACCAAATTCTCCACTGGAGGCGGAAGAACAGCGAATCCAGAACTAGGAACTGAAAAAATAGATTATGCAAGTCTTTCCTTAGGAGGATCACTATATGAAAAAAGTTTTGATTATGAATTTATTGCCTTTTATAGTGGCGTTAAAGATGCCGTTTCATCATCCAGAGATGATGCAGGTATTTTGAAGAATAGAAATGTAGGGGAATATGTCATAACAGGTTTAATGGGAATTTTTAATTACCACCCCAATTCAGCACCTATTAGCTTCGGAGTCAATTATACTTTTCTAAATCCCAATCAAGTTGAAGCCGATAATTCCAAAATCCGCTTGGGCGACATAGCTGCACATCATTTAAATGTATTGACAAATTATCGCCTAAAACTAAATGGTTTAAATATTAACTTAAATGCTAGAGGTAATTATGTAAGTGCCCAGCCCGTAGGACCAAATACCACTCAAACTGGCAACCCCGGTTTAAATAATTCTGGAGAATATCCAGCCTATTTAATCCTAAATGGGAGTGTAACGATTTCTCACAATAAATTAAAATCTCTTATCCTCCAAATCACCGCCAACAATTTCTTAAATAGGAATTTGTTATCTAATGATTCTCCAATTTATTACCATGCTGGTCCACGAACAGCATCTGCTAATTATACTAATAACTTAACCGGCAACGTCCCCTATATACCTCAGAGGGGAAGAAACTTTTTTATAAGGACCAGCTTTTACTTTTAACAATGAATGATTACAACAAAAGGAATGTTGATTTCAAAAACATTCACGCTACAAGTCCAACCCATTTTGATATTTTTTACGAAATTCTTCACTCCCATACCCCCACCTCTTTATTAGACATTGGGGGGGGCTACGGTTCCTTGCTCTTAGAGTATTTGAATAGATTTTCCTCTTTAACTTTCAATTATCATATTCTTGAGGCTTCTCCCTTTCAGATTGAAAAGGGGAAGCAAATGCTCGCTGAACAAAATAAAGCTCAAAAAGAAAACCTCTCGGTAAACTTTTTAAATTCTGACTTTTTAGCATCCAGTTTGCCAAAGCATTCATTTAGCCATATTGTTCTAAAAATGGTGCTTCACGAGTTTGCCAAAAACAGCCAAAGTACAGTCTTAAAAAAAGTTTTTGAATTATTACAAGACAATGGAATAGTATTAGTTTGGATGCCCCTTTTGAATGACCACGATTTTGATTTTTTTAATACTATAATCAAAGAAAAAGATTTTCAAGCGGGCTATTTATCCCTATCTTCTCAAAGATACTTTTGCCACCAAAATGAGTTTCTTGAAATGGCAAAAAGTGCTGGCTTCTCAAAAATTAACTTAGTTTTTAATTTTGAATATATTCTCGATACTCAATTGAGGCTAACCTCAGAATTCAACAATAATAAAGACGCCTATCTAAATTGGTTGACTCATATTAATAGTCTTTACAAAAACCTCGCCCCTGCTCAAAAAAATCAAATAGCATTGCTCTCTCTTCCCAACCGAATTTTTATTCAATTTTTTCGAGGACTGTACCTATTGCAGAAATAAATGAAAAGTCTAAAAACCCAAATCTATACCTTAATTGGCTTAAGCCTTTTCCTTGGAATGTACATTGCATTCTACCTTTCTTATATTTCTTCTTTGTTTTTAAAAACAACAGGTGCTTCTTATCTTCCTTTAAGCTATATTATTGCAGGATTATTTGGAGCTGCTCTAACCAAGTGGTTTCAAACATTTGAAATTAAAAAGGGCTTTTTCTCTGCTGCTTTATTTATTTTATTTGGAATTTTAATATCCGTTTTTTCTTTATGGTACTATTTTGATTTAACTGATGGCAAAGAACCTTGGGTTATTTTCGGGGCGTATGCATGGTTTTGGGTCTCGGGGAATTTTTTAGTTTTCGTATTCTGGAAATTACCTCCTCTTCTTTTCGATTTGGGTCAAAACCAAAAATACAGTGCCGTTATAAGTGCTGGAGAAGTAATATCTTCCGTTGTTTGCTATGGCTCAATTCCTGTGCTTCTGAGATTTAACCTTGTTAAAAACCCTTCTTTTTTAATGCTTTTAGCAGGAATCGCAGCATTCGGATTTATTCTAGTGCTGTTTAGCCTAAGTAGAAATACCCCCAAACCGTCTGTGAAAAAATCTTCACAAGAGATTGTTGACAATAGATTTATTCGACTAATAAAAAACCCCTTCTTTCTTTTCCTTTTCTTGGCAATCATAGCCTCTTTCGTTGTGAGGTTTTTAGTTGATTATTTGGCTCTTTTGTCATCTGAAAAACTATTTTCAACCACTGCCGACTTAGCGGGGTTTTTGGCCATTCTATTTGGTTCGGCTAAGCTACTTGAACTTTTTCTAAAGCTCTTTCTTGCTAAGCGATTACTCAAAATATATGGCATTCAAGCTGGCCTGCTGGTCCTTATCTTTGTCCTCTTACTTACGACCTCAAGTGGTTTACTCCTGCTTTTATTAGGCGCCACATCCATTGGATTAATTTTCGCTATTCTTAATAAACTACTAGAGCGATCAGTATCTAATGCCATATATACCACCTCCCAAAATATGCTATATCAAGCTTTTCCGCATGAATTAAAAGGCTCTGTTCAAAACTATGCAGATGGCTATGGAAAAACCTATGGCCAATTAATCGCTGGTTTGCTATTACTTTTAATTATTCAATTTCAAAGTGTTAATCTTGAAATAACTTTTCTTTTTACTTTTCTGATAGCATCTCTAATTGCCTGGTGGTTAATTTCAAATAAATTAATTTTTCACTACAAGACTAATTTAGCCAATAGGCTTTTGAAGCCCAATCAATCACAAAAATATACCTCCAAAAATATTTTATCCGAGGATAAAGAAAAGCTGTCCCTCAGTATTAAAAACTATTTACAACTAATTAGTGCTAGAGAGGATTTGAAAAATCCAGAATACTCCGAAGTAACCTTATACTTAGAATCTCCAATCAAAGAAGCCCTTATTTTAGTTTTTGAACAACTTAGAAATATTTATCCCAATCAACCTATTGAGGCGCTTCAAACCCAATTTTTTTCTGGCGAAAATAAAGATGAAGTAATTGCTATAGAATATTTTGATCTTATTCTTAGTCCCAATGAAAAATCCATTTTCCTTCCTCTTTTGAAAGAATCAAATCCTCAAAAATTACTTCGAAAGTTTGAAGAAATCTTCCCTATTCTAATTTTCCCTCCTGATTTAAGATTAATGGATTTGGTAAATAATATCCATTTAAATATTGATTTAAGGAAAGCTGCTCTTAATGTTTTTGCCAAAAATTTTGGAAACAAACACCAACTTTTGGCATCTACCTGTTTTAACCCCCATCCAACGCTAATGAAATTAGCTTTACAATATTTAGAAAAAAAAGACCCTATAGGTTTTATAGATATCAAATCGAGAATTCAAAAACAGTCCTTATCCCATTAAAGTTTTTCCCTCCTTAAGGAATTCCCTTCTGATTGCAGAAAGGAGGTCTGCCTTTTTTATCCTATCCGATTTAGCTTTAATCGAAGAAATCCATGCGTTTTGCACTATATTATTGATGGCTCCTCCCGATAATTCGTATTGAATGGACAATTCCTCCAAATCGACACTAGAATCAATTAATACGCTACTTTGAATATTCTTCCACAATTTAAGCCTTTGTTCAGCATTAGGCATTCCGAAATACAGTATAGCTTGAAACCTTCTTATAAATGCACGATCTATATTGGGTTTTAAGTTAGTAGCCAAAATTACAATACCAGGGTATGACTCTATTCGCTGCAACAAATAAGCTGTTTCCTGATTAGCAAACCGATCTTTAGAATCTTTCATTTCTGTCCTTTGGCCAAAAAGTGCATCTGCTTCATCAAAAAATAAAATCCAATTCCTGTTTTCAGCTATGTTGAATAAATTAGATAAATTCTTTTCGGTTTCACCTATGTATTTAGAAACCAATTGAGACAAATCAATTCTATAAACTGCCCGCTTAGTTTGTTTGCCTAAAAGAGTTGCGGTCAGTGTCTTACCAGTTCCTGGGGGGCCATAAAATAAAGCCCTATATCCAGGCATTATTCTTTTGTTTAGTTCTTTGCCCGTCTCGAAGTATTTAATCCATGTTAAAATACTTTCTACTTCTTCCATCACTTCATTGTCTAAAATCA
>CALAZP010000040.1 GCA_937926355.1 uncultured Saprospirales bacterium
CTTCACCGCATTCACCATAGTTTTTAAAAGTCCATCTTTCTTATGATCATTCATTAATTGCCAAAACATAATGCCCTTTAAATTCTGGTTTAATACATAGGATACTTTAGATTCAATGGATCTATGGTCGTCAAAAGTAGCAAAAATACGGTTATCAGCGCTGTAGGCATAAGGTGATTGAGCAGCTTCATCCCAGTAAAAATCAAATTCAGATTTGATGGTTTCAAATTCAGGTTGACTATAACTTCTATTCCACTCTGCTGGTTGAAACAACCCATTGTTTGATGGATCAATATTTTTGAATGTTTTCACATAGAACGCAGCACCCAAAACAATCTGCTCCGGTTTTACTCCCTTTTTATACAATTCCTCAATGGTCTGAACAGCAGAACGCTTTTCGAAAGTATTTGAACCCAATGCTGTATGATGGCCGGTCATTGAAGATCCAGCACCGTAAAAATCGTACGTCATTATATTAACATGGTCCACTTCTGGCATCACTTTATCCCATTCTATTGAATTTTCAATAAAGTTATTGGAAGCGCCTGCGGCAAAACTGAGCACCAAGTCTTCTCCCATCGCTTGCCTTAAAGATTGTACCAAAGCGGTAAAATTTTCTCGATCTGCAGGTTGGAATTCATGCCCTGGATAACCAGCAATTGCAGGGTATTCCCAATCTAAATCGATCCCGTCAGCCCCATAAAAATCAATCACTTCCACACAGGATTTTACAAATTCAGCTCTTCCTTCAGCAGTTGAAAAAACAGATGAGCAGGTTTCACAACCACCCCATCCTCCAAGAGATACGAGTACCTTTAATTGGGGATATTTTATTTTTTGATTGATTAATGCCCCCAAGGCCAAACTATCAGCTTCATTATCAATAGTAAGGCGATTGCCCTTTAAGTGCATGAAACTGTATATGATTTGGTCCACACCATGGAGGTCATAAGATTGAATAGCAGCTGCATCTCCAGCATAGTAAGCTATAACTAGAGGCTGTGCATCATTAGTTACTACGTCGTTCTTCACTTTTGAGCAAGACCACAGAGTCCACATAGAAAAAAAAATAATCCACCTCATATTCCTATAACTTTAAAAGATTCATTAATAATTATTGACGAGATTTTTTGGGCCTAATTACCTGGAAATCTTTAAAAGCACTTCTATTAGCCTTAATCTCCCAATAGAAGGCATAACTGCCCGTGCCGTTAAACAATTCCTTGACTAAAAATCCTTGATTATTTTTTTCCACCACTGCTAACCCTTTAGAATCAGCAGACTGCGGAGTCAGTTGAATAGTCAAACTCTCAAAATCCACCAGTAATTTGAAAGTTTCCGGAAAGGGCACAAATACCGACCCATTGGTCAATTGAGCATTTCCCCTGTCGTATATGGCCGCTTCTGGTCCCTCAATGGATGCATACCAAATATCCATATTACTGTTTTCAGGA
>CALAZP010000041.1 GCA_937926355.1 uncultured Saprospirales bacterium
CATGAAAAATTCCCCTTTCGAAATAACCATTATTTGGATAATGCTTATGAATTGCAATTAGAGGAATTTCATTTTCGGGAGCGCCAACAGCGGACTGCTGAAATGAATCTTCAGGAGCTGTCGGACAGCTTTGAAATTAATTTTATAGCAGAAAAACTTCGATTGAGTAGTGTCATGAAATCACACCAGAAGGTTTTCAAGGTCAATTACGAAATGGGGTTACTGGATAAAATCTTATCCTATGTGAGTGAAAACCAACTATTACATATTCCTGCAATAGCCATCTATTATTATATCTACCAATGCTCTTTGCACCCAGAAGAAGAATCTTACTTTACCCAACTTAAAAAGTCCATACAAAGCAGTATTGAATTATTTCCGGAATCGGAAAAAAGGGATATTTTTCTTCATGCCATCAATTACTGTATTGGAAAAATGAATGCTGGGGAGGAAAAATATATTCGAGAAGCTTTTGAATTATATAAAAAGGGGATTGAAACCAACCTCTTGATTGAAAATGGCATCCTGTCTCAATATACTTTTTTGAATGTTACCAGAATAGCTTTAAGATTAGGGGAATTCGATTGGACGAGCCATTTTATTGAGCACTACAAGGGTTTTCTGGAAAAAAAACACAGGGAGAATATTGTAGATTATTCCTTAGCGAAACTTCATTTTGAACGAGGCTCCTATGATGAGGCCATGCGATTATTAATTTATGCTGATTTTAACGACATTCTTCTTCAGCTGAATGCCAAAACCATGCTGATTAAAATTTACTTCGAAAAGGAAGAGGAAGACGCCTTAGAATCCCTTCTAGATAGTATGAGAACCTATATTCAAAGAAAGCAGGTCATGGGTTACCACAAGGCTAATTATCTTAATATTATCAAATTCACCAAAAAAATTCTAAATCTCCATCCTTATCAAAAAGAACCTATTCAAAAGCTCCGCGAAGAAATTGAAAATATTTCTCCTCTAACGGAAAAAGAATGGTTATTGGCACAATTACCATAAAAGATTTATTTACTTTATTTTGGCCATTATTAAGGTTGATAATTTTGAAAAGGAATGGAAGAAAAATTTACCTTAAAGCAAATACTTACTCGAAAAGATTGGGAAATATTTCATGCGGTACCCGACCGGGTCTATCACAATAATCCCTATTGGATTGCCCCCTTAAATACAGATATTGAAAATGGATATTACAAACTAGTTAAGGAAGGGGTGGCTGTTCAAGCATGGGTTTTATTGGATGGTGATAATGGTATTGGAAGAATTAGTGGATATGTTAAAAAAAATCAAGATGATTTACTAGAGGGTGGCATTTGTTTTTTTGAATGTATGCAAAACCAACAAGCAGCCAATTTGCTATTTGATGCTGTAGAGGGTTTTTTCAAAAAGGAAGGAGTTCACCAAGTGGATGGACCTGTCAATTTCGGAGAGCGAGATCAATATTGGGGCTTACTTACCGAAGGGTTCGATCATTCGCCAGTTTTCCAAGAAAATTATCACCCACCTTATTATCGAGCTTTCTTTGAAGCAAACAATTATAAACCATTCGAAAAAATATTGACTTTAAGTGCCCCAATGAAAGATGTTCGAATGAATAGATTTAGGGCTCTTGCAAGGAGAATCAGGAGTCGCTCTCAAATTACTTTCAAAAAACTGACTAGAGATAAATTGGAAAAATGGGCGGAAGACATTACGGAAATATACAATCAGACTTTTTTTAATAGCCCCTATTTTCGAATCATGGAGAGTGCTACGGTACTCAAAATCATGAAAGGGGTTCAACCTTTTATTGACCCGGACTTGGGCTGTATTGCCTACGATGGTGATCGTCCAGTCGGATTTTGCACCTTAATGCCTGATTTAAATCCTTACCTAAAGGGATTAAAAGGTAAGGTCCATGGTTGGAGGGGATTGCTTTTTATGTTGCGATTCAAATTGACTGCTAAGAAAAATATTAAAGGAGTGGCTTTCGGAATCATTCCAGAATACCAATCCAAAGGGGTTTATCCGCTTTTAATAGATTTTTTAGGAACCCAAAAACTTTTTAAAAAATACCAAAAGGTTTACTTGGCTACTATAAGAGCAAACAATGAAGTGATGGTAAATACTACCATGAATCTTGGAGTCCAGGTCGAAAGAGTGCATTATACTTTTAGAAAGGTATTTTAATTGATTATAAAACGAACTTATTTTTATTCCGGGTGGTTTTGAAGGAAACCTTACATACATGATTGTAGAAGTATCCAATCGAGATTCCAAGCATTTATTTCATCAGCTCCCATTTGATTTATATGCCAAAGACAACAACTATATCGCTCCTTTGCAACATGAGGTAGAGGGAGTTTTCGATGTGGCTGTTAACAAGGTCTTATTGGAAGGTTCAGCCAAAAGGTTTGTACTATTGAATGATCGAGGTCTCCCTATTGGAAGGATAGCAGCGTTTGTGGACCATAAACGCAATAAAGCTTTAAATTACCATTTAGGTGGAATTGGTTTTTTTGAATGTATAGATGATTCTCAAGCTGCCACTTCTTTATTTGAAAGTGCTTTCAATTATTTAAAAGAATTTGATGTTGATGTAGTAGAAGGACCAGTCAATTTTGGAGAAAGGGATCGCTTTTGGGGGTTATTAGTAGATGGATTCTATCCTCCTTTATACCAGGAAAATTATAATCCAATTTATTACCAACGACTTTTTGAAGAAAACGGATTCCTGCCTTTCGAGCAAATAATCACCTTTAAAGGCATTTCAAATAAAATTCCATTTGACAGGATGAAGGCTGTTGCTCAAAGGATTCGAGAGCGATATCCGATAACTATAAAAACTCTCAATTACCAACAACTTGATCAATTTGCGGAAGACTTTGTCACCGTATACAATGCCTCTTTTAGCAAGTTTGATCACTTTAAGCCCTTGTTGACGCATCAGATAAAAGCATTTTTGGAACAAGCCAAACCCGTTATTGACAAGGAATTGGCCTGTATTGTATATTTTGAAGAACAGCCGGCAGGATTTATAGCGCTTTATCCAGATATCAATCCTTTTCTAAAGTTTACCAAAGGTAAACTCAATTTTTGGACTGCTCCACTATTTATACTGAAGAAAAAAATGGCTTCTAAATTTGCCGCAAAGGGCATGGGATTTGGAATCCATCCAACGTATCAATCTAAAGGAATCTTTGCTTTACTATTGGACCATTTATCCACTCCCCGAAATATTCAATTATACCCTGAAATGTATTTAGCTGGAATACGCGCCCACAATAAAGAAATCATCAGTATGTACAGTAAAATGGAAGTTGAAAAGAATAGAATCCACCTCACTTACAGGAAGCATTTAAATACTGCTATACCTTTTGAGCCTTTCGAATTTATTTATTAATTTTTATTGGAATGCAAATTTTCCAACAATTTATTCAATTCCATTTCATCATACACCAATACCTCTCTGGCTTTACTGCCTTCCCCACTACCCACTATTCCCATAGCTTCTAATTGATCCATTATTCTACCAGCTCGGTTATAGCCAAGTTTAAGTCTTCGTTGAATCATAGAAGTAGATCCATGCTGACTACCTACTACTAATCTAGCGGCATCTTCAAACATGTCATCTAGGTCTGCTGCTCGAAGTGGGCCTCCAGAGCTTCCTGATGATTCCTCCCCGTGAAATTCTGGCAAGTAGTAAGGCTCAGGGAATCCTCTTTGTTCGCTGATATGATCAATCACTCTTTCCACTTCCGGTGTATCTACGAAAGCCCCTTGTAATCGAACCATATCTCCCCCCACCGATAGCAACATATCCCCATGACCAATTAATTGGTCCGCACCACCAGCATCTAAAATGGTCCTGGAATCTACCTTAGCAGAAACTTTATAGGCAATTCTAGCTGGGAAATTGGCCTTAATAACCCCAGTAATGATATTTACCGATGGTCGTTGGGTAGCAATGACTAAGTGAATACCTACAGCTCTGGAAAGCTGAGCCAAACGACCGATGGGTAATTCCACTTCCTTACCTGCGGTCATGATCATGTCGGCAAATTCATCGATGATGACGACGATGAATGGAAGAAATTTATGTCCCTTCTCGGGGTTTAATTTTCTATCGACAAACTTCTCATTGTATTCTCTGATATTTCTTGCGGATGCCTTTTTCAACAGATCATATCTGGTATCCATTTCAATACAAAGCGAGTTGAGGGTATGGATTACCCGCGTAGTTTCTGTAACAATGGGTTCCTCTTGATCTGGAAGATACGCTAAAAAATGTTGCGCCAATCTGGCGTAAGGAAAAAGCTCTACTTTTTTAGGATCAATTAAAACAAGTTTGACCTGCGATGGATGTTTGCGGTACAACAATGACATTAATATAGCGTTGACCCCTACTGATTTTCCCTGTCCTGTTGCTCCAGCCACTAAAAGGTGAGGCATTTTAGCCAAATCAGCTACCAAAACTTCGTTGCTTATAGTCTTACCCAAGGCAAGTGGCAGGTCCATTTTAGCTTTATTAAAACGATCGCTTTTCAGTACTTCCCGCATAGAAACAATCTGTTTCTTCTTATTCGGAACTTCAATGCCTATGGTTCCCTTACCGGGTATTGGGGCAATTATTCGAATTCCTAATGCGGCCAAACTTAGAGCGATATCGTCCTCCAAATTTTTTATTTTTGAAATCCTTACCCCTGCCGCGGGAATAATTTCATACAAGGTTACCGTAGGCCCTATAGTAGCCCTGATTTTGGTGATTTCAATTTTATAATTTAATAGCGTTTCAATAATTTGGTCTTTATTGGACTCCAATTCATCCCGATCGATCTCCACTTTTTTATCCGAATAATCATTCATTAGTTTGATTTCGGGAAAAATATAACTGGAAAGATCTAGTGTGGGATCATAAGGAGCGGAGTGGGTGGGATTCTCTTGGCCCATTTTTTCCACCTCTTCGAGATTTTTTCCCGTTTCCACTGTTTCAAACGGAGTCTCCTGTTCTTCTTCCAATTCCTCTAAAGTTAATTCAGCTTTTACCGAAGGTGCAGCAAAAGGTTTTTTGACAGGTGGTATATCTTCATCAATAGGTTGAAAAGTTACTCCTTCTTCTGGTTCTAAGGTAAAGGATTGCGTTCTTTTGGGAAAAATTTTGCTTTTCAGTTGTTCCACCAAGGCACGGAAACTAATATCGTTAAAATTGGGGTTGAGCACCCAGACCAAGATGCCAGCAATCAGACTAAAAAAGAAAAGAATCATACCGGCATCTCCGATAAAACTTCCCATCCAACCTTCGATAAATTGTCCAAAAGCACCTCCCCAAGGAAATCTGGACTCTTCGAAAACAAATGCTAAAAAAATGGAGGAAAAAATCATTCCAATCAACGCATTCCTCAGTTTGCCGTAAAATACCTTAAGCGGTTTTCCCATAACGCCACTTATTCCAAATAGAAACAAAGCGTAAACCAATAGAAATGCACCAAGACCAAATCCCTTATAAAAGAAGATGTGAGCAATTACAGCACCTAATCGCCCTAACCAGTTATTGACTATAGCATCAGAACTAAAAAGCCATTGCAAGGAGACTTTTAGTACTTTATCTTGATCGTTAGACCATGTAAAAAGATAGGAGAAAAAAGAAGCAAAAAAGAATAATGCGGCAAACCAAGAAGCGATGCCAGTTATTTTTGACAGCCTTTCGTCATCAAAACCTAAGTTTAACTCCAATTGCCCTCGCTTATTTCGCGATCTTTTTTTTGCCATTCCAGTATCCTTAATTAATGGGCGCCATCTGGCTTAACGCAAGCAAAAATAAAGAATATAAAAAACATTTTTTCAACCATTTATTTTAATTCACTTGATTTATTACATTTTTTGTTTTAAATTGCGGAAAAAAACGCAATGATTCCAGATGATCGACTAGTATTGAACGAAAGATTTCGAAATGTATTTCAGCAGTTGGAAGCAATGGGCAAGATAAAATCTAATGACAGAGGGGGTAGGGGGATTGGAGATTTTGCTGAAAAAATTTTGGGCAAACGATCCTATGGACATATTATCAGGGCATTTTTGAACCCCGATGACAAACGCTGTGTAGATTACCACCACATCAAAGCTTTGTGCAAGGAGTATGGGGTCAATGAAACCTATATGCTTTATGGAAAAGGAGTACCATTTGGAATAGATTTAGATCGGCCAGAGGCTAACAGTCATTCACTTGAAAGAGAAGGAATGGCCTTAGGAAATATTTTATACACTTCCACTGAGGCATTTGCTGGTGTATCCATAGATTCAGGAAGTTTTGTTCAGGAGGAAAATGAATATTTCAGTATCCCGGGAATCAGTGGCACTGGGTTGGTAGCTTTTCCCATTAATGGAAATAGTATGGAACCTATCATCCAGGATGGTGACATAGTCATTTGCAAACAGATTAACAGTCTTTCTGCTATAAAAGACAATAAGATTTATGCGGTAAAAAACAATGGTTCCGTATGGGTTAAATACATTCAGAGGTTGGGCGATAAAACTAATGTCTTAAAACTGATATCAGCCAATCACCTAGAATACGATCCATTTGAAGAAGAGATTAACGAGTACACCAGGCTCTATGAAGTGGTCAGGAAAATAAGTAATCTTTAAAATTATTCTTGTTGTCTCATCGCCTCGTAAAGCATCATTCCTGCGGCCACAGAGACATTATAGGAATCTATTTGACCTCTTAATTGGAGCAGGAAAGTTTCATTAGCAGCCTTTAGCAAAGAAGGACTCACTCCTTGGTCTTCCGAACCAAGGATAAATGCGACAGGTCTATTCAAATCGATTTTATCCAGGGAATGCTGTGCTTTAAGATCACTAGCTAAAATATAAAAACCAAAATCTTTTAACAATTGTATGGCGTTGACCAAACTGTGGTGGCGGCAAACTGGTATTGTGGCAAGGGCGCCAGCGGAGGTTTTCATAGCTTCTGCATTTATAGCCGCTGTATTCTTCCCTGGTACCACCAATGCTCCGACTCCGGCACCTTCTGCGGTTCTTGCAATTGCCCCCATATTTCTGACATCGGTGATACCATCCAAAACCATAACAATCGGCTGGTGTTTACCTTCAAATAAAACAGGCAAAACATCGTTTAAATCATAATATCTGATAGTAGAGAGAAAAGCGATGACTCCTTGATGATTTTGGGTAGAAATTTTATTAATACGTTCTTTGGGCACCACCTGAATGGGAATCTGGAGGTTCTTACACAAGTGCCTTAGTTCTTTTTCAAAATCGCCTCTTATATCCTGTTGGAGTAAAATCTTTTCAATGGGATTACCAGCATGAATGATTTCCAAAACTGGGTGGCGTCCAAATACTAGTTTGTTTTTAGAAACTGGCATAATTTTTACTATTAGCTTTACAGAAACTTACTCCGAATGCTTGCAAAGATACATCCCCTACTTTTCATTTTATGTGCTTCCTTAAATAGCTTCAGTCAATCTTCTCCATTCCTGAAAGAGGCCATTCAGTATTTTGAAAATCACCGAGAGGAATGGGAACTTCCCTATTTGGAATCCTATCAACTTCGACTTAAAAATACGGTAAAAGATGCCCATAGTGGAGCTGTGCATCTATATTTTACGCAAACCTATCATGGATATGAAATTGCAAATACCCAGTTTGCCGTACACTTTTCAAAAGAGGGGAAAGTGGTTTACGCTAATAAAAACCTACTTAACATCGCTTCTGGTGCTGTTGATCCATTTTTCCAAATAAACCAAAAATCAGCTATCCTAAGTAAAGTTGGACAACACTTGAATATCCCAATCAATAAAAATAAGCTACAATTTCAGCAGCAGAGTAAAAATGTATGGATTACTTCCGGTGAAAACATAGCCAGTCAACCCATTTACCTATCTAAGGTAATCCTTCCTAATGAAAAGGGAGAATTTATTCCCAGCTGGCAAGTAGCTATTGAACCTATTGGGGGTAGTGATTTTTGGAATATATATTTGGATGCAAAAGAGGGGAATATTATCCAGAAAAACAGTTGGACGGTTCACTGCAGCCCTAGGTCCTTATCTGAACCTATTTCAATATCTGGTTCCAAAGCCCCTACCAGCTCCCTGATACATGAATCATTCTCATTACCTAGCTTGGAATCCTCCTTGTCCAAGCATCAACCTTTAATAACTTCCTCAACAGCACCGCAGTACCTGGTTTTTCCACTTCCTATCGAAAATCCTTTGTTGGGAGAAAGAGAAATAGTGTATATGCCTTTGAATGAAGCTTCTCCTTTTGGATGGCACGATACAGATGGTCAGGAAGGCCCAGAGTATATGGAAACAAGGGGCAATAATGTCCATGCCTTTTTGGATAGGGATGCCAACGACCAACCAGATAGTTTGACCGTTAAAGGTGCTGGCGATTACCTTTTCGAGTTTCCTTTCGATTTGACAATGGAACCACACTTGGTCCAAGAAGCAGCAGTAACCCAACTTTTCTATGCCAACAATTTCCTCCATGATTTCAGCTACCGATATGGATTTGATGAAATGGCCGGAAATTTTCAAGAAAATAACTACGGGAAAGGAGGGCTAGGGGATGACCCTATAATGGCCAATGCGCAAGATGGGTCTGGTTATAATAATGCTAATTTTTCGGCCCCTCCGGATGGGATGCGCGGAAAGATGCAAATGTATCTGTGGGGGAACAGAACTTCCAAAATGCTCACCATACAAAGTCCCTCAGAAATTTCAGGATCTATCACCGCCAGAATGGCAAGTTTTGGAAAAGAAGTTAGACTAGAACCAGTGAGTGGTCCAATAGTATTAGTTAGGGACACTTCTGCTCAACCATCTCTTGGATGCACTCAATATATAGACCCCAACCAAGTGAAGGGAAAAATTGCTATGATTGACCGAGGTGAATGTGAATTTGGGGAAAAAGCCTACAAGGCTCAATTAAGAGGGGCAATAGCAGTCATTATTGTCAATTATGAAGACCAGCTACTTTCTATGGCTCCAGGAGTTATAGGATCTAATGTGGACATCCCAGTCATTATGATTACCCAATCGGATGGGGATAAAATTAAAAATTATCTTCAAGCAGGAGTGGAGGCCTCCATTCAACTAACAGGAGATGAAGATATATTGCTGGATAGCGATTTCGACAATGGAATTATAGTTCATGAATACGTACATGGAATTTCCATTAGATTGACTGGAGGACCTGCCAATTCCAGTTGTTTGATTAATGATGAACAAATGGGAGAAGGCTGGAGTGATTTTTTTGCACTTGCACTGACTAGTCCTGTTCAAGATGGCACTTTTCCAAGATCAATAGGGGCTTTTCTGACCAGAGAACCAGCCTTTGGAAGAGGGATTCGACGACAGAAATACTCTACTGATATCAATATCAATACTCAAACGTTTTATGACATTCCTGGGACAGAGTCTCCTCATCAATTAGGTGAAATTTGGACCTCTATACTATGGGACTTGTACTGGGCCTTTTCAGAAAAATACGGATATGACCCCGATTTAACCTATGGAAACGGCGGCAATAACCAAGCCATTCAGTTGATTATAGATGGAATGAAACTTCAAAATTGTAACCCTGGACTTTTAGATGCCCGTGATGCCATTATCGCAGCCGATATTCTAAACTATAATGGAGCAAATGAGTGTTTGATTTGGGAAACTTTTGCCAGAAGGGGACTAGGCTGGAATGCCCAGCAACGAAATAATAATAATAGACACGATGGCGTAGCCGGTTTTGAGTCCAAACCAGAATGTATTACCACCATTAAAATGGAAAAGAATATTGATTTAGAAGCGAGTTATGGGCAAACGGTAATGGCAAATATCAATGTGGCAAATCACCAGGGGTTTGATGCAGAGCAATTAAAAATAGTAGAAAATATCCCTGAAGGGGCCACCTATGTTGAAGGTTCAGGAAGAGGAGCAGAAAAAATTAATTTAGTAAACAATCAATTGATTTTTGAAATCCCCAAACTTGCCAATGGAAAAAAATTAAACTTAAAATATGAATTAACTGCTGTTCCAGAAGTCGCCTCAAGGGTCATCTTTAAAGACGATGTGGAAGGGTTTTTCCCACTTTGGGAAAGTATTCCCCTATTGGGAAAAGAAGAATGGTTCAAATCCACCACCACTCCGAGAAGTGGTAAAAAAGTATGGAGAGCCGTTAATTTACCCAGAGAAAACGATCAGACGCTCCAATTAAAAGATCCTATAATCGTTGAAGGACCTCATCCAATCATGCGATTTTATCACCAATATGCTACTGAACCTTTTTACGATGGAGGTCGATTGGAAATATCTCTTGACCAAATAAACTGGAAAGTGCTTGAGCAAGAAATTATTAAAGGTGGTTATTCTTCCCAAATTAATCCCAATCTCTTTGATGAAGAATTTGTCCTGGGATACCAAGGCGAAAGTAGGACCTATGAGGAGGTTAGAATTGATTTGAGTGCCTATCAAAACCAATCCATTTATGTACGATTTAGATTTGGTTCTGATGAGTCGCAAACCGTAGCACCAGACTCGACTTTTGGTTGGATTGTTGATGATATAGAAATTTTGGATGCCTCTTTATTACAGTCCACCGCTTGTTTGGTGCAGGAAGGCTCAGAACCCATCTGTGCTAACTTTCCATTTGGAGGCACCATCGTATTTCAAAATGCAACCACGGGATCTCATGACTTGACATCGCTAGAAATTAATTGGCAAATATTTCCCAACCCTGCAGCAGAACAAATTAGCATTCAACTTAATCTTATTGATCAAGAAAAATGGCAAATGGAGATTTTAACAGTTGACGGGATTCCAATCAAAAAATTAACAGGAAAGGGGGCCGTTGAGGAACATCTAGATGTATCTTCTTATCCTGCAGGAGAATATTTTGCCAGATTATTGACCTCCAAAGGCAGTTTAGTTAAAAAATTGTTGATACATTAACGTTGTCCCTGTAGAATAATACTTTTACCTTTAACCATTAATTATTAAGAGGAATTGAAAAGAAGTTAATCATGGAAGTGAAAGTTCAACAAGCTTCAACCAAAACAGATCAGTTTCAAGGGCACGATTATTACGGTATAGATGACCTGTTATCTGAGGAACACTTGTTAGCCAGAGAAGCCGTTAGATCTTGGATCAAACAATCTGTTAGTCCAATCATTGAATCTCATTTTGAGGCGGGAACCACCCCCAAACATTTATTTAAAGAATTAGCTGAGATTGGAGCTTTTGGTCCTAGTTTGCCACTGGAATATGGTGGTGGTGGAATGGATGAGATGGCCTATGGTATCATCATGCAAGAATTGGAAAGAGGGGATTCTGGTATTAGATCAATGGCATCTGTACAAGGATCATTGGTGATGTACCCTATTTTTAAATTCGGATCTGAAGATCAAAAGAGAAAATATCTCCCAGTTTTAGGAAATGGTGATTTGATTGGGTGCTTTGGCTTAACGGAACCTGATCACGGTTCTAATCCCTCGGGAATGACCACCAATATTGTAAGTGATGGAGACCATTATATTCTCAATGGAGCAAAAATGTGGATCACCAATTCTCCCATTGCGGATATAGCAGTAGTTTGGGCTAAAGACGAAGATGGAAAAATACGAGGATTGATTGTGGAAGCAGAAAGTAAAGGGTTTTCCGCCCCTGAAATAAAAGGAAAATTATCCCTTCGAGCTTCCGTCACTGGAGAGTTAGTTTTCGAAGATGTTCGGGTACCTAAATCTCAGGTATTACCAGAAGTCAATAGTTTGAGAGGCCCCTTATCTTGTTTGTCGAAAGCCAGATACGGTATTGCTTGGGGTGCTATTGGTGCTGCTATGGATTGCTATGATTCTGCACTTAGATATAGTTTGGAGCGAACGCAATTTGATCAACCCATTGCTGGTTTTCAATTGACTCAAAAAAAATTGGCTGAGATGATCACAGAAATCACTAAAGCCCAATTACTTTGTTGGCGGTTAGGATCTTTAGCAAATAAAGGACAAGCCTCTGCCGCACAAATTTCCATGGCGAAAAGGAATAATGTGGCAATGGCTTTGAATATTGCCAGAGAAGCCAGGCAAATTCACGGAGGAATGGGGATTACCAATGAGTATCCTATTATGAGACACATGATGAACTTAGAGTCAGTAATTACCTATGAAGGAACCCATGACATACATCTACTCATTACCGGAATGGATATTACTGGACTGAATGCTTTCAAATAAATGAGGATATGATTGGACTAAGAGAGTCTATAGTTTGGTTATTGCTTATCTGTACCCCTTTCAATTTCGTCTTATTAGGGCAGGGTACTATAACCCTATCTAATCCCTCTTTTGAAGATTTACCCAGACACTCGCGACCTCCTCACGCTTGGACAGATTGTGGTTTTATGGGAGAGACCCCTCCTGACATACAGCCCAATGCCACCTTTAAGGTTACGCGCCAAGCTAAAGAGGGGGAAACTTATCTCGGAATGGTAGTCAGAGAAAATGATACTTGGGAAGCTGTAGGTCAAAGACTTAGCGAGCCCATGAAAAAAGGAAATTGCTACGAATTCAGCATTTATTTGGCTAAAAGTGAAATGTACGTCTCCCTAAGTAGAGAGGAGGAAGATAAAAGAATCAACTATATCACTCCTGCCACCTTGAGGATATATGGAGGTTATGAGTATTGTGACAAAGATTTTTTACTTGGAGAAACTGCAGAAATAGCCAATACGGCTTGGATTAGATATGACTTTAAATTTGAACCTTCGGGAGATTATTCCCACATTATACTCGAAGCATTTTATAAAACCCCAACCCTATTTCCATATAATGGAAATATTCTCGTTGACCATGCATCTCCAATTGTACCCATACCTTGCCAACCCAATATCCAAATTGCCGAGATTCCCGAAGAGGAAAGTCAGCAACAATTGGAAACTGAAGATGAAATAGAGGAAAAAGAAATTTCGGTTACTGAACCAGAAGAAATCAAAGAGGTGGTGCTACCAAAACCAACAAATACAGAAAAAATAAGTAATCTCCAACCGGTAGAACTAGAAAAGCCCAAAATCACCTCCGCCAATCTGAGTAAAGTAAAAGCCTCCGAACTATCGGAAGGTCAAACCATCAAACTCGATAATTTATATTTCCAAATGGATAAATCCATTTTGACTGATAATTCTGAAAACGCCCTACTGGAGTTATTTGAATTTCTCAATAACAATCAAAAGGTTATTATCGAAGTGGGTGGACACACCAATGGGTTGTGCTCCACTGAATATTGCGATGAACTTTCCAGAGAACGAGCCAAAGCTGTCGCTTCCTCTTTGGTCAAAATGGGACTTCCCGGCTACAGAATTTTATATAAAGGTTATGGAAAAAGAATGCCTATAGCTTCTAATGAAACAGTAGAAGGGAGGACGTTAAACCAGCGGGTAGAAATCAAAATAATTAGTCTTGGGGAATGACCTCGAAATCTAATTTTTCTAAATCCTCCCAAAATGCTGGGTAAGATTTGACCACCACCATAGGGTCTTCGATAATAATGGGATTCAGCATCGCCATTGGAGCAAAAGCCATAGCCATGCGATGATCTTCGTAGGTCTCTAGGCAAGGAGTGCCCTTCCAATTGGCTTTTCCATTAACCTCGTATTCCTCCTCGCCCTGTTCGTTTATCACTGGATTAATGGTAAAATCAACTCCTAATTTTTTTAATTCCTGGTGTAAGGCAATAATTCTATCTGTCTCTTTAATTTTTAAGGTCTGTAATCCTGAAAAAGAACCTTGTACCCCGGTACCACCGCATATCACGGCCAGAGATTGAGCGATATCCGGACATTCTAAAAAATTCCAAGAAAAATTCGAAGAGGACAGATGACCATTCCTAGATAAATGAACACCATCGTCTTCAAATGTAGAGCGCACTCCAAAAGATTTCATCATCTCTACTATAACAGCATCACCTTGAAGGGAATCCTCAAAAAGTCCACCAAGGTGTAGGTTAGGTTGGTCGGAAAAAGCTGCCATAATGTAATAATAGGAAGCAGCTGACCAATCAGCTTCTACTTTGAATGGCCTGGCTTGATAAGACTGTGAAGCCACTCTAATAATATTTCCTTCCCATTGATGCTTTACTCCAAAATATTCCATTAGCTTCAGCGTCATTAAAAGGTAAGGGCGAGAAACCAGTTCACCTTTTAGTTTTAGGCTAAGTCCATTGGGAAGCATAGGGGCTATCATGAGGAGTGCAGATAAGTATTGACTGCTAGTACCCGCATCTATTTCTAACTCATTGGTTTTAGATAAAGGAGCTTCCCCTATTGATAAAGGCGGATATCCCTCTTTTTCTAGATATTCGATATCAGCCCCAAGGGTTTTCAGCGCATCTACCAACACTCGAACAGGTCGTTGTTTCATCCTATCGGTTCCCGTCAAGACTTGTTTGCCAGGTTGCATTGCCAAATAGGCAGTCATAAATCGGAATGTAGTCCCTGCAGGACCTGCATCTCTAATCTCCTCTTTGGATTGAATCAATTGCTGCAGTAATTCCGTATCGTTCGCTGTTGCTAATCCTTCAATCGGGAAATCATCTACACACAATGCCCTAATAATTAGGGCTCTATTGCTAATACTCTTTGAACCGGACAACTTAATGGTCCCCTCGAGTGAATTATCCCTTTTCTTCAACAGGATTGTTTTGGCCATCCTCCTCTTTTTTATGAATTAATTCTCTGCGCCTATTGTCATCTCGCTCATAAGCATAAATGATAGCTTTCACCAATCTGTGCCTCACCACGTCCTCTGCATCTAAATTGACCGTCTCAATACCATCTAAGGTAGAGAGGATTTCAATTGCCTTACGCAGACCAGACTTTTGATGAAAAGGTAAATCGACTTGAGATAAATCGCCTGTAACGATACATTTAGCAGAGGGACCAAGACGGGTCAAAAACATTTTCAATTGCAAGGTAGAGCAATTTTGAGCTTCATCTAAAATGATAAAAGCATTGTCTAATGTTCTTCCTCTCATAAATGCTAAAGGAGCTATTTCTATGACTCGAGTAGCCATAAAATGCTCTAGTTTTTCTGCGGGAAACATATCATCGAGGGCATCGTATAACGGGCGCAAATAAGGGTCTACTTTTTCTTTGAGGTCTCCAGGTAAAAACCCCAAACTCTCTCCAGCCTCTACTGCAGGTCTGGTTAAGATAATTTTTTTGACTAATTTATTTTTTAAGGCCCGCACAGCCAAAGCAACAGCGGTATAGGTTTTTCCAGTTCCCGCAGGCCCGACAGCAAATACCACATCATTTTGCTCCGAAGCATCTACCAATTTCTTTTGATTGCGCGTCTTGGCTTTAATTACCTTTCCACTTCTTCCGTGAACTATGGTCTTTGTAGCAGAGGTGTCAGGTAATCTGGTTTCAAACGGATTATCTCCAGCCAACACATCTTCAACCATTTGAAATGGAAGGCTGTGGTGGGTACGCAATAATCTGACCAGCATTTCAACTTTAGCCTTTGCCTGTTGCGTCTGCTTCTTTTCGCCTTTTAACTTGAGATGAGAGCCTCTCGAAGTAATGGTTACTTCTGGAAAGGCCTTTCTTAATAAGTTGAGCTTGATGTCCTTTTCTCCGAATAGCTCAAGCACATTAACTTCTTCTAGGGTGAGTATGATTTCGCTCAATAGAGACAAGCTTTGAATTTATTAGCTATTTTTGATATCATTAAATCGAGGCAAAAATAAGATTTTCAATTATCAAAAGCATAAATGGGCTAAAAAATTATGCGAATTGTAACATTAACATCAGATTACGGAACCAAAGATTACCATGTTGCGGTAATCAAAGGAGCACTTTTAGCCACAGGTAGGCCACTTCAAATTGTAGATATCAGCCATGAGATAGAAAATTACAATATTGTACAAGCTGCTTTCATCTTTCAAAATGCCTGGAAAAGTTTTCCCGAAGGGACCATTCACCTGCTGACTGTCAATAATCACCCCGATCCCCTTATTGACTTCATAGCCCTTGAAGTAGATCGGCAATTTTTTATTGGCCCTAATAATGGCCTTTTTTCCATTGTATTTGACCAGCTGCCTTCTCATCTTTACCAACTCCCGAATGCTGGAACCGATCCTGCCAGACTAAGAAGTTTTTTCACCTATGCCGTCAACCATATTGCTGCTGAAAAACCTTTTCATGAAATAGGAATGCCTATAGACCACATTTTAGAAAGAATGACTTTTCAGCCAGTTACCAACCCGTCTTCTATTCGAGGAAGTGTGATTTATATTGATAATTTTGGCAATATTGTGGTCAACATCAAAAGAGATTTATTTGAACAAGTAGGCAACGGAAGAAACTTTGAATTGACCGTCAAAAGGAACGACCCCATTACGATGATCCACAAACAATATTTTGATGTCCCCATTGGAGAAGTACTATGCCGATTCAATGCCCTGGGATATATAGAGTTGGCTATCAATATGGGCAGAGCATCCACCCTTTTAGGGATACAGGTGGAAGATACTGTTCAGATAGAATTTAAAAATTAATTACATGACCATGATTCCAATGCAGAACTACCACCTGCACTTAGGAAAGGCCTCCGAGGCCCTGAATTCCTTCATCAGTCAAAATGATTTTAGCCAAATAGTCTTATTGGTGGACCGCAATACTGAAAGAGATTGTTTGCCACTCCTCCATTTAAACCACCCTTCAATAATTTCCATTCCTGCAGGAGAAGCCTATAAAACGGTCGCTACTTGCGAAATAATTTGGAAAAAAATGTTGGAGATGACTCTGGATCGCAACTGTTTACTGATCAATTTAGGTGGGGGCGTTATTGGCGATATGGGTGGTTTTTGCGCAGCGACCTACAAAAGGGGAATCGCCTTTATTCAAATGCCCACTACCCTATTGTCTATGGTTGATGCGTCAATTGGTGGCAAATTAGCGGTGGATTTAGGTGCTGTTAAAAATAGTATCGGCGTCTTTCAAAATCCAAAAGCTGTAATCATTGACCCCCATTTTCTTAAAACTTTATCCCTTCGGGAAATACGCTCCGGGTTTGCTGAAATCATCAAACACAGTTTAATATGGAGTCCTACCCAATGGCAGGAATTACAGAGGGTTAAAGAACTATCAACTGTAGATTGGATGCAGTGGCTAGAAAAATCAATAGAAGTCAAAAAAGAAATTGTCCTCGCTGACCCTTTTGAAAAAGGAATCCGAAAAGCCCTCAATTTTGGACATACCATTGGACATGCTGTTGAAAGTTATTTTCTGGAAACAGACCACCCATTGCTGCATGGGGAAGCCATTGCTATCGGGATGATTACGGAATCTTACTTATCCATGCATCTTACCGGTCTTTCCCAGACAGACCTGGAGGTAATTACTCCATTCATTTTGAACCATTACGGGCATCGTTCTCTACCGGAAAGTTCCTTCGATACTTTATTAAAAATCATGTCTAACGACAAAAAAAATCAAGGTAACACCATCAATTTCACCCTTTTGAAAGCTCCCGGCCAATGCACCATCAACCAAATAGCCAGCGAAGAGCTCATCTTAGAGAGTCTGCGGTTCTACAATCAATTAGAAGGAAAGTAAATCGTATCTTTGAAGTCAAATTATAAGTTCCATGCAGGAATCGAATCAGGATATTAAAAAGGCCAATGGGGCTAAGACCCTTAAAAAATTAATCGCCTTTATCTGGATAAGCACTATTTCAGCAATGGCAGGGGTCATCTCCCTTTTTGTAGCCCTGTCATTTTCCAATCTACCTTCAGTAGAGCAATTGGAAAATCCTAAAAGCGAAATTGCTACTCAAATTTTTGCCATTGACGGAAGTGTACTAGGAAGATATTATACAGAGAATAGGGTTCCCATTAGTTTTACTGAACTCTCTCCACATCTGGTAAGAGCTTTAGTAGCCACAGAAGATGAACGATACTTTAAGCACTCAGGAATAGATTTTAAAGCAACCATTAGAGTGATTTTCAAAACGATTTTAATGGGAGACTCCAGTTCAGGAGGTGGAAGTACCATTACTCAGCAATTAGCCAAACAGCTTTTTACTGGGATTCCAGGATCAGGTCTGGAGCGAGGTGTTCAGAAATTTAAAGAATGGATTATTGCCGTTCGATTAGAACGAAAATACACCAAGGAAGAAATTATTGCCATGTACTTGAATAAAGTTGATTTCTTATATCAAGGGTATGGAATAAAAGCAGCTGCGGAAACTTACTTTAGTAAAAATCAAAAAGACCTCGAATTACAAGAGGCTGCCATCCTGATTGGCATGCTTAA
This sequence comes from uncultured Saprospirales bacterium, assembly GCA_937926355.1. Lineage (GTDB taxonomy): Bacteria > Bacteroidota > Bacteroidia > Chitinophagales > Saprospiraceae > CALAZP01. Next base: position 18,319 of record CALAZP010000041.1, read on the forward strand.
AAACCCTACTTTATTCAATCCTTTAAGAAGACCTGAAATCTCTAAAGACAGAAGAAATGTAGTCTTCAAACAAATGTTACGGAATAATCTTTTGACTGCAACACAAGCTGATAGCTTCTCTACCTTACCTTTAGAGTTAAATTTCAAGACTCAAACGCATTTGGATGGTTTAGCTACTTATTACCGAATGGAATTGGCTAAGGAAGTTAAGGAAATACTCCGTCAACCCAGTAATCTTAAGTCCGAAGGGACTTCCTATGATATTTATAGAGACGGATTGAAAATATACACCACTTTAGACCCCGCGCTTCAAGCCTTAGCGGAAGAAGAAATGGTTCACCACATGCAATTTATCCAAGGTCAACTCACTCAAGAGTGGCGGGGTTTAGACCCTTGGACTTTTGAAGATAAAAATTCAACCACAGAAGTTCCGGTAGAAGTTCGCAAACAGTCATTAGATCGATTAGTTCGCGAAAGTGAGCGGTACCAATTATTGAGAAAAAAGTACCTGCTAGAACCTATTGAGGCCATTGAAAAGGATATTCCTGAAATGAATTTTTTTGACGATGATCGGGATGTAATTAGATTGATTAAAGGAGTAAGCGATAAAAATCATTTTCGAGAATTGGTTGAAAACAATATCATACCCAACGATAGAGCATCCACCTATCAGAAAGTATTGAAAAGCCCACATTTTAAAACGCTTAAAAAACAATGGGAGCTTTTTCAAAAAGAACTTAAAAAAATATTTGCTCAAAAAACTGCTATGACCGTTTTTGCTTACAACACCGAAGGGCAAAAAGATACGGTTATGAGCCCTTTGGATTCGATCAAATATATGCGGATGTTTTTGCAAACGGGTATTATGGCCATGGATCCCAAAACTGGATATATTAAAGCATGGGTAGGTGGTATTAACCATGATTATTTTAAGTTTGATCATGTAAAAAGCAGTAGACAGGTTGGTTCTACTTTCAAACCATTTGTGTACGCGACAGCTATCGCTCAGCAAGGGTTTTCTCCATGTTATCAAGTGTATGATATTCCTCAAACTATAGCTCCTGGAGATGGAAATTTTGGACTATTAGAGCCTTGGACACCCGATAATTTTGAAGGAAAATTTACCGGAGAATTATTGACTCTTAAAGATGGCTTGCGTCAATCTAAAAATACTGTTTCCGTACATTTAATGAAACAACTTGGCGATACAGAACCCATACGTACTTTGGTTGACAATATGGGTATCAATTCATCAGCAAGACATGGAAGTGGTAGATTAAGGGTTCCTAATACTCCTTCTATTTGTTTGGGAGTCACAGATTTAACGGTTATGGAAATGACCGGAGCCTATGCTACTTTTGCCAATAATGGCAATTTTACCAAGCCGGTGCACCTACTGAAAATTGAGGACAAAAACGGTAAAATTATCTATCAAAGTATTCCTGAGGAAACACAAGCCTTACCTCCCAATGCCAATTATGCTATGGTCGAAATGTTGCGGTATGCCGCAACAGGAATGACCGATTTGGAGTCAGATTACGGTGGTAAAACAGGCACAACCAATGATTTTGCTGATGGTTGGTATATAGGGATTACTCCAAATCTAGTTATCGGCACATGGGTAGGTGGAGAGGATCGGTGGATTCACTTCAGATCTCCTTTACTTGGCCAAGGATCTAGGATGGCGCGCCCATTTTTTCATAATTTCATAAGAAGGTTAGAACAAACGCCCGAACTGGGATACGATAAGAGTCTGCGTTTTTCCATTCCTGAAGGAGATTTAGGAATTGTTATTGACTGCGATGAGTACAACCTAATTAACTCACCCAATATGGAAAACATTCCTTTTGATGATGAAATATTTGAAGAGGGCTTGTTTGGCGACGAAAAATTGATCAAAAGACAACTAGATTCCAATTCTACAATATACAATTAGTGAACTATAAGCTTATTACTTACGGAATATTACTAACAGGTATTCTATTTTCTTGCTCTTTGGACGAGACTATAGAAAAAGAATCAGACTATACCTTTGCGTTACAAAGAATTACCAACGGAGATTCTTTAGCTCTTCATATAGATAAACTCAAAGATGGATCAGTAGCTGAGCGTAGTGCAATGGCATTTGCTTTAGGGCAAACTTCGGATTCCTCCTATACTGATCTACTGGTACAAAGTTTTGTAGCTACAGATACCGCTGGGACCTTTGCGCTTTCTAATGGGACCATTTTAGAAGCTATTGGCAAAATTGCTGGAGGCTCTGCCTTACATCAAATAGCTACCATTTCAACCTATCAGCCTCAAGATACTTTCCTTTTATTGGGAAGAGCAAGAGCCCTTTATCGTTTTGCCATTAGAGGGCTAGTGGACCCAAAAGGTACTAAAGCAATGGTTCAATACGCAACCGAGATGCAATACCCTTCTTCCGTTAGAATAATAGCTGCTCAATATCTAGCAAGACCTGCTCTGGTAGCTATACAAGAGTACGAAGCGGCTATCATTCATGCCATTTATGAAGACCCAACGCCAGATATAAAAATGGCCTTAGTCGCTGCTATAAAGAAAATACCCAATGAGGCGAGTTTGGGGGTTCTAAAAGAAATACTTGCGGATACGCTACAAGATTATAGAATAGCGGTTAATGCCTCCAGAGCCTTATCGGGATTTGACTACCAATTATCTGGTCCGATTTGGAAACAAACCTTACTACATCCAAATCGTCTGGTTCGATATACTACAGCAGAACAAATCATACAAAACGGTTCTAACCAAGATGCGCAAGATTATTATGCCGCTGCTAAAGCAGAGAGCGATCCAGTTATTAAAGTTCTACTATTTCAAGCAGCTCTGAAACATTTACCGTCCAATTATACCGTAACGAGAAATGCCGCTCGCTGGCAACTACAGCAATTATTCCGCCAATACCCCGAAGACGAGGCCATTAGGGCAGCAGCTTTACGGGCGCTTGCAAATGCAGATAGTTCAGTTACTATTATAGCTCAATTAGGGTTTATGGATACTAGTCCTTTGGTGAAAAAAGCTGCAGTGGAAGCTATTCGAACTTTTCCCGAAGGAATAACACTTTCTTATCTGGAAGAGGCATTAGAGTCGGGTACTCCTGGAATGATCTATGAAGTCGTTCAATTTCTACAAAGCAAGGAGGGTCAATATCCTAGTTTGGCAGGCAAACTTCAAAAAGCATTGGAGCGACTTCCCGTACCTGAACAACTTGAAACTGCCGTGATGATCCAGCAGATTTTAGGCAAACAAGCGATAGATACCCATCCATTTTATTTTAAAGCGACAACCAATAAGGAACTTTCTAGTAGGGCTTTGATTCGCACCAGTAAAGGGAATATTTTGATTCAACTTCTTCCAGAATATGCTCCGGTTACAGTAGCCGCATTCAAAAAATTAGTTAAAGAGGGGTTCTATACTGGATTGTCTTTTCACCGGGTAGTACCAAACTTTGTTATACAGGGTGGATGTCCAGTAGGAGATGGATTAGCTGGGCCTTCTTTTTTACTGCCTACGGAAAACGGAACGATTTATTACGATCAACCCGGGCGAGTGGGCATGGCATCAGCGGGAAGAGATACCGAAGGGAGTCAGTTTTTTATTACACACTCACCTACTCCGCATTTGGATGGTAACTATACTATTTTTGCAACCGTAATGGAAGGGATGGACGTGGTTCATTCCATACAAGAAGGAGACTTAATAGCAGCAATTGAATTATTATGAAAAAAACCGCTTTATACGAGCAGCATTTAGCTTTAGGAGCTAAAATGGTACCCTTTGCAGGATTTGAAATGCCGGTATCTTATGAAGGTATTCCGGTGGAACACGCCGCTGTCCGAGAGGGAATAGGAATGTTTGACGTATCTCACATGGGGGAATTTATTGTAAAGGGAAAAGAAGCTTTAGATTTGGTGCAAAAGGTAAGCAGTAATGATGCCTCCAAACTTTCCCCTGGCAAGGCACAATACTCTTGTTTGACTAACGACCAAGGTGGCATTGTGGATGATTTAATTGTGTACCGGTTGGGGCAAGATCAGTGTAGTGAAGGAGAAATGGCTTTTATGTTAGTCGTTAACGCAGCTAATATTGATAAGGACTTCAACTGGATTCAGGAGCACAACACGTTTGATACCCGTTTCATCAATATTTCTGATCAGACTGGGCTTCTAGCTATTCAAGGTCCCAGAGCTCAAGAGCTCCTCCAGCATTTGACTGAAATTTCGCTCGAATCGATTCCCTTCTATCATTTTGAAAAAGGTTTTTTTGCAGGTTACCCCAACGTTATAGTATCTAATACAGGATATACAGGGGCTGGAGGATTTGAAATTTATGCGGATGTTAGTCAAATCCCTGCAATTTGGGAAGCTATTATGAATATTGGTGGGCCTTTGGGGATACAGCCCATTGGATTAGGCGCTAGGGATACGTTACGTTTAGAAATGGGATACTGCCTTTACGGTAATGATATTGATGATCATACTTCCCCTTTGGAAGCAGGATTAGGCTGGGTTACCAAAATGGAAAAAGGGGATTTTATTGGTCGAGAAGCTATTAAAAAAATCCAAGCGGAAGGAATTAAAAGAAAATTAGTGGGTTTTACCCTTAACGAACGAAGAGTACCTCGAAATGGTTACCCTATTTTAAATGAAAAGGGAGCAGAAATTGGAAGGGTAACCTCGGGAACGCAATCACCTACCTTGGGATATCCTATTGGTCTAGGCTATGTAGAAACCCCTTATGCTACTAAGGATCAAACTATATGGATAGGGATGGGGAGCAAACAAGTAGCTGCTCAAGTGATTAAACCTCCGTTTGTCAAAAAGCAATAAACAATTTGAAACCAGATTGTTTAAAACTTAAATGATTAACATTTTTTCATGGATTTAACAGAAGGAAGGGAAAAATTTATCCAATCTTGGGGCGCTTTTGGTAGTAACTGGGGAATCAATAGGACTATGGCCCAAATTCACGCGCTTTTACTTTTAGCGCATGAACCATTGTGCGCGGAGGATATTATGGAAGAACTACAGATTTCCAGAGGTAATGCCAATATGAATATCCGAGCTCTAGTTGATTGGGGACTTGTTCATAAAGAATTAAAATCTGGTGAACGCAAGGAGTTTTTCGTAGCTGAAAAAGATATGTGGCTGGTGGTTAAAAAAATCATTATTCAGCGGAAAAAGAAAGAATTAGAACCCATGATAAGGGTCTTGGATGAAATGTCAGGGATTCAAACGAAGGATCCAGCCAGCGAGGAATTTAAAAAAATAGTCAGTGAGCTAAAGTTATTTTCTAGCAAGGCAGATGCCACATTAGATGCCTTAATCAAATCGGACTCTAATTGGCTGTTTAGTACTTTTCTTAACTTTATCAAATAAAGGCTATCACTCAGCAATCAATTTAATCCCTTATAAAATCGCCAACTTGAGGTATATTCTTCCGTAATCTCCCGATTGGACAATAGGGCTCTTACCATTTCAATAGGCATTGCATTTTCCCTCATCACTGCATCGTGAAAATCCTTTAGTTGCATTGACCCATTATCAACCAACTCTTCTTTGAGGGCGTAAAATTGAAGTGCGCCGAGCATATAGGCCAATTGGTATAATGGTCCATACCCGCCGGTAAAAGACCTTCTAACTTCTCCCTCCGCATTGGCTCTTTCGTGACCTACTTTGTCTACTAAAAAGTCTATACATTCTTGAGGAGTCCAATTAAGAGTGTGATAATTTAATGAAAAAATAATTCTTGCACATCGGTGCATTCTCCAAAATAACATACCCACCTTATCCTTGGCATCTCTTGGAAAATTCATATCCCATAAAATCATTTCCCAATACAATGCCCAACCTTCTGTCCAAAATGGTGTGCGGAAAAAGCGATATGTCTTATGCCGACGATTCATGAATTGCTGCAAATGATGGCCCGCAATTAATTCATGATGAACGGTTGCTCTGGAAAAATGAGGATTGTTTCCCCTCATGCTCATCATCTTCTCTTCATGGCTCATCTCAGGTAATGGATAAGCTATTTGAAAAACCTCCCCTCCCAAGAAAAATGGACTTACTTTTTGTTGCTCCGCGGACATCATTCTCATTCTCCAGGTTTCTTCAGCCAAAGGGGGAATGGTAATTAAATCATGTTCCTTTAAAAAAGCTATGCTTTGATGATATAATTCCAACATGGCTTCAGGCTGCTTACCCTCCGGCACATGTAATTCTTTAACCATTTCCAATGCGGCTTTCCAATTATTTCCAAAGCCCAATTCTTCTGATGCTTTTAGCATTTCTTTTTCGCACCAGGCAAACTCTTTATGGGCAATTTCTATGAGTTCTTCAGGAGTATAAGGAATCATGGCAAATTGTAATTCCTCTATTATGGCTTCTCTTCCAATAGGGTTTCCAATAATACCACTTCCATCATCCTGCGGAATCAAATCTTTATTGGCTCGACTTTCAATTTTTGCCTCTAAATCCTCTAATAATGCGATCAATTGTTGATATGGCTCAGGTACCCACCAGGAAAACAAAGGATCGTATCCATTATAAAAGTCAAAAACGCTCTTCAAAGCTTCCTGATAGCCCTGAATCGCTCTCTTGGCCAATCTCAACTGGGTATGATTGAGCAGTGGTAAACTAGAGAGATCTTGCCAGTAAACCTGATTTTTCGCAATGATTTCATTCAGTTGTTTAGCCACTATTTCCCCTTCCAGAGCATATCCCCTTCTTCTTTTTACTTCTAACTCATGAATGCCTCCTAGGTGTTGGAAGTAAGCAGCAACTATTTGGTAATCACTTGCTTCTTTTTTCCATTGATTTAATTCTTTCTCAAGAAGGTTATCAAATAAAAGATAATCTACCTTTCCATTTTGAGAAATAGTCTCAAAATTAATTTGATGCAATGCTTTCTGATAATCTTGAAGAAATTTTTGCATTCGCTCATTCCTCTCTGGAGAACCATCCACAAAATAGAAGCGGGATAAGCTCCCCCAATCCGCTCTATAATTTTCCATCAAATCATGGACTTCACTCGTTTGATTATACAAAGTCTCTTGAGCGAAAGCACTTGTAGATAAAAAGTAAAAGGCAATAATGGAAAGGATAAATCTCATGTTACAATTATTTGTCATCCCCAAAATAGGCAATGATTTTATCCGCTAGCTCCCTACCGATATTTCCTTGTGCTTCAACAGTAGCTGCGCCAATATGAGGAGAAACCGATACGGACGGGTGATCTAATAGTGCTCTTTTGGGAGTAGGCTCATTTTCGAATACATCTAATCCCGCACCTCTGATTTTGCCGGAGGCTAAACCTTCTAATAATGCATCTTCATCTATGGCGCCTCCTCTAGCGGTATTGATAAGACATACGCCTTCTTTCATCTTGGCAATTTCCTCCTTTCCAATGAGCGGCTTACCACCTCCAAACGGAACATGCAGGGAAATAAAGTCACTGGTACTCAAAACCTCCTCCCACGGGTAGGTGCTCAAGTGCACGGACATTTTAACAGTATCAGAATTATAGACATTAATATCTATCGTGGCTTTATCAATAACCAAATCTACGGGTTTGACTTCCATTCCCATAGCAATACCAATTCGAGCCGTTTCCTGACCAATCCTTCCAAATCCAATAATTCCAAGGGTTTTACCCCTCAATTGAAAGCCATCTGAAAAGGCTGACTTTAATTTTTTGAATTCAGAATCTCCTACAGTCGGCATTTGCCTATTAGAAAGGTGAAGGAATCGAGCTAAATTGAATAAATGACCAAAGGTTAATTCAGCTACCGATTGAGAGGATGCCGCGGGAGTATTGATTACCGCTATTCCTTTTGACTCTGCATATTCTACATCAATATTATCTAATCCAACGCCTCCTCTGGCAATGATTTTAAGGTTTGGGCAAGCATCAATCAAATCTTTACGGACTTTAGTAGCACTACGAACGGTAATTACGTCGTAATTTTTAAGAACTTCTGGCAGTTTTTCTTGAGGGACTTTTTCAGTATCAACTTGATATCCCGCGTCTTCTAAAAGGAGTTTACCATCACTATCAATCCCGTCGTTAGCAAGTATTTTAATCATTTTATTTGTTTTGGGTGTATAACAAATTTAGTCTAATATAGTTAATAAAAAGGTAAAGCGACTTCTTATATTTTGTAATTTGAGTGTCAGTATGATTATAGATTTAATTTTGGTGGTGTTAGTGGGCTCAGGCTTTTTTGTAGGCTATTCGAGAGGGATCATTAAAACTATTTTTTCGGTTATTGGTATGGTGGTGGCAGTATTTTTGGCCTTTAGATTTTCTTCTATGGTGGCACAGGGGTTAAGTGCGGCATTAAATAGTAATACTCCCTTTATGTTCATTTTGGCTATTTTTTTGATTTTCGGAGTAACTTTTGGCATGATTAAACTAGCGGGAACGGGGTTGGAAAAAATATTTAAATCCATTAATCTCAACTTTATGAATCAAGCGGCAGGCGGACTATTGCTCGGCGCTATTTTCACCCTATTCTATGCTGGCATCCTTTGGTTTGCCGACAAATCCAACTTTATTTCTGAGGATCTAAAAAAAGAGTCTGCAACTTACTATTACCTTCAAGAATATCCCGGTCAAGTCCTAAAAGCTGGAAAGTATTTGAAGCCCTATTTGGAGATGTTTTGGGAAGAAGCTTCCGGCTTTAGTGAAAAGATGCTCCGCGAATCTGGACAACAATAAATATGAAAAAAATAATATTACTCTTTTTCGTATTGATCAGTTTGGGACAATTAGCAGGTGAATGGCTTAGTATAGAAAGTTTAGCTAGTGTGGGCAAATTCTTACTCATCCCTTCTTTAGGGGTAGTTTACTGGACTTTTCTCGACGCTTCTACTCCTGCCACATTCAATCGTAGGATCATGTTTGCCTTATTATTTTCCTACTTTGGCGACATTTTTTTGTTGTTTGCTCAACGAGCAGAGATACTCTTTATCTTGGGATTAGTCGCCTTTTTAATTGCTCATTTAGCCTATATCGCAGCATTTACGTTTGTCCACAATTTGAACATTAAAAGTCTTAGACTTAATATTCCTGCTTTGCTTGCCCTATTGATATTCTACAGTTTATTAATGTGGAGCCTTTACCCTTATTTGGAATCCACCATGTTAATGGCTGTACCGATTTATGGGGTGATTATTTGCACCATGGTATTCTCAGTGGTTAATACTAGAAGTATCCTAAGCTCGAAGGCATTTAATTGGTTATTACTGGGAGGTATCCTGTTTATTTTATCAGATACTACTTTAGCTTTAATCAAATTTCACCCTTACTTTTTACCTCATCCTTTTCACGACTTTTTGATTATGTTTACTTACATCCTTGGGCAGTTTGGGTTAATATGGGGAAGCATCCACATCCCTCGTAAAAGTTAAATTTGATCTTGCCCCTTCCTATCTTCATAAGAAAGGGAGCTGCAAAAAAATCAACTCCTTTTATATCTAAGGTGATTTAAAAATAATTGAACCTAATTAGACTTTGCCTCCTCGATTTCTATACCTCCATATAGATAGCACCATTCTAAAGGGAAATAGAAATGAAGCGATAATACTGCCTGCGGCAAAAAATACCATTTGGTTGTATAAATACCTCATCATGGAGCCCCTATCTTCATAAGGAAGATGGCTGACAAAAAAATCTAATCCTTGTTCATCTAAGGTAATTTGAAAATAATTGAGCTCTTGAATTTGATAGAAAATAAAGGGGATCATCAAAAATATTAATGCCAATCGAACGCGCTGAAACGGAGCAATGAAAGTGTGTTGCAACAAAAATAAGTGCCGAGTAATGGTAACGAAGGTTATGATGTATAAAATATTGATTCCTAGAAAAGGATATTGTGGAATTTGAGTGGTAATAGGCAATACCAAGACTAAAGTCAATACTAAAGTAAAAGCCCACCATAACATTTCCAATCTTAATTTTACCGACATTGACATACTTTTAATCATACATATTTTTAACGGGGGTTACAGCTAAATCGTACAAAAACTGCCCCATTTTTTCTGAAACGTCTTTAAAAAATCTAGCGCCCTTCTCCGCAGATGACTTTTTGGGGTTACCTACGCCGGTATCCTGGCTGATTACCGACCATGGACGCTCCGTCCATGCCCATCCTTCTCGCAAAGCTTTAATCCTATTTTTATGCTCTTTTCCTTCTCCAGCCTTTTCCAATGGTAAAACCAAATCCGGTGCTAAGTGCATCATCAAACTTGTTTCCATTTCATCCGCATGATCACCTGGTTCTTCAAAATATTGGGAATTATCCATAGCCTTAAACCAATGAGTTTGACATAAAAACATTTCAGGATACTTGCATCCTAATTCTCTGAGCATGGTCTTAAAATCATTTCCTCCGTGACTATTAAAAACCACCAATTTTTTTATTCCATGATTATTTAAAACCTCAATAAGATTGTCCAATATGAGCATTTGAGTTGAAGGATAGAGGTTCATATCCAATGCAATATCCATTTGACCCGTATTTACTCCAAATGGTATGGTGGGGAGTACTGTTAATCGAGCTCCTTTTTCCCAAGCAATTCTTGCTGACTCGGCTGCCAAACCTTCTGCTTCATAGTTATCCGTTCCATACGGTAAATGATAGTTATGTGCTTCAGTCGCTCCCCAGGGTAAAACTGCTAATTCAAAAGACGCTTCCTTAATAGTGGCCCAATTAGATTCTGCTAAAATATATGGTCTTATCATAATTATATCACTTTAATTTAAATACACGGACCGGTGACTTATGCATTCCCGCTATATAATACTGTTCCTGTTGATAATCAATTACTTTTAATTGGTTAATGACTCCCTCTGTCCCCCAACCCGTTTCTCTATAGGGAATCGCCTTGAAATGGCGTTGACTATCTCCTAGTATTACCAACCCTTTATTCGCAGAAAAATCACCGGTTGAAACATCAAAAGAATGGTCGTTTCCTAACAGTAAAATATCAATGATTCCATCTTCATTGAAATCTCTACAAAATGCATCTTTGATTGGAGAAACTTGTGCCTCCAACGGTAATTCTTGCCAATTGAATTTCCCTCCTTCATTCCACAACACATAACTACTGGTCGTATTTATTGTTCTAACCACCATATTCTCTTTATTTCCTTTGTCTAATACCTCCTTCATCGTTTGACGACTAAAATCAGTATAGGAGGTAAAATTCTTTCTAAAAAAGGGAGATTGTGAGGCTAATTCATCTAAATAATGAACAGGGTATTCTATAAATTCCCCTGCTTCATTTTCATAATAGGCTCCTGGAAGTAAATCTAAAACCCCATTTAAATCGATATCCGGAGCATATAAGGTCAATGGATATTGAGAAGAAACTTTAAATCGATGATTGTTACCCAAATTCCCCAATATCAAATCTTCATCCCCATCACCATCTAAATCCATTGCTTTCACCATGGACCACCAGCCTTTATATTTTTGAATACCGGGGGAGGTCACTTCTTCCAACGCTTTTCCTTTATTATTTTTTAATACGACAATCGATTCCCATTCTCTAGTTACCACCAAATCTTTCCACCCATCTTGGTCAAAATCAGTCCAAACGGCATCTGTAACCAATCCGAGGTCAAATGTTGGACTTTCTAAGGTATCAAAATAGCCCTGACCATCATTGATTAATAATTGACTTAGTGGGGCAAGCGGGTATTGGTTATTTTGTACCCTTGCTCCTACAAACACATCCATATCGCCATCCTGATCGAAATCTTCAGTAGCTAGAACAGAAACGGGAAATGCACCAATCGGAAGTTGCTCTTTTGCAAAGGTAGTACCTTGATTTCTATATAATTTGTGTTGATAAATCTCAGGTTCGTAGGGCGAATATGCTCCAGCACCTGTTACAATATCCATATCTCCATCTTGATCTATATCGATCATTTCTAGTTGATGGTCATAGCTCTCAGTTAAACCAGTTATTCCATCTAGATAAATTTTTTGAAATCGATTGGTGTCTATAAAGGTCCAAATTTCAGCAGGTTGTTCTGGGGTTCCTCCAAACATGATTTCTGGAATACCATCTCCAGTTAAATCCCCGGTAGCAATCCCAGGACCCGTTTGACTAATTCTTTTTAGTATGGTTCTTTGAGGTAAATAGAAATCCACAAAATCTTCCTCC